>DATCNU010000048.1:0-3645 GCA_036565085.1 Arthrobacter sp.
GGCGGACACGCTATGGGACGGAAGTCACCTGTACATCGCCTCCCATGTGGTCACTGTATCCAATGACGTAACGCCGGTGCCTTCAATCCCAGGGAAGCCTGCGTACCTTTTTAGGTACAGCTATTCCGGCGGAAAATACACATTGGACAGCGGATTCCCAACTGTCATCGCGACTAATAGCAGCGAATCAATGACCATAGCCGAGGACACCACGGGTGCTATCTGGGCCACCTGGACGCAGGTTGCCGGCGACCCAGTCGCCGGTTTGACCAACACTGTTTACGTTAACAACTCGGCTCCTGGCGGCACAAGCTGGGCATCCCCCTTCATGCTTCCGGTTTCCAACCCGCACCCAGCACCAGATGACATCTCTGCGATCGTGGCATATGGCGAGAAGAAAATCGGGGTCATGTGGAGCGACCAGCTCACGGGGTCCGTGTGGTGGGCAACGCGCACCGATGGTACCGCCACGACCGCGGCGTCGTCATGGAAAGTCCAGGCGGCGATCAAGGGCACCGGACTGGCTGATGACCACCTTAACGTCAAATCACTGAAGGCCGACTCCGCCGGCCGGGTCTTTGCCGCTGTGAAGACAAGTCTCGACGTTGGCTGTACAGATCCGACGCTGGCCCAGTTGGTGTTGCTGATATTCAAGCCAGGCACCGGCTCCTTCTCGAAATCGACGATTTCCCTTACGGGCGATTGCACCACGCGGCCGCAAATTGTGCTGGATCCGGAAAACAACCTCGTCCACGCCTTCCAAACAGGACCGTCATCGGCGGTCAGCGGTTGTCCCTTTGACGGCGTGGCGGGAAGCATCTATGAGAAGACAGCATCCATGGACAATCCTGTATTTGCTGTGGGTCGGGGCACGCCCGTCATCGAAGACCCCACCTCTCCGAATATTAACGATGTGACCACCAGCAAGCAGCCGGTGAGCAGCAAGACGGGCCTTGTGGTGATGGCCAGTGACGACGTGGCCAAGCGCTATTGGTTTGCCGACCAGCCACTCGGCGTGGCTTCGGTTCCAACAGCGCCTGGGGCTTTCGTGCCGGTAACACCGTCTCGCATTCTGGACACCCGCAACACCGCGCCCGTGGGCGCGTTTTCGTCCGTGTCGTTCCAGGCCGCCGGCGTGGCGGGCGTGCCGGCGAATGTCTCGGCTGTGGTGTTTAACCTTACGGTGACCCAGCCTCAGTCCTATGGGCACGTCATCGCCTACGCGTCAGGGACTACCCGTCCTACCACGTCCAACGAGAATTTCGTCCCGGGCCAGACCGTGCCGAACTCCGTCACCGTGCCCGTGGGCGCCGACGGCAAGATCACCCTCGTCAATAACTCCAACGGAACCACCCACCTCATCGCCGACATCGCCGGGTACTTTCTTTCCGGCACCTCTTAGTAGTTGTTGCATTTGGGTACTCCCACCCCTGGCCTCGTAGGCGGATACGCACCTACGAGGCCAGGGTAAACCCAGAGAAGCTGTCAGCGGTCCGCGAGGATACAGCCCGGGTGGGACCGGTCGCTGTGCACCCAAAGCGCAGAGGTCACTTCGTTGGCCAGGTCGTAATCCTGGGTCCTGCCCCCCGATCGGATCCGCACCACCAGGGCACCACCGAACGGTTTGCGGCCGATCACCTCCACCTCGGCGTCCAGGTCGATTTCCTCCGCGGACAGGTAACGGAGCAGATCAGGGTTCTCGTCGCTGATCCGCGTAATCCTGCCGGTGTGCCCCTGGTCCAGTTCACTCATCAGGTGGGCATCCGGCATCAGGACGGTGCCCTCAGCCGTGGGGATCGGATCCCCGTGTGGATCCCGACGGGGGTCCCCCAGCTTGGCCGCCATGCGTTCGATGAAGGTGTCCGAGACGGCGTGCTCGAGCAGCTCGGCTTCATCGTGGACCTCGTCCCAGCTGTACCCAAGCTGCTCCACGAGGTACGTTTCGATCAGGCGGTGCCGCCTCACCATGGACAGTGCCAGGCGCACGCCATCCTCGGTGAGGGTGATGGCACTGTAGGGCTTGTGGTCCACCAGGCCCTGGTCCTTGAGCTTGCGGACCATTTCGGAGACGGAGGAATTGGCTACACCCAGGCGCTGCGCCAGCTGTGACGAGGTGATGGGCTTGTCCTGCCACTCCGTGAAGGAGTAAATGACCTTGACGTAGTCCTCGATCGAGGAGGAGGGCGCGCTGGTCTTCACGACACCAAGCCTACCCGGTGGTCCGCTGCGGTCACGCCTTCACTGCCCGCCAGGTGAGGGTTAAGTACGGCAGCCCGACGTCCTCACCGGCGGCATGGCCCAGATGGTCGTGCAGATACCAGTCGAGGTTGGCGAGCACCTTGTTCCGGGTGGCTTCACCGGCGCGGAGGAAATAGCTCCGGGACTTGGCCAGCTCGATGATCTCCGAGCTGGTGAGCCGGTCTTCCCACCGGGTCACGTGGCTTTGGAGCCCCTCGAACTCCGGTCCCACCACAGGACGGAAGCCCGGCTTGTACACATCTCCGGCGTGCATGATGCGGGAGAGCCGGTGCACCCACGGAACGGCAGTGTCCAGCTGGTTCCAGATGAGCCCCAGCGTTCCTCCCGGACGCAGGATCCGCGAAAGTTCCGTGCTCGCCGGCAGGGGATCGCACCAGTGCCATGCCTGGGCAACACTCACGACGTCGAAGGAAGCGTCAGGCAGTCCCGTCGCCTCCGCGGTGCCTTGCGTCGCCGGTACCCCCGGATAGCCCAGCTGCAGCTGTTCAAGCATGTCCGCGGACGGGTCGACGGCCTGGACGGACAGCCCCACGGCCAGCAGCAAGTCCGTGAACTTCCCGGTGCCGGCGCCCACGTCCGCGGCGTCGAGGGCCCCATCGGGAACAAGCCATTCCGCCGACTCCGCCGGATAACCGGGGCGGACGCGCTGGTAGTGCTCGCCGCCGCCCTGGAAGCTCTGCCCGAGTTCCCGTCGGCGGACGCGGTCCAGTTTGGGGCCACCCAGTGCCACGTACGCCCTCCTTCGCCTGATGCCCTTAGGTATCCTTCGAATTTACCGCACATGCCGCGGGCAGCGGTTTCAGTTCCCGGTCAGTCCTCGATGCAGGGCGCAGCGCCTGCGGTACCGGGTGTGTTCGGTGCCCATTCAGGGTAGGTCCGGGTGTCGTTGGCCGGAACCCAGCGGCCGGAATCCACCACGTAGTCCCATCCCAGGCCGGTCCGGCGCAATTCCTCGATGCCGGCCAGGAGCCGCTGCGCATCTTCAAGCCGTGAACCTACGCCGAAGCTGGCGCGCAAGGAACCGGAGGGAAGGCCAAGGCGCTTGAGCAGCGGGTGCGCGCAGAATCGTCCGTCACGAAGGCCCACTCCGTGTTCGGCGGACAGGTAGGCGGCCACCAGGCCGGCATCGTAGCCCGCCACCGAGAAGTTCACCACGCCGATGGTGTCTGTGTCGGGATCGGTGTCCTTGAAGATCTGGTGCACGGTGACGCCGTCGATCCTGTGGAGTCCTTCCACGAGGAAGGACCTGATGGCCGATTCATGGGCGTGCCAGCGGTCCTCGTCCAAAGCGGCGATGACCTGGGTGGCGCGGGCCAGCGTAGCCGCACCCAGGACGTTGGGTGAGCCGCCCTCATGGCGGGCCGGGCCGGTTGCCCAGCTGACGGC
>DATCNU010000049.1:0-5802 GCA_036565085.1 Arthrobacter sp.
CTTGGGGCAGCCCTGCCCCAAACACCACAAACTCAAACACACCACCGCCTGGCAACCCACCCAAGCCACCAAAACCAAACCACCCGGCTGGACCTCACCCACCGGCCGCCGCTACCCCAGCGAACAACCAGACCACGAACCACCCCACTGGCCCGACCAGATCCTGCGGGACCACAAGCCAGACAACATCCCACATCCACGAACGAGACGCCGGGCTACCCCAGGACCCCAAGTGTTCGTTCGCGCCCCGGAGGCCTAAGCGAAGGACTCCAGCTGCACACCTGCGGCTTCCAGCCCCGCCCGCACCGCCGCTGCCATGGCCACCGCACCGGGAGTGTCCCCATGGATGCACAGCGAATCCGGGCTGACGTGCACCAGCGTTCCGTCCACGGCCACCACTTCGCCCTTCGCGGCGAGGCGCACGGCCCGCTCCACGATCGCGTCGACGTCGTGCAGCACTGCACCTTCCTGTGACCGCGGAACCAGGGTCCCGTCCGGCCGGTAGGCCCGGTCCACAAAGGCCTCTATGAACACCGGGTGGCCGGCCTCCTTCGCCTGGACCAGGAGCTCCGAGCCGGGCAGGCCCAGGATCGGGAGGCCTGGGTCGTAGGCCTGGATGGCGGCCACCATGGCGGAGGCCTGCTCGGCGTCGTGGACCAGGCGGTTGTAGAGCGCGCCGTGCGGTTTCACGTAGTCCACGGATGCGCCCACGGCATGGGCAACACCGTCCAGCGCCCCCAGCTGGTAGAGGACATCGCCGAAGAGTTCATCGAATGACATGTCCATGGAGCGCCGGCCGAAGCCGGCCAGGTCCCGGTAGCCCACATGGGCTCCGACGGTCACGTCCAGCTCGAAAGCAGCGCGGCAGCTGTCCAGCATGGTGACCGGATCTCCTGCATGGAAGCCGCAGGCCACGTTCGCGCTGGTCACCAGCGGGAACATCCCGGCGTCGTCACCCATGTTCCAGGAGCCGAACGACTCCCCGAGGTCAGCGTTGAGATCCAAGTTTCCTGCCTTCCAGCGTGAAGTTGTCCGGGGCTGCTGCGGCTGTGGCCTGCAGCTCCCCCGGAATGGTGTCCGGCATGGGACCGAAGGCTTCCCTGGCGTTTGCCGCCACGGCCCGGCCCATCACGAGGTTGCCGGCTCCCCCGACGACAGCGCCGATGCCGAACGGTAGCGCCCGGCCCAGAAAAGCCTTGCCTTGGCGTTTGAGCAGGTTTCTGAGGAAGGCCTTCTGGATCTTGTTCCGCACGACGCCAAAACCCGAGACGGGCATCGATTTGAAAAGCGCGTTGCCCCACGTCTGGGTGGCCGTTCCCTTGCCCGTGACCTGGCCGCTCAGGGCGCCAAGCAACGCGGTACCTTCCTCACCCAGCATGATGGCCATGACCATGGTGCTGGCTTTCTCCGGATTGGTCAGACGGATGCCATGGAGTTCGGCCAGCGAGGCGGAGTACAGCGACGTGGCTTCAAGGAAACCCACAGTGGCTGCTGCGGACAACCCGAGGGCGGCGACGGTGCCGATGCCGGGCACCACAGCGGTGGCGCCCACGATCGCGCCGCCGCCGGCCACGGCAGTGAGGTAGTCGCGCTCCAGTTTGGCGGCGAGCTGCGCGGCACTGGCCCGGGGATGCCGGCGCTGCAGACGGCGGATGTTGGCCAGCACCAGGGGTCGCTGGATCTCCACGGCCCGGAGCAGCAGGTTGTGGACTCCCGGTTTTGGCCTGCCTTCGGCATCGAACACCGCATTGTGGGCGGTTTCCTGTGCGATGCGTATTGCGGGATTGCTGCGCTTGGCCATGGTCACCTCTGCTTCTGTCGTGCTTCTGTCCGCTGGCGCTCTGGCTGCGGCCCTCACATATCACTAAGGGTGCTTAACACTAGGGCACCCATCGCCGTACCCCTACATGACCCAGGACTCGGCCACCGCTATATAGCCCGACGACGACGGCCCCCGCGGTCCCGGATACACACTTGCGGCGCCGGGCCACTCAACTCCGAACTCGGTGAGCCGGCCGCTGCTGCAGGGCATGTACACATTGTTCAGGGCCGCGGAATTGGGTCCCAGCTGGAAATCGGGCGAGGAGAAGTGCCGGCGGTCCAGGATTCCGGAGAGCTCGAGTTCGGCTTTCCGGCCGGTGGCGCGGAATCCGCGCTCCAGGTCCAGGTCGACGTCGAACTCGTCCTGGGTGTGGGTGATCCCGTGGAGCGGGAACCTGGCAGCCTCGGGGAAATACCGGGTCAGCTCGGCGGCGAGGGTGGCAGCGAAGTACTCGTTCGTTCCGTAGCTCCGCCAACCCTGCAGCGTGGCGACGAGCAACGCGTTTCCGGCGCCCCAGCGGGACCATTCGGCCATCCAGAACGATGCGAAGCAACTGGCGGCCTCGCCCGGGATCTGCACCCCGCGCCCGTCCACGGGGTGCAGCGCCAGGCCTGGATTGGCGCCCACAAAAGCCAGGCTGCGGCGCCACGATGCGGCCGGGATACGTTCCATGGTTCGAGCCTAGGCGCGGCGGCGGAAATCGGGCGGTAAGCATCGCCGCGTTGCTTGGTCAATTACGGCATGCCCCAGGAACGCTGCTGGAGGGATTCCAGGGCGGCCCGGACACCGCCGCCGTGGAGCTCCTTCAGGGCCTGCGTGTAGGCCTTCACGAATCGCTTGTTGTCGATCAGGTCACCGAAGATCTCACGGTCGGCTATGAAAGCCAGAGGCTCGTTGCGCTGGCGGGCCGCCGCCGCCATCAGCCGTTCCTTCAGCCGGTCGACGACGTCGATCGGGTTTCCCTGCTCATCGACGCCCTCGTCATAGCGGGCCCAGCTGGCCACGATGGCCGCGGAACGGTGTATCTCTCCACCCCGTTCGAGGTTGATGCGGATGACCGGCAGGAGCCATTTGGGGATCCGGTCGGAGCTTTCGGCGCACAGCCTGGCCAGGGTGTCCCGGATATGCCCGTTCGAGAACCGCTCGATCAGGGTCTGCTTATAGTCGTCAAGGTCGATGCCGGGGACAGGCAGCAGCGTAGGGGTGGCCTCCCTATCCATGTAGTCGAGCAGGAATTGGGTGAACAGCCGGTCCTGGCAGACTTCGTGGGCGTAGCGGTAGCCGGCAAGGTAGCCGAAGTAGCACATGCCCTGGTGGCTGGCGTTGAGCAGGCGGAGCTTCATTAACTCGTAGGGTTCGACGTCGGCCACGAGCTGGACACCGGCGTCGTCGAAGGGAGGGCGCCCGAGGCTGAAGTGATCTTCCAGTACCCACTGCTCGAACGGCTCGCACACCACCGGCCACGCGTCCTCGATGCCGAATTCCGAGGCGATGGCGGTACGGTCCATGTCCGTGGTGACCGGGGTTATCCGGTCCACCATACTGTTGGGGAAAGGAACGTTCTCCGTCACCCAGGCGGCAAGCTCAGGGTCTTTGAGGTTCGCAAAAGCCGTGAACATCCTGCGGGCGACATCGCCGTTGCCCTGGATGTTGTCGCAGGACATGACGGTGAAGGGTGCAAGCCCGCGTTTCCGACGCCGGGACAATGCTTCCGTGACGAGGCCGAAAATCGTTCGCGGGGCGGCCCCCGGCTGCAGGTCAGCGAGTACGTCGGGGTTTTCGGCGTCGAAGTCTCCGGTGACGTGGTGGAAGTTGTAGCCTCCCTCGGTGACGGTCAGCGAGACGATCCGGACCGCAGCGGACGACATTTTTTCTATGACCGCTTCCGGGTCGTCAGGGGCGAAGAGGTACTCGATGATCGAGCCGATCACCCGCGCCTCCCGGGTGCCGTCCGGATGCTTCACCACCAGCGTGTAGAGGCAGTCCTGCCTGTCCATCACCTGCTTCATCTGGACGTCTCCGGGGAGGATCCCAACGCCGCAAATGGCCCAGTCGTGCGCATGGCCGGCGTTCATCAGCCGGTCCAGGTACATAGCCTGGTGGGCGCGGTGGAAGCCGCCAACGCCGAAGTGGACGATGCCGGCAGTTAGCCCGGAGCGGTCGTAGCCGGGCATGGCCAGGGAACCGGCAGGCACGGCGAGTGCGGTGCTGTTAAGGGTTTGCATCATGTCAGCGTTCCGGGGCAAGTGACGGGTCAGGAAGCCGGCCGAGTTCGGCAGACCATGGTGGATTTGCACCGGGGCGGGAGCACGTGATCGCCGCGGCCCTGTTGGCGTAGCCGGCGAGTGCGTGCAGCTGGTCCAAGGTCAGTGCCTGCAGCCGTTCCCTGCCTCCGGCCCCGAGGGCGCCAAGCTGGGCGAGCCCGGAGATGAGTCCCGCCATGAAGGAGTCGCCGGCGCCCACAGTGTCGGCCACGCTGACCGCTTCGGCTGCCAGTTCCACCCGCCCCTTCACTGACAGGATGACGGGGCCGGAGGCTCCACGGGTCAGGGCCACGATAGCCGGCCCGAGTTCCAGCCAGGCCTCCAGCGACTCGTCGGGTGTCCGGTCCGGGTAAAGCCAGTTCAGATCTTCGTCGCTGGCCTTGACGATATCGCTCGCGGCCACGAACAGTTCAGCCTTGTCGCGTGCAGTGGCTGCGTCGGGGCTGATCCCCGGACGGCAGTTTGGGTCGTAGCTGATGGTCGCGTGTTCGCGGGCGGCCTGCACGAGGACAAGGGTGGCCTGGTCACCCGGCGGGAGCACCGCAGCGATTGATCCCGTGTGGACGTGGGCGGACGCTTCGACGGCGGCCAAGGCAGGGAGGCAAATACCGCTGATTTCCCAGGTGATGGCGAACGTGTATTCCGCCGCGCCGTCCGGACGCAGCGTGGCGAGGGCCGTCGAGGTCGGCGCGGTTCCGCCGTTGATAACGTGGACGCCGTTCGACGCCAGGTGTTCCTCGATCATCAGCCCGTACCGGTCTTCGGCGTAGTGGGTCACCAGGCTCGTCTGCAGGCCCAGCCGCGCGGCTCCAACAGCCACGTTGAGCGGACTGCCGCCGGGGTGGGCCTTGGCCCCTGCCGGCGTGCCGGGATCACTGATGATGTCGACGAGGGATTCACCGATGACCGTCAGGACGCTGTTCCCGGCGGCGGGGCGGGCGGTGATGGTGGGGTTGTTTGCTGGCATGGCTGCTTCCTTGCAGTTTTCGTTCTGGGTGAGGGCCACGTGGCAGGTGTCAGCGGCCGGGGTAAACGACAGCTTTGAGCTGGCCGGCCTGCCTTCCTGCTTTGAGTGCCTCTTCAGACTCTGCCAGCGTGAACTTGCCGGTGACCAGGATGTCCAGGTCCACCTTGCCGTCGGCGATCAGCTGGATGGCCAGCGGCCAGGTGTTGGTGTAGCGGAACACGCCCGAGAGCCAGATCTCGCGGTTCTGGATGAAGGAAACCGGGAGTTCGACGTCGTCGGCCCCCAATCCGACCAGGATCACCCGGCCGGCCGGACCAACTGCCTTGATACCGGCGCGGACCGCCTGCGGTGCGCCGGAGGCGTCGATGAAGGCATCGACGTCCAGGCCTTCCACGCTGTCGGTCCTGGCGTTGAGCGCGTGGGTTGCGCCGTGTTCCAACGCGAAGGCCAGCCGGTCCTGGGCAATGTCGGTGATGTAGATTTCGCTGGCGCCGAAGGCGCGGGCGGCCTGGGCGGCGATAATGCCGATCGGACCGGCGCCTGCGATCAGCACGCGGCTTCCGGGCCTGATGTCGGCACGCTCGCAGGCCCACAGCCCGACGGAGAGCGGCTCGATCAGGGCAGCGGCCTCATCGCTGACGGAATCCGGGATGTCGTAGGCGAAGTCGCTTTGGATGGTCACGTATTCAGCGAAGGCGCCGTCGATCGGCGGGGTCGCGTAGAACTCGATATCGGGGCAGAGGTTGTAC
>DATCNU010000050.1:0-19581 GCA_036565085.1 Arthrobacter sp.
GCACTGCACCCGGTCATCGATCGAGACCCACGGGCCGGGGCTTCAGTCTTCGAAGCCGTTCCCGGGGATCACTACCGAGGACCGCGAATGCGTGATGCGGTTGATCCTCCTGTTTAGTTTTCTTCTGAAGAAGGCGGCCCGATCCGGAGAGGAAGGGGCCGCCCCTTAAGCCTGACTAGCGGCGCAGGCCGAGACGCTCGATGAGCGCACGGTAGCGGGCAATGTCAGTGTTCTTGAGGTAGGTGAGCATGCGCTTGCGACGACCAACCATGGCCAGCAGACCGCGCTGGGTGTGGTAATCGTGCTTGTGCTCCTTCATGTGCTCAGTCAGATCCTTGATCCGCTGGGTCAGGACTGCAACCTGGACCTCCGGCGAACCGGTGTCGCCCTCCGACGTTGCGAAATCCTTGATGATGGACTGCTTTACAGCGGCTTCAAGTGCCACAATAACTCCTAGAGATGTGCCGTGAGGCCCGAATCAGTAACTCACTGCCGGGTCTGCCAGCGCAGGACTCCCCCGGAATCCAGGGGTTTTCCACGCATGACAGGAACCAGCCGCCACGGACTGCAGCCGGATCCAACGTTCAGTTTACCGGCCCCGCCGCAATCTTGTCGAAACAGCCCCGGCTGCAGCGTATGGCGGCAGCCCGTGACGGTACGTACGAAGGCCCTTACGGGTCAGTTCGCCTGCCTGGACAGTTGTGCCGCAGCTGGTCCATGTGCAGGCGGTTATGCTCGCAGCTGGTCGCGGATGGCGGCCATTCCCCGGAAGAGTTCAGCGAAGCTGGTGCTGAGCGGCGACAGTCCGATGCGGATGCCGTGCGGGGCGCGGAAGTCCGGGATGACGTCCTGCTCCCACAGCGCGGGAGTCACGTTCCGGAACGATGGATGGTCCACGGTGATGTGGCTTCCCCGCATTCCCGGGTCAGTGGGCGAAGCCAGTTGCACGCCCAGCGGCTCCAGCCACGCTTCGAACAGTTCGACGGCGAAGGCCGTAAGTTTCAGGGACTTCTCCCGGATGGCAGCCATCCCGGCTTCTTCGATGAGGTCAAGGGTGCCGCGCATTGCCAGCATTCCGAAGATGGCCGGGGTGCCGCTCAGGAACCCGCGGATGCCGGGTGCCGGTTCGTAGCCGGCGGCCATTTCGAAGGCATCCTTGCGTCCCATCCAGCCCCAGATCGGCTGCCTCAATCCTGGCAGGTGCCGGCTGTTGACATAGGCGAACGCCGGTGAACCCGGGCCGCCGTTGAGGTATTTGTAGGTGCAGCCGGCCGCAAAATCCACGCCCGAGCCGTCCAGGTCCAGTTCAACGGAACCGGCGGAATGGCACAGGTCCCACACGGTCAGCGCTCCGGCGCTGTGGGCGGCCCCGGTGATGGCCGGAAGATCGGCCAGGAACCCGGAGCGGTAGGCCACGTGGCTCAAAAGTACGACGGCGGTGCCCGGCCCGGTTGCCGCCCTCACCTGCCCGGGGGTCACTCCTGCTGCCGGATCCGGTTCGATCCAGCGCAGGGAAAGCCCTTCCTCGCGGGCGATGCCCTCCACCAGGTACCGGTCCGTGGGGAAGTTGTCCGTGTCCAGGACGACTTCTTTCCGGGCAGGGTCGGTCACGGCGGCCAACGCAGCACGGAGGAGCTTGTACAACACCACGGTGGTGGAATCGGCGATGACCGTCTGGCCAGGTGCCGCGCCGAGCACGGTCCGGCCTAACTGATCACCGATGGCCTGCGGCAGGTCAAGCCATTCCTCGTCCCAGCCCCGGATCAGCCGGCCGCCCCAGCCGTCCCGGATGAAGGTGCTGATGTCCGCGACGGTCCGCTTGAGTGGCCGTCCGAGGGAATTACCGTCGAGGTAGGACAGCTGCGTGTCCGTTCCGATGAACTGGTCCCGGTAGCGAGCCAGAGGGTCCGCGGCATCCAGGCGCGCTGCCCGCTGGAGGAGGGCGCCGCCGTCGTGATCCTCCACGGGCGGCCGATCTTCCGCACTCATTGGCCGATCTCCGTTCGGACCGCGAAAAGTTCCGGGAAAAAGGTCAGTTCCAGGGCCTTCTGGAGGAACGCTGCGCCGCTGGAGCCTCCGGTTCCCGGTTTCATGCCGATGGTGCGCTGCACGGTGCGCAGGTGCCGGAAGCGCCACAGCTGGAAGTTGTCCTCAAGGTCAACGAGTTCCTCGCAGGCTTCGTACGCGCCCCAGTTGTCCGCCGCGTTTTCGTAGATGTGCTTGAAGACCGGTACCAGTTCCGGGGAAAATTCGTGGGCCCGGGTGACGTCCCGTTCCAGGACTGACAATGGTATTTCGAAGCCCTGCCTGGCAAGGTAGGCGAGGAATTCGTCATAGATGCTCGGGGCGTTGAGCAGTTCCTGGAGCATGGCGTGCGCGTCGGGATCGGATTCAAAGACGGGAAGCATCTTGCGGTTCTTGTTCCCCAGCACGAACTCCACGGCACGGTACTGGCTCGACTGGAAGCCGGACGAGTTGCCCAGGAAGCCGCGGAACTGTGAATATTCGGTGGGCGTCAGGGTGGCGAGCACGGACCACTGCTCCGTGAGGGTTTTCTGGATGTGCTTGACCCGGGCGATGCCCTTGAGCGCGGACCCGAGGTCGTCCGCGCGGAGCCAGGCGGCCGCGCTCCGGAGTTCATGCAGGACGAGCTTGAGCCACAGCTCAGTGGTCTGGTGCTGGATGATGAACAGCAGTTCGTCGTGGTGCTCAGGCCGGCTGACCGGCTGCTGCGCGCTCAGGAGGGTCGGCAGGTTCAAGTAGGACGCGTAGCTCATCCGCGAACTGAAATCGCGGACAATGCCTTTGTCCAGTTTTCGGGTGTTCTTTTCTACAGACACGGTGCTGCCTTCCTGGCCGGTGGTTCCCGGGAACCGGATCAGCGCCGGACCAGGAGATTATGCGCCTGGACCACGTCCAGGCGCATCTGGTCAACGAGCGCCTCAGGCCCACGGTATGCCACCATGCCCCGGAGCCTGGCCACGAATTCCACGACTACTGTCTGGCCGTAGAGATCGAAGTCCTCCACATCTTCGTGCGGGCGGTCGATCACGTGGGCCTCGACCTGCCGGCTGACACCGTCGAAAGTGGGGTTTGAACCCACCGAGATGGCTGCCGGCCAGCGGGTTCCGGCCTGGTCAACGAGCCAACCCGCATAAATCCCGTCTGCGGGGATGAGCCCGCTGGCGTTGCTGGCGAGATTGGCTGTTGGAAACCCCAGCGCCCGGCCGCGGGCTGCACCGTGCACCACTTCGCCGCGCATGCGGTGGGGACGGCCCAGCACTTCGGCGGCTGTGGCGACGTCGCCCTCCTGAAGCGCCTCACGCACCCAGGTGGAGGAGCAGCGGCGGTCCGTGCCGTCGTCGTCGTGCAGGGGAAAGCCCTCCGAGCCGAACTCGCTGATGACCTGGACGTCGAAGCCGAACTGCTCTCCGAGCTGCTTCATGGTGTCAAGATCGCCTGAGTTCCCGCGGCCGAAACGGGCATCGTGGCCAATCACGACGTGGCTGGCGTGCAGGCCGTTCACGAGGATCTTGCCCACAAACTCCTCGGCGGTGAGGCTCGCGAACTCCAGCGAATATTTCAACACCAGGATGCCGTCAAGGCCCAGCTCCCCCAACGCCTCAAGCTTGTCCTGCAGCCCCATGATCAGCTCCGGCGCCGAGTCCGGGCGGTGGATCACGGCAGGATGCGGATCGAAGGTCACGGCAATGGCTTTGAGCCGGTTGAGCCGGGCGGAGCGGATGAGCTGGGAGAGTACCTGCTGATGGCCCCGGTGGACGCCGTCGAAGTTTCCAAAGGTGACAACCGACGGACCGAAGTCCGCCGGGACCTCGGACGGATCGTTCCAGATGTAGACCATCACCCTCGCCTTTTAATGCCTGACACTGATATGTCCCGGAACCTGACCGGCGCCGGAACTCTCTAAGATTACCCGCAAACCGGCGGCCGGGTTTGCTAGCCGTTGCCGCCGGCCGGGCGCCTGCCCGGCCGCCGCCGGTACAGCCAAACCAGCCCCAGGACGGGCAACACCAGAGGGACGAACGCGTACCCGCGGCCGAAAAGGGACCAGACCGTTTCGTGCGGGAACTGGACCGAATCGACGATGCTCAGGGCACCAATGACCAGCACGCCCACCAGTTCAACGAGGACAGCAGTCACGGACACCTTGAACCAGGTGGGCCCGGGCTTGGCCAGGGAGACGGTGGCCACCACGTACACCAGGGCCGCAAAGGCGGAGAGCAGATAGGCCAGCGGGGCTTCGGAGAACTTGGTGAGGATCTGATAGCCGGCGCGGGCGGTGGCCGAGATGGCAAACACCGCGTACACGGCAATCAGGAGACGGCCGGGACCGGTATTGCGGGTGTCCTTGGCGGGGACGGCCGGCTTCCCGGGGGTGGCTTGGGAAAGCGGTGTCGAAGGACGGGTTTTCGCTGGACGGGATTTCACGGTTCGGGCTTCTTCCACTTCAGTACCAGATTTGGTTCATTCGGGCGGCCATCACCAGGGCGGTGACGCCGACGGCGGCCAGGACAAAGTTGCTCCAGCGGGTCCGTTCGAGGATGGACCAGTACACGGCTGCGAGGGGCAGCATCAGGGCCGTGGCCTGGTACCCCCAGAATTCCCAGGCTTCGCCGGCCATGTGTTCGCCGGCAATGATCCTGACGATCGAACCCACCAGGTACACCAGCAGGCCCACCTCAACGGCGGCCACGGAGAGGATGGTGACATCGTTGGGCGCTTTCTTGAGGATGCCGGCCACCAGGCAGATTCCACTGGAAAGAAGGCCGACCACGAGGATGATGTAGAAATAGGCGTCCACGCCTAGGCCTCCTGGCCCGTGGCATTGCCCGGTGCGAACACCAGCACCGGTTTGGCAAAGCTGCCGGAATCCGCCAGCAGCGCCACGAGGGTGCCGTCCGGGGCGAAAGCGGCGGCCGGGTGCTCCGCCGTCGCGGCCAGGGGGCTGCCGGCGGGTGCGCCGGCAGCAATCCTGCGGCCGAAGGAGATCTCGGTGGTTTCCTCCGGCGTAAGTTGCCTGTTGGGCATCAGCGCACGGGCAGCCTGGGACATTTCCAGGACTTTCAGTTCCTCGGCCAACTGCTCCAGCGTCCTTGCCTGCTCCAGCGAATAGGGGCCAACATGCGTCCGGCGCAACGCGGTCAGATGCCCGCCGACGCCTAAGGCGTCGCCCAGGTCCCGGGCAAGGGCACGGACGTACGTGCCGGAGGAACACTCCACGGTGACGTCCAGGTCCACGACGTCGGTGCCTGGCTCCCGGCGGATGCCGTGCACTTCGAACCGGTGGATCGTGACCGGGCGCGCCGCCAGTTTTACCTCTTCGCCGGACCGGACCCGCGCATAGGCACGTTCACCGTTGACTTTGATGGCGCTGACGCTGCTGGGCACCTGTTGGATCAGCCCCGTGAGGGCCGCGACGCCGGCGCGGATGGCCTCATCGCCGACGGCGGACGCGCTGGCCGAGGCGATGACGTCGCCTTCGGCATCGTCGGTGATGGTGGACTGGCCCAGGCGGATGGTTGCAGTGTAGGTCTTCGAGGTCCCCACGATGTAGGTAAGCAGCCGGGTGGCCTTGTTGATGCCGAGCACCAGGACCCCGGTGGCCATGGGGTCGAGGGTTCCTGCATGGCCCACTTTCCGGGTACCGGCGAGGCGCCGCATCCGGCCAACCACATCATGGCTGGTCCATCCCTGCGGTTTGTCCACTATCACCAGTCCAGAAAGCACGCTTCCCAGTATATCGGCGCTGTTCACGCCGCCCGCCCACGCTCCCCGCCAGGAACCGGGCCCCGCCAGGAATGGGGCCCCGCTAGGATGGCTCACATGCCTGAGCTTGCCCCGCATGTCAGCGACGTTCCCGTCAACCAGATCCGCGAGATCACCGAAGCCGCGTGGCGGATCCCCGGAGCAGTTGTCCTGAGCATCGGCGAACCGGGCTTCCCGCTCCCCCGGCACGTCCTGGACGCGGGCATGGCATGCCTGGACCGCGATGAGACCAACTACACCCCGAACGCCGGAATTCCGGCATTGCGGGAAGCGTTTGCCGCCAGGTTCCGCGGTGCTATCAGGCATGACAGCAACCAAATCCACAGCGCACAAATCCGCGGCATCGGCGCCGAACGCGTCTACGTGGTGGCCGGCGCCCAGCAGGGCCTGCACCTTGCCATGAGCCTCTTGCTCTCCCCCGGGGACGAAATCCTGATTCCCAATCCCGGCTACCCCACCTTCGCCATGACCAGCAGGCTCCTGAACGCCGTGCCAGTGGGCTACCCCCTCTATCCCGAACAGGACTTCCAGCCCCGGATCGAGGACGTCGAGGCGCTCATCACCGGGCGGACCAAGGTGCTGATGCTCAACTCGCCGTCCAACCCGCTGGGGGCGGTGCTGGGCGAAGACGTGACCCGTCAGTTGGTGGAACTCGCCCGGCGGCGCGACCTCTGGATCATCTCGGACGAATGCTATGAGGCGTTCACCTATGACGTCCCGCATGTCAGTCCGGCATGGTTCGACAGCGATGTTCCCGGCGAGGCACGGGTGTTCACCTCACTGACTCTTTCCAAGACCTATGGCTTGACCGGGCTCAGGATCGGCGCTTTGGTGTGCCCGCCGGGCCTGGAGCAAAAGATGAACAACGTGATGGAGTCGATCGTCTCCTGCGTCGCCTCGCCGTCGCAGTATGCGGCCCTCGCGGCACTGACCGGGCCGCAGGATTATGTGAAAGAGGCGCACGACCACTATCGGGCCAACCGGGACGCCGCGTCCGCGGTCCTCGCCGCCAAGGGGATCCCCTACCTGGCCGCAAAGGGCGCTTTTTACCTCTGGGCCAACGTTTCCCATGCCAGCGGCGGCGACGTACGCGGCTGGACACGCCGGTTCCTCGCCGAGTCAGGGGTCGCCGTGGCCCCGGGAACGGCCTTCGGCTCCATCGGCGAGGGCTGGGTGCGGATCGCACTCTGCGGTTCTCTCCCGGAACTCGTGGAAGGCGTGGGCCGGCTGCCGGCTCTATCCACGGTTGCCTGCCAGGGCGCCGTCCAGCCATGAGCGCAGGGCCTGCGCCGGCGCGGCCCCGGCCTGGCGGGCGACCACTCTTCCTCCGACGATGACCATCAAGGTAGGAATTGCCTGCACGTCGAACCGTCTGGAAAGTCCCGGTGAGGTGTCCACGTCAACCTTGACCAGCTTGATGTGGCCGGCCCGCTCCCGGGCCAGCTTGTCCAGGACGGGAGAGACCATGCGGCAGGGGCCGCACCATTCGGCCCAGAAATCAATGAGGGCCGGGACAGGCGACTGTTCGGCAACCAGGCCGAAGTCGTCGTCGCCCGCGTCGACGATCCACGGCAGGTCCTGCCGGCAGTTGCCGCAGCGCGGGCGGCCGGATGCGGCTGCGGGGATCCGGTTGGTCTTCCCGCAGTTGGGGCATTTGATCAGCGTCGACGCCAAGCCCGCCACGGTCAGTACTCCACCCTGTCGGCGAAGTCCCGCCATGCTTCAAAGGGGGCCTTCGACGCCGGAATGTCGCTCCTGGTGACGGGCATCAGGTCAGGGCGGGTACCGGCGAAATACTCATAGAACACGGCGTCGTCGAACCCGGCTGCGGCGGCGCCGTGGCGGTCGGCCGCGTAGTAGACACGGTCGATCCGGGCCCAAAGCGCTGCCGCGAGGCACAACGGGCACGGCTCGCAACTTGTGTAGAGCACGGAGCCGGCAAGATCGAAGTTCCCGGATTCAGCTGCCGCCCGGCGGATCGCCACCACTTCGGCGTGCGCTGTCGGATCATTGTCGCGGGTGACCCGGTTGACTCCGTGGTGCAGCCGGCCGTCCGGTGTGACCACCAGCGCGCCGAACGGGCCCCCGCCGTCGGCCACGTTGGTGAGCGCGGTTTGAACCGCGATATTGAGATAATCTTCAGGACCCGTCCCAGCCGCTGAACCGGTCCCTGCCTCTGACGCCACCATGCTCTGATCATAGCCAGCCGCGGGGAGTTAAATGACTGAAGGACGGCAACCATTTCGGTTCCCGTCCTTCAGCCTGATGCGCCAGGGCCCAGTTTGCTCCGGCGCCCGGCTACTTGTTGCTGTCCTCGTCGAGTTCGTCCCCGCCGCTGAGGTCAAGGTCCTCTTCGTCGAAGTCGTCCTCGTCAATCTCCACATCGGCGGGGATGTCGCTCTTGTACGGGTCCGCATCGCCGGCGTGCTTGGCGTTCTCAGCCAGGGCGGCCACCTCGGCGTCGCGCTTCTTCGCTGCCCGGAGGAGTTCCTCAAGGTTCGAGGCATTGACGGGGATCTGGTCGGCCACAAATTCCAGCGTCGGTGTCAGCCGGACAGTAACGTTGCGCCCCACCTCCTGGCGGAGCACACCCTTGGCCTTCTCCAGGCCCTTGGCAGCGTCAGCCTGGACGGTCTGGTCGCCGAAAACGGTGTAGTAGATCGTTGCATGCTGCAGATCGTTGGTCACGCGGGCGTCGGTAACAGTAATGCCCTCCAGCCGGGGATCCTTAACCTTCCGGCCCAGAGCCTCCGCAACAACAACCTTGATCCGCTGCGCCAACTTGGCAGCCCGTGCGGGATCAGCCATGAACAACTCCTAAAAATTTGGATGTACGACGGCGGCTTGGCGGCTATCGCACTCATCTTGGATTCATTGCCACGCACTATCGGCGAGTTCAGGACGTACCCGCGTTGGATTTTTCCGGCGGCCTGGGAGTGGCATCGGGCCTGCCGAAGCGGGGCGGCAAAGGATCGCAGATCCTGTGCCGCCCAGCGAAGGGGCGGGGCCGCCGGAAAAATCCAACGGCCCCGACCCTGCAAAGCTCAGACAGCTTAGACGCGCGGCTTTTCGCGCATCTCGAAGGTTTCAATGATGTCGCCTTCGGTGATGTCGTTGAACGAGCCAAGACCGATACCACACTCGAAGTCCGTGCGGACCTCAGTTGCGTCGTCCTTGAAGCGCTTGAGCGTCTCAACGGTGAGGTTGTCACCGATGACCTTGCCGTCGCGGCTGATGCGTGCCTTCGTGTTGCGTCGGATAACACCCGAGCGGACGATGGAGCCGGCGATGTTTCCGAACTTGGAGGAACGGAAGACTTCGCGGACCTCGGCGGTGCCAAGCTGGACCTCTTCGTACTCCGGCTTGAGCATTCCCTTGAGGGCCATCTCGATGTCATCGATTGCTGCATAGATGACGGAGTAGAAGCGCATGTCCACGCCTTCGCGGTCTGCCAGTTCGGCAACCCGCTCTGCGGGCTTGACGTTGAAGCCGATGATGACGGCGCTGTCCACTGTTGCCAGGTTGACGTCGTTCTGCGTGATGGCACCGACGCCGCGATGGATGACGCGCAGCTGCACGCCTTCGCCGACGTCGATCTTGAGCAGTGCGTCTTCGAGGGCTTCCACGGCACCGGACACGTCACCCTTGAGGATGAGGTTGAGGGTGTCGATCTTGCCTTCGGCCACGGCCTGGTCGAAGTCCTCCAGGCTGATGCGCTTGCGGCGCTTGGCCAGGGCGGCGTTGCGGTCGGCTGCTTCACGCTTCTCGGCGATCTGGCGGGCGGTGCGCTCGTCAGCAGTCACGAAGAAGGTGTCGCCGGCGCGCGGCACGTTGGACAGGCCCAGGACCTGCACGGGGCGGGACGGGCCAGCCTCGGTCAGGGCGCTGCCGTCGTCGTCGAACATTGCACGGACACGGCCGTGGGCCGTGCCGGCAACAATCGTGTCACCGACGTGGAGGGTACCGGACTGAACCAGGACGGTTGCAACGGCACCGCGGCCCTTGTCCAGGTTGGCTTCAATCGCGATACCGCGGGCGTCCTTGTTCGGGTTGGCGCGCATATCGAGGGCGGCGTCTGCGGTCAGCAGGACGGCCTCGAGCAGCTCGTCGATGTTGAGGTTCTGGCGGGCAGAGACCTCAACGAACATGGTGTCGCCACCGTACTCTTCGGGAACCAGTCCGTACTCGGTCAGCTGGCCGCGGACCTTCTCCGGGTTGGCGCCTTCCTTGTCGATCTTGTTCACGGCCACCACGATCGGCACATTTGCTGCCTGCGCGTGGTTGAGTGCCTCAACGGTCTGCGGCATGACGCCGTCGTCCGCTGCGACCACCAGGATGGCGATGTCGGTGACCTTCGCACCACGGGCACGCATGGCGGTGAACGCCTCGTGGCCCGGAGTATCGATGAAGGTGATCTTGCGATCGATACCTTCGTGAGCGTGCGTGACCTGGTAGGCACCGATGTGCTGCGTGATGCCGCCGTGTTCGCCCGCCATAACGTCGGACTTCCGGATGGCATCAAGCAGGCGGGTCTTACCGTGGTCGACGTGGCCCATGACGGTGACAACCGGAGGACGCGCCTCGAGTTCCTCGTCGCCTTCGGCTTCCAGCTCGGCATCGAAGTCGATGTCGAAACCGGAGAGCAGCTCGCGCTCCTCGTCCTCCGGTGACACGACCTGCAGTTTGTAGCCGAGTTCCTCACCCAGAAGTGCGAAGGTTTCCTCGTCCAGCGACTGGGTTGCCGTTGCCATTTCACCAAGGTGGAACAGCACGGTCACCAGTGCGGCGGGGTTCGCCTCGATCTTGTCGGCGAAGTCCGTGATGGAGGAGCCTCGGCGCAGCCGTACTACGGTGTTGCCGTCGCCGCGGGGTACGCTCACGCCACCCAGCGACGGAGCACTCATCTGCTCGAGTTCCTGACGCTTGGCACGCTTCGACTTGCGCTGCTTGCCGCGGCCTGCGCCGCCCTTGCCGAAGGCACCCTGGGTGCCACCGCGGCCGCGGCCACCCTTGCCAAATCCTCCACCTGCGGGAGCTCCGCCACCGGCACCTGGAGCACCACCGGTACCCGGCGCGCCGCCTGGACGGCCCGGACCACGGCCACCGCCACCGGGGCGTCCGCCGGCACCAGCCGGTGCGGGTCGCTCGGTGCGGTTGGGCATCATGCCCGGAGTAGGACGGTTTCCGCCGGCACCCGCGGGACGGCCAGCGCCTGGTGCACCCGCGGTACGCGGAGCACCCGGACGGGCGCCACCGGCACCTGCTGCGGGACGCGGACCACCGGGACGGGGACCGCCGGCGCCGGCTGCGGGACGCGGACCACCGGGACGGTCGCCGTCGGTACGGCTTCCACCCGGGCGGGGCATGCCCTGGGACGGAGCGAACGGGTTGTTACCCGGACGCGGGGGACGTTCTCCGTCGCCGCCACGGCCGCGCGGCATGCCCTGGGACGTTGCGAAGGGGTTGTTGCCCGGACGGGGACCGCCTGGGCGCGGTGCCGATCCGCCCTGCCCCGACCCGCCCTGCGCCGATCCGCCAGAGCGGGTGGGGGCAGCCGGAGTCTCAGCCTTGGGTGCGGGCCGGGCGCCCGGCTTGGCGCCTGTGGAGGGTGCGGCTGCGGCCGGCGCCGGGACAGCGGGGGCTGCGGCCGCAGGGGCCGGAGCGGCAGGCTGGGCCGCAGGAGCCGACGCTGCTGCCGGTGCCGGTGCCTGGGCCCTGGGTGCTGCGGGGCGTGATTCTGCCGTTGGGGCAGGCGCAACCGGACGTGAATCAGCCGACGGGGCGGGCGCCTTGGGCGCGGCTGCCGATGCAGCGGACTTGGCCGCGGCGTCGGGGTAGGCGTTGCGGAGTTTCCGCACCACCGGGGCCTCAATGGTGGAAGAGGCGGAGCGAACGAATTCGCCCAGTTCCTGCAGTTTTGTCACTGCATCTTTGGAAGTAATACCGAGCTCTTTTGCAAGCTCATGTACGCGGACCTTGGCCACATTTCTCCTGTCTCGGTCCGCACCGAGCCAGGCACGAACCGTCTACTTCTTACTGCGGACCCTCGCCGCGGTTGCAGCTGCAGGGCCCATTGCAGAGCGCAACAAAGTTGTCATCGTTGCGCACTCATCGCTGGGAACTCATCGGGTTTCCATCAGTTTTCTGACCCGCTTTCAGGTTGGACGGTTGGTGCTGCGGCTACCGGAGGCATCCGCAGCGGGCCTGCGAGGTGCGTGCCCGCCTTGATCCGGCGTTCGACGGCGGCAGTTCCGGTTGCGCCGTTGAGGGCACGTCCGAATGCTCGCCGCTTGACCGCCAGAGCCAGGCACGATTCGCTGGGATGCAGCCATGCACCCCTGCCAGCCATCCGGCGTCGTTCATCCACCACGACAGCGGTGGAACCGCTGCCTTCGGTGACGAGCCGGAGTAACTCAGACCGCGGGCCTTTTTTCCGGCATCCGATGCAGGTGCGCTGCGGTTGATTCTCGCTGTGAAGCACTTCTGCCACGGTGAGTATCTTCCTGACGTTCAAATCTGCCGGCCCCGGCTGGCCTGTTCCCGCATCTCAGCGGAACCGGCAGCCTCAGGGCACACGAATACCGGCCCTTAGGCGCGGTCAGTGTCTATTCTAGCCCCTCAGGGCCGTTCCGCGGGAAACCCCGGTGTGCTGGCAGACACGGCCAGCACACCGGAGCAGCTTCAGGCCATCCGCGGCGCCTGTCAGTGGGCGCCTGTCAGTGATCGCGCGGAGCGGCGGCGTCAGAGACGATGTCGATGCGCCAGCCGGTCAGCTTGGCTGCCAGGCGCGCGTTCTGGCCCTCTTTGCCGATGGCCAGCGAAAGCTGGTAATCCGGAACAACAACGCGGGCGGAGCGTGTGGCCTCGTCGATGATGGTGACGGAATTCACCCGGGAAGGGGAAAGGGCGCTGGCGATGAAAGTGGCGGGATCGTCGCTGAAGTCGACAATGTCGATCTTTTCATCGTTAAGCTCGGTCATCACGGCGCGCACACGCGAACCCATTTCGCCGATGCAGGCTCCCTTGGCATTGATGCCGGTGGTATTGGCCTTGACGGCGATCTTGGTGCGGTGGCCGGCTTCCCGGGCCAGCGCCACAATCTCCACTGAGTGGTCTGCGATTTCCGGGACTTCCAGCTCAAAAAGCTTCCGTACCAGGCCGGGGTGCGAGCGGGAGAGCGTGATGGACGGCCCCTTGGTGCCGCGGTGCACGTCGATGACGAAGGCGCGCAGCCGGTTGCCGTGGATGTACTTCTCCCCCGGCACCTGCTCGGGCGGCGGGAGCAGCGCCTCCACGCTTCCCAGGTTGACCTGGATCATGTGCGGGTTGTTGCCCTGCTGAATCAGCCCGGCGACAAGTTCACCCTCGCGGCCCTTGAACTCGCCCAGGACGGCGTCGTCCTCCACGTCGCGCAGGCGCTGCAGGATGATCTGGCGCGCGGTGCTTGCCGCGATCCGCCCGAAGCCGGCAGGGGTGTCCTCGAACTCGCCAATGGGTGCCCCGTCGTCGTCGATTTCGACGGCCCAGATGGTCACGTGTCCGCTCTTGCGGTCCAGTTCCGCGCGGGCCTTCTCGAAGGCGCCGGGGGACTTGTGGTAGGCCACCAGGAGCGCCTGCTCGATGGTGGGGATCAGGAGGTCCAGCGGAATTTCGCGCTCACGCTCCAGGAGTCTCAATGCGCTCATGTCAATATCCATCAGGCCTCCTCAGAAGGTCCATTGTGCTCAGGTTCCAGACCAGTCTCTTCGAGGTGGCTGAATTCGATCTCGACTTTTCCGTTGCGGATCCTGTCGAAAGGAAGTTTCATAGGCTCGCCGTGCTTGGGCTTCATTCCCTTTTTCACGGCGATTTCCGGGACGATGGTCACACCGGAGTCATCAACTGACTGGATCCTGCCGGTGACGTTCTCGCCCTGGATGACGTTGGCCTTGACCATGCGGCCAAGGGCGCGGTGCCAGTGGCGGGGTTCCGTCAGCGGACGCCCCACCCCCGGGGACGAGACTTCAAGATCGTAGGGACGTCCGTCGTCGCCGGGATCGTTGTCCAGGACATCGGACAGGACTTTGGAGATGTCCGAGATCACGTCAAGCGTCACGCCGCCGGTTTCATCCTCCGGCAGGTCCACCACCACGTGGACTACGCGGTGCGAACCGGCTACATTGATGGTCACGTCCTCGAGGTACAGACGGTTGGCCTGGACCGAAGGTTCCACCAGCGCCCGGAGCCGCGCGGCTTCCGGATTGTAAGCAGGCGCAGCGTCAGCCTTACCCGTTCCGGTATGGTCTGATGAAGTCGTGGCTTCTGCATTACTCACGATGCCGGCCGCCTCCCGATAGATGATGTTGTGACTACTAGCGTAACGATTTTCCGGACGCAGTGGTGCACGGAGTAAGGCCCCAGGCGTGACAACATGGTCTGTTGTGAAAGAGGACAGCCAGGAAACCAGCTCCCAAAGACGGTATTTCCGGTACGCGGTTTTGTCGCTGACAGCCCTCCTTGTCCTGGGCCTGGGGATTGCCCTCGTTCCGCACCAGCCCGCTCCCCCCGCGGTACCGCCGTTTTCGGAGCAGGCCAGGGCTTCAGCCTTATCGGACGCCCTGTTCCTCCGTTCCGCCGGGCTGGCGCTGGCTGGCCCTGCCCGTGGCCCCGCTCCGGCTCCCGGCTCCGCGCCGTTGGAACGTGCTGTGACATTGCTGACCATTCAGGCACGGGCGCTCATGCTGCCTGGGAATCCGGCCGCTCCCGGGACATCACCTGCAGCAACGGCAGTTACCGCGCCAGGGCAAAGCGGCGGAGCTTCCCCGCCAACAACCGCGCCCCGGCTTCCGTCGTCCGCAGCAGAGCTGGCAGTGGCGCTCTCGGCCAGCGGCGTGCAACGGCTCAGGGATGCGGAAACGGCCGACGGCGGCATGGCCCGCCTTCTCGCCGGCGCCGGTACGGCGCAGCTCCTGGCCGCCGAAGACATGGCAGCGGCCGCAGGAGTTTCCGTGGAAGCATTTCCCGCCACTTCCGCACCATCGGCTCCCTCATCCGCACCGCAATGCCCCAGCGCTTTTCCCTCTGCCGGCCCCGCAGAGTCTACGGATGATGCCACGTCAACCGTTGATGCCAGCCTGGCGTCCGCGCTGTCCGCGGCCGTGGAAGCCGAACAACAGGCGGTCTATGGCTACCAGGCAGCGCTCACCCGGCTGGATGCCGCGTCGGCGGTGCAGGCATCGCACCTTCTGGAACAGCACCAGGACCTTGCCAGCGAGGCCGCCGCCCAGGGCAGGATGCATTGCGCCACCGTTCCGCCGCCACAGCCCGGCTATGCCCTCAGCACAGCGTTCCTTGAGGCTCCCGCTGCCGGACTGGGGAGCCTGGAGGCCGGAACTTTGCCTGTTTATGGCGACGTGGTGGCATTAAGCACCGGCCCCACCCGCAGCTGGGCTGTCTCGGCACTCGTGGCCGCCGCCCGGCGGACGCTCCGGTGGGGCGGGGATCCGGGTCCCCTGACTGGCGTGACGCTGGACGAATCCGAGCTGCCACAGCTGCCTGTTGCGGATCCGGTTCCGGGCAGCAGCTGAGACGGTTACTTAGCTGAGGCTCCGCACACTGGCAAGCCCGCGGCAGTAATGATTTGCTGTAGGAATGGACAGCGCAGAAGCACCCTCCCTTCACGGGAACGAGCCCCACCACAACGACATTGCACACCGCCTGAACTGGCTTCGCGCCGGAGTGCTGGGCGCCAACGACGGCATCGTCTCCGTTGCTGCGATCGTTGTTGGCGTAGCGGGGGTCACCAACGAGCCAGGTCCGATCCTGGTGGCCGGCGCGGCGGGCGTGGTCGGTGGTGCCATCTCCATGGCGCTGGGCGAGTACGTTTCCGTCAGCAGCCAGAAGGACAGCCAGGAAGCCCTCATCGAGAAGGAACGCCGCGAGCTGCTCGAACAGCCCGAGGAGGAACTGGCGGAGCTCGCGGCGATCTACCAGGCCAAGGGGCTCAGCGCCGGCACTGCCCACACCGTGGCGCGGGAGCTCACCGCCCATGATGCGCTGGGCGCCCACCTCGCCGCCGAACTCAATATCAACGAGACGGACATTGTCAGTCCGTGGCACGCAGCAATCGCCTCCGCCCTCGCGTTCCTGATCGGCGCTGTCCTGCCTATGCTCGCCATCCTGCTGCCACCGGCGGAACTGCGGGTCCCCATGACTTTCGGCGCGGTGCTGCTGGCATTGGCACTGACCGGCGCCCTCGGCGCCTGGATCGGTGGCGGCTCCAAGTCGCGGGCTGCCGTCCGGGTGGTGGTTGGGGGCGCCCTGGCCCTTGCGGCCACGTTCTCGATCGGCAACCTGCTCGGCGCTACCGGCGTGGTCTGAGCCGGATCAGGCACAGCACCACGTTCGGGCCGGACGGACCCGCGTCAACTACGCTGGAGCCGATGAGTCAGCAGACCGAAGTACCGATCCCCCCGGAACTCAGCACACGGTACGGCCGCAGCAGTGCCGGCCGTGCCTGGCTGTCTTCGCTGCCCGGACTGCTGCAGGGTCGGCTGGGCCAGTGGGAGCTGGAAACAGAGCTGGCACCCGGCGCCCTTCCGTGGAACGGCCACGGTGGCGTGGTCATCCCGGTCCGCAGGCACGACGGAACCCCGGCCGCGCTCAAGATCGCCTTTCCGCACGACGAAGCCCGGGTTGAGAGGCACGCCCTGGCTCTGTGGGAAGGGCATGGCGCCGTCCGCCTGCTGGAATCCGACGCCGGAACCTGCGCCATGTTGCTGGAGCGCCTGGATGCAGACAACTCGCTGCAGACGGTGCCGATGGATGACGCCGTCACGATATGGGGCGCACTCATGCGCCAGCTCAGCCTCGTGCCCGACGACAGGCCGCAATGGCAGGAGTTCGACCATGTCGCCGGGCGGGCCGAGCGGTGGAGCGATGACCTGCCGGCGGATTGGGAACAGCTGGGCCGCCCGTTTCCGCGCTGGCTGCTTGAAGCGGCACTCGAAGTCTGCCAGACCCGGGGCGCGGTGGGGCGCCGGTCCGGGCGTGACGTGCTGGTGCACACGGACTTCCACTTCCTGAACATCCTGGCCCGGCCGGAAACAGGACAACCCGAAAGGCGGGACGGCGCATCCCTGACGTCCGCGGAGCGCTTCGCGGCGATCGACCCGCAGCCCATGATCGGCGAACCTGAATTTGCCGTGGCCCCGCTGCTGTGGAACCGGATCGGCGACCTCCCGCGGAGCGATCCCGAGGCCGGCCTCCGGCAACGCTGCCGCGACTTCAGTGCCGCGGCTGGACTGGATGCGGAAGCCGCCCGCCAGTGGGGCATCGCCAGGGAAGTGGAGAATGCTCTCTCATACGCCTCCCGGCCGCGCCACCAGGGGGACCTGGCACGCTCGTTGTGGGTCTCCAGCACTCTCGCCGGCCGTACCCTGGACGGCCTTCCCGCCGCGCATTCCCTGCCCGAACCAGGGCAGCAAGAGTCCGCAGGCTAACAAACGTTCGGCTGACAAGCCGCGTTTCCGGCGGGTAGCCCGTCAGCCGGATTCCGCCCGGACAGCGGCGAAAGCCGAGCTGACGGCATCTACCGCAGCGCCGACGTCGTCCGTGTCAGTGCTCCAGTTGCTGACCGAGACCCGGAGCACATCCCGGCCCTGCCAGCGCGACCCGGACATCCAGACGTTGCCGTCCCCGATAACCCTCGCTGTTACGGCACGGGTGGTGGCGTCGTCTCCGAAGGCGAGCGAGACCTGGGTGTAGTCCACCGTGTTCAGCACCTCGATGCCCGCCACCTGGGCCAGGCGCCCGGCGATCGAGGAAGCAGCTTCTGCCAGTCCGCGGACCTGCGCTTCCACCCCGTTCCGTCCCAGTGACCGGAGGGCGGCCCACACCGGAACCCCACGGCCCCGCCTGGAGAGTTCCGGCACCTTCTGGAACGGGTCGCCCGGGCCTTCTGCGTCCTGGACGAGGTAGCTGGTGCTCAGCCCCATGGCACTGCGCAGGGCCACGGAATCCTTGACCACTGCGATGCCGCAGTCGTATGGAACATTAAGGGTTTTATGGGCGTCGGTCCCCCACGAGTCGGCCGCTGCCATCCCCGCAGTAAGGTGGGCCAGTTCGGGGACGGCGGCCGCCCAGAGCCCAAAGGCGCCGTCGACGTGGACCCAGGCTCCGTGCCGGCGGGCAACCCGGATGGCGTCCTCGAACGGGTCAAAGGCCCCGGAATGCAGATTCCCGGCCTGAAGGCAGATGAGGGCAGGCCCGGTGCCCCCTGAGAGCAGCCTGTCCAGCTCGCTGGCAACCAGCCTCCCGTGGGCGTCGGCCGGAACGGCCACGGGCTGGCCCAGACCCAGGTAGCGCAGGCCCAGGTCGATGGTCTCGTGGCGCTCCTGCCCCACGAAACACCTGATCCGGGGTCCGCCGGACAGCCCGTCCCGGTCGAGGTCCCAGCCCGCATCGGCCATCAGCCGCCATCTCGCGGCGGCCATCCCGGTGAAGTTCGCCATCGTTGCCCCGGTGGTAAAGCCGACATCAGCCTCCCCGGGCAGCGCCAGGAGCTGCAGCAGCCAGTGGCCCGCACCCTCTTCAATCGCGGCGATCGCCGGCGTGGCGTAACGCATCCCGGAGTTTTGATCCCAGGCGCTGACCAGCCAGTCAGCAGCCAGGGCTGCGGGCAGGGTGCCGCCGATCACCCAGCCGAAGAACCGGCCGGAGGGCATGGCCATCAGTCCCGGCTCCGCCTTGGCCGCGAGATATTCCACCACCTCGGCGGCGGGCATCCCCTCCGCAGGGAGGGAGCCGCCAAAGTCGGTGGCCAGGTCATGGGCGCTCACCCTTGGGCCCACGTGCCGGCCGGGCAGACTTGCCAGCCACTCCCCGGCATGGTGTGCAGCAGCTGACAATGCTGCCGAATACGGTTCAGCGCCTGCGGACATGCCAGCATGCTACGCCTGCACCGCAGCCGGAACGAGGCCCCGCGTTGACTCATAGAAAACCTCCGCGTAGCCGGATACGTTGCCTCAGTTGAAAACCTCCGCGTAGCGGCGTGGTTGACGGCGGTCGCAGCGGATTGGGGCTATGCCCGTTTTCATGGAGCTAACGATGGTTCAGCGGCAGGCTGTGACGAAGAAGAAGGCCCTGGCTTATAAGAGCGCGGATCGTGCCGGGAAGTCCCGGATCCTGAACGAGCTGGTCGAGCTGACCGGTTGGCACCGTGATTACGCCCGGACCGCCTTGCGGGAGTCCCTGGTCTTGAAGATCGTCAGGCCCAGACCTGGCAGGACGCCGGTCTATGGTCCTGATCTGCTGCCACCCCTGATCAGGTGCTGGGCGGTGCTCCGCGCCCCTGCCGGCCGGCTGCTGGCGCCAATGCTGCCGGTCCTGGTACCGCTGCTGCGCCGGGACAAAGAGCTTGAGCTCACCGACGGGCAGGCTGAGCTGCTGATGCGCATGAGCGCGGCGACCATCGACCGCAAACTCGTCGGTGAACGGGCGAAGCTTTTCCCGCGGGGCCGATCCCATACCAAGCCCGGCACGCTCCTGAAGTCCCAGATCCCGGTCCGGACCTGGGCCGAATGGGACGACGCCGTCCCGGGGTTCGTGGAGATCGATCTGGTCGGTCATGAGGGAGGCAACAGCTTCGGGGAGTTCTGTTTTACCCTGACGGTGACAGATATTTCCACCGGGTGGACCGTGAACCGTTCGGTGCGGAACAAGGCGGCTAAATGGGTCTTCGAAGCCCTGGAACACGTCACCGCGGTGTTTCCCTTCCCGATCATCGGGATCGATTCGGACAACGGTTCCGAGTTC
>DATCNU010000051.1:0-15391 GCA_036565085.1 Arthrobacter sp.
AAGCCGGTCGGTCACCGGCGCAAACTTCGCTCACAGTTTTCGGATCTCGATCGCCGTATTTCCGCGGCCGGCCGATTCCCGTAAGACCGGTTATGCCGACATCGGCATAACGCGTCGAACTCGGTTACATGGAATTGGACAAACGCGGAGCCGAGCTGCTCTTCCAGGTCCTCACCGAACGCGAAGAGAAAGCCTCGGTGGCAACGAATCCTTCTCCGGCTGGACGAAAACCTTCACCAACCCGCGCCTCTGCGCGGCCGTCGTGGACCGGCTCACCTTCAACGGAACCATCATCGAAACCGGGACCGACTCCTACCGCCTCGCCCGCACACTGGCCCAACAAGCGGCCAGCTAAGCCGCCACCAGGAAGTTCAATGTGTGCTCGTGCCGGGTGGCATGCCGGTGGAAGCCGTTGACAGCTACGAGGTAACGCGTGTAACCTCAATCACATCGTTGAAGGTAACCCGCGTTACTTGCCAACGATTGCGATACGACCTCAGACCGAACCCTTGGTACTGCGCGCAGGATCAACGAAGACACCGGAGCATTCAATGGCGAAAACCACCACCCCCCAGAAAGCCGCGGCTGTGCGGCAGCGGGGTGTCACCATGAGTGATGTCGCCCAGCACGCCGGTGTCTCCCGGACGGCGGTCTCGTTCGTGCTGAGCAACCGAGAAAACGCCAGCATTTCTGAGGAAACGCGCATCCGCATCAACGACGCCGTTCAGGCATTGGGTTACCGCCCGAACGCCGGAGCACGCGCGCTGGCTTCCCAGCGCAGTGATTGGTACGGAATCGTCACCGAGATCGTGACGGCCCCGTTTGCGGTGGACATCATCAAGGGCGCCCAGGACCAAGCCTGGCTTGACCACCGGTTCCTGCTCATCGCGCCTTCCGACCAGGCCGATGCCGTAGGACCCAACCAAGGCCTGGAAGATGCAACAACGGAAAAGCTGCTGGAACAACGAGTGGAAGGACTTTTGTACGCGGCAACGTACCACCGCGGCGTGCATGTTCCGGAAAGCGCCCACGAGGTTCCCACTGTCCTGATCAATTGTTTCGACGCGGACGGGAAGCTGCCCTCGATCGTCCCGGACGAGCGCGCGGGCGGCAGGGTTGCCGTCGATCGTTTGCTCCGGGCCGGCCACAGCAGGATCGGAGTCATCAACCTGGACCCGCACATTCCCGCGGCCGTCGGGCGGTTGAAGGGTGCCCGCGAAGCACTCGCCGGCGCCGGGCTCGAACTGGATCCGGAGCTGGTGGTGTCCGGGCATGCGACGGCGGATGGAGGCTATGAGGCGGCGTGCCAAATCCTGGATCGTTACCCCCAGCAGGACAGGCCGACCGCACTGTTCTGCCTCAATGACCGCATGGCGATGGGCGCTTATGACGCCATCAAGGAACGGGGACTGACCATCCCCGGTGACATCGCCGTGATCGGCTTCGACAACCAGGAACTGATTGCGGCCTACCTCAGGCCAAAGTTGACCACGGTTGCGTTGCCCTTCGAAAAAATGGGCGCTCTGGGAGTCCAGACGCTCGCCGCTCTGACAGCAGGACAGCCGATCACTGCCGACCAGCAATTGGTCGACTGTCCGCTGCTAGAACGCTCTTCGGTCTGACCGTGAAATCAATGTCGAAGAGCAAACCCTTACCCACCCCTTCACCTTGCTGATGAAGATAGGAAAGAGATACCCATCATGACACAACCCCGATTCTTGAGGTCTGCCCGCATTGCAGCGGCCGGACTGGCTGTGGGTGCAATGCTGCTGACTGGCTGCGCTGCCACCGTCAACAAGTCCGCCGGCACCGACGCCGGAGCTAACGCGAACGCCTTCCTGACCATCCCGCGTGAGGACATGAGTACCTTCGACCGTAACTTCAACCCCTTTGCCCCCACTGTGAACCCCATGGTCCAGCAGGCCATCTACGAACCCCTGATGGTCTTCAACCCGGCCAAAGGCAACACGGTCCCCTGGCTGGGCGCCTCCTGGGACGCTGCCAAGGATGGCAAATCCGTCACCTTCACCCTGCGTGACGGCGTGAAGTGGTCCGACGGGCAGCCTTTCGTCGCCGATGACGTGGCCTACACCTTCCAGCTGCAGAAGAAGCTCAAGGGCGGCTTCGAGTACCTGGATTCCGTCACTCCGGTGGGCACGGACAAGGTGACATTCACCTTCAACAAGCCCTGGTCCCCCGCGCTCTATGAGATCGGGCAGCTCCCCATTCTCCCCAAGCACATCTGGTCATCCATCGCCGATCCGGCGAAGGACACCAACGCCAACCCCGTGGGAACCGGCCCCTACACCCAGGTGGACAGCTTCCAGTCCCAGTCCTTCGTGCTGAAGAAGAACCCGAACTACTGGCAGCCTGACAAGCAGAAGATCGCCGGCATCAAGATGCTGGCGATGTCCGGAAACGATGCCGCCAACCTGGCCAGCGTCAACGGTGATGTGGACTGGTCCACCCAGTTCATCCCGAACATCGAGAAGACCTTCATCGCCAAGGACAAGGACCACCGCCACTTCTGGTTCCCGCCGACGGGCGCCATGATCAACTGGCAGTTGAATACCAGCAAGGCGCCGTTCAATGACGGGACGGTGCGCAAGGCCCTGAGCATGGCGGTTGACCGTGACCAGGTCACCAAGATCGGCATGAGCGGGTACGCCACTCCGGCCGACTGCACAGGCCTCTCCGGCAACTACGCGAGCTGGAAGAACGCCGATGTGGCGAACAACTGCACTTGGACCAAGCTGAACGTGGACGAAGCGAACAAGATGCTCGACGCCGCCGGTTACCCCAAGGGCGCGGACGGCAAGCGCACCCTCAAGGACGGCAAGCCTTTCGAGTTCAAGATCTCCGTGGGCGCCAGCTCCTCCGACTGGCTCTCCGTGGCCAACGTGATCTCCCAGAACCTCCAGGCCATCGGCGTGACCGCCAAGGTGGACTCCCCTGACTGGGCCTCCGTCGTCTCCGGCTACGAGCAGGGAACGTTCGACACCGGCATCGTCTGGAGCGCGAACGACCCCAGCCCGTTCAAGTACTTCAGCTCCACCATGGGCACCTCCACCGTCAAGCCGGTGGGCGTCAAGGCCACCGAGAACTACCACCGTTTCGGCGATCCAAAGGCCGATGATCTCTTGCAGCAGTTCGCTGCTGCTGGCGACGAAGCCGCGCAGAAGCAGATCGTGAACCAGCTTCAGGCGGAATATAACGCGGTGGCCCCGACGGTTCCGCTGTTCTCCGGCCCCGAATGGGGCGACTACACGGACGTTCACTTCACGGGATGGCCCACTCAGGACAACCCCTACGCAACGCTCTCTGACCGCTCCCTCACCACGGTCCTGGTCCTGACCACTCTGGAACCGCGCAAGTAGCACCGCTGACCGCTGGTCGCCGGACACCCGGCGACCAGCCCTAAACTGCACGCCCGGCGCCGCCTCGCCGCATCCAGCGACAACCCCGCCGGGCGTGCCTCCAAACTTTCCGCAATTCCCGAAATGGAGGGAAACAGTGCGCTTCATCCTTCGCCGCCTGGGTTTCTACCTGATTGCTTTCTGGGCATCCGTCACCCTGAACTTCCTGCTCCCGCGTTTCATGCCGGGAGACCCCGTCTCACGCATGTTCGCCCGTACCCAGGGCAAGATGCAGCCCGAACAGATCGAAGCCCTGCGCAAGTTGCTCGGCGTGGATACGCGGCCGCTCTGGGAACAGTACGTCGATTACATGCACAACATCCTGACCGGCCAGATGGGTGTCTCCATCTCGCGTTTTCCCACCCCGGTCACCGAGGTCATCGCCAGCCAGATCGGTTGGACCCTGTTGCTGGGCGGAACCGCCCTGGTGTTCGCCGCCATCATCGGCAATCTTCTCGGCATCCTGGCCGCCTGGCGACGCGGCGGTGCGATCGATTCGGCGCTGCCGCCGCTCCTGATCTTCATTGGATCCTTCCCGTACTTCTGGCTGGCCATGGGAGCCCTGTACCTGTTCGGCGTGGTGTTGGGCTGGTTCCCGATCCGCCACGCTTTCACGGACGGCTTGGAGCCCGCGTTTACCTGGGAGTTCATCGGCGACGTCGGTGCTCACCTTGTGCTCCCGGCGTTGACGATCGTCCTGGTGTCCATCGGTGGCTGGATGCTGGGCATGCGGAACACCATGATCGCCACGAACTCGGAGGACTACATCACCATGGCCGAGGCCAAGGGTCTCCGGCCGGGCCGCATCATGCTCCGCTACGCGGCAAGGAACGCCATGCTCCCGTCGGTCACGAGCTTCGGCATGGGGCTGGGCTTTGTGGTGGGTGGTGCAATGCTCACCGAGGTGGTGTTCGCGTATCCCGGCGTCGGCTACCAACTCCTCAACGCCGTCCAAGGCCTCGACTACCCGCTTATGCAGGGCCTGTTCCTGACCATCACCGCCGCCGTGCTGCTGGCGAACTTCCTGGTGGACATCCTCTACGTCCGCCTCGACCCGCGTGTGCGCAGCAACTGAGGGACCCATCATGACAACCGCAATTCTCAAGCAGCCCACTGAGCCCACTGAGCCCACAGCTGCCCGCAAGCCCAACCGCAGTTTCGTCCACGGACTTATCACCAACAAGAAGGCCCTGGTGGGCATGATCGTGATGCTCGTGTTCATCGCGCTTGCGTTGCTGGCCCCCGTGCTGTTCCCCGGAGATCCGTCGCGGATCACCGCGATGGCCTCGCTGGAACCGTCTCCCGAGCACTGGCTCGGCACCACGGCCAAAGGTCAGGACGTGCTTGCCCTGACTGTCCATGGCTCCCGCAGTTCCCTGTTCGTCGGGTTGACTGTGGGCTTCGCATCCACCTTCATCGGCATTTTGGTGGGCCTGGCGTCGGCGTACTTTGGCAAGTTCATTGACGAAGCACTGTCCCTGGTGACCAACGTCTTCCTGCTCCTGCCCGGACTCCCGCTCCTTGTCATCCTGGCAGCTTTCCTGCCGCCGGGTTTGGGAACCGTGATCCTGGTGCTCGTGGTCACCGGCTGGGCTGGGTCGGCACGTGTATTGCGATCCCAGGCGTTGTCCATCCGTTCCAAAGATTTTGTGGCCGCGGCCGTGGTGTCCGGCGAACGGGCCGGCCGGATCATGTTCCGCGAAATCCTGCCCAACATGGCATCGAACGTGATGAGCACGCTACTTGCCTGCGTGATATACGGCATCGGCGCCCAGGCAGGCCTGGAGTTCCTTGGCCTGGGTGACGTGAGCACCGTTTCCTGGGGCAACAACCTCTTCTGGGCCGGCAACGAGGGCGCCCTACTGACCGGCAGCTGGTGGGTCTTTGTTCCCTCGGGTGTCTGCATCGCGCTGGTCGCGTTCGCACTGGCGCTCATCAACTACGCCGTGGACGAGGTCACTAATCCGCGGCTGCGGAAGATCAAAACCCCAAAGAATACCGAAAGGAGCGCCGCCAAGTGACAGTCTCCCAAGTTTCCTTCGGCTCCCACGAGCCCGTTCTCGACGTCAAGAACCTCACCGTCAAGTACATCGGCGACACCCGCTCCACCACCGCCGTCGACCGTGTTTCCTTCAGCATCGGCACCGGTGAGGTGTTCGGGCTGGCGGGCGAGTCCGGCTGCGGCAAGTCGACCATCGCCAACTCGATCATGCGGCTGCTCAAGGACCCCGCAAAAATCGCCGCCGGCAGCATCTCCTTCGGCGGCAAGGACGTCCTGGCCATGAGCCCTGAGGAACTGCGGCGTTTCCGCTGGCAGGACGTGGCTATGGTCTTCCAATCGGCCATGAACTCGCTGAATCCGGTGCTCACCATCGGCGAGCAGATCGTGGACATCTTCACCACACACGCCGGCTACTCCCGCAAGGAATCCCTCCGACGCGCGGGCCAGCTGCTGGAACTTGTCAGGATCGACCCCGCTCGACTCAAGTCCTACCCGCACCAGCTTTCGGGCGGCATGCGCCAGCGTGCGGTGATCGCGATGGCCGTGGCGCTCAAGCCGTCGCTGCTGATCCTGGACGAACCCACCACGGCCCTGGACGTGGTGGTGCAGCAGGAAATCATGGCCCAAATCAAGGAACTCCAACGCGAACTAGGCTTCTCCGTCCTCTTCATCACCCACGACATGTCCCTCATGGTGGAACTTTCGCATCGTATGGCGGTGATGTACGGAGGCCGGATCGTGGAGACCGCGAAAGCCCAGGACGTCTACGCCAACCCCCGCCACCCATACACGCAGGCGCTGATGGGTGCGTTCCCGCCGCTGACCGGTCCGCGGGTTCCGCTGACGGGACTGCCCGACGGCGTGAAGTTCCGGAATATCCCCGACCTCACCGAAGCAGCACCCGGCCATTTCGTGGCTCCGTTTGGTGCCGACGCTGAAGCAGCCGTCCTGGAAGGAGCCGCACGATGAGCCACGCTGTGCTGTCATCCCAGCGCCCCTCCGCCGACACCGAAGCTACGGCCCTCGAGGTCCGCGGACTAGGAAAGTCTTTCCCTATAGGTGGTTTGTTCTCCCGGGAGTCCGTCCGGGCTCTGCACGGCGTCGACCTGACCATTGGCCGTGGCGAAATCGTGGCCCTCGTGGGGGAGTCTGGGTCGGGTAAGAGCACCCTGGCCCGCTGCGTTGCCCGGCTCGAGAAGCCGAGCGCCGGGGAGATCCTGCTTGACGGCGTCGACGTCCTCAAGCGTGACCGCTTCCAGGCATCGAGAGCGTTCCGCTCCCAACTGCAGATGGTCTTCCAGGATCCCTTCGGCTCGCTGAATCCTGCCCACAGAGTGGAGCACTTCCTGCGGAGGTCGCTAGCGATCCACCGGAAGGGCGGCAGCTCCGAGACAGAGACACAGCAGCGACTCGAGGAGCTTATGACCACCGTGGGCCTGCAGGCTGACATGTTGAACTCCTACCCGCACGAGCTCTCCGGCGGGCAGCGCCAGCGAGTCGCGATCGCCCGGGCCCTTGCCGTGGAACCACAGGTCATCCTCGCTGACGAACCCACCTCCATGCTGGATGTTTCGGTCCGGATCGGTGTGCTGAACCTGATGCGGAAGCTCCGCGATGAGCAGGGAATCTCCATGCTCTACATCACACACGACCTCGCCTCGGCCCGATACCTCGCAGACCGGACGGCCGTCATGTTCGCCGGAGAGCTCGTCGAGGAGGGCGAGTCCTTGGACCTCCTGGCCAACCCAGCCCACCCGTACACGCAACTGCTGGTCTCAGCCGTCCCGGATCCGGCCAGGGCGGGCTCCTACGATCCCGTCCGCCGGGCCGAGCTGCGGCAGGCTGTGATGGCTTCGACCACCTGCGCTTTCGACGGCGACCCAAACCAGGCCTGCTCGGCCGAGGAACCCGTTCGCCACGGTGTGGGCGACCCCGAAAACCGCCACTGGGTGCGCTGCCACCTCTACCGCCCGCAAGCTGGAGCCGGCGGCCACGCCCTGGCAACTGAACCTACCGACAACAAGGCCTCCGCATGACAGAATCAACTCACCCGCTCGCCACCGTCCCCCAGAACGAACTGATTGCCCGCGCCGATGCGGACCCCCTTCGGCCGCGCTTCCATTTCGTTTCCCCGGCCGGTTGGCTGAACGACCCCAACGGCGTGAGCCAATGGAACGGCACCTATCACCTCTTCTACCAGTACAACCCCGAAGGCGCCTTCCACCACCGCATCCAGTGGGGCCACGCCACCAGCACCGACCTCGTCCACTGGACGGACCAGCCGGTGGCACTGGAACCGTCCGCAGGTCCGGACGCCGACGGCTGCTGGTCGGGGGTGTTGGTGAACGACGGTGGCACGCCCACCTTGGTGTACTCGGGCCGGCTGGGCGAGAAGGAGTTGCCCTGCGTTGCCGTGGGATCCGCAGACCTGCTGAGCTGGAGCAAAATTCCTCAGAACCCGGTCATCGCAGCTCCACCGGCCGGCGTGGAGATCACGGCGTATCGCGATCACTGCGTGTGGCGCGAGGGTTCCATCTGGCGGCAGTTGGTGGGATCGGGCATCCGTGGGCGCGGCGGCACGGCGTTCCTGTACGAGTCCGGCGATCTGCGCTCCTGGGAATACGTCGGGCCGCTGTACATCGGCGACGCCTCCCAGGGCGATCCTGCCGATACCGACTGGACCGGGACCATGTGGGAATGCGTTGACCTGTTCCGGGCAGACGGGGGCTCGTTGGGGACGGTTCCTTCTTCGGCTGACACGCCCGACGTGCTGGTCTTTTCCGCATGGGACAACGGCGACACCAGACACCCGCTGTATTGGACCGGTCGCTATTCGGAAAACTCCTTCGAGCCCGCCGGGCTGCATCGGCTCGATTACGGAGGACGGTTCTTCTACGCGCCGCAGTCATTCCTGGATGAGTCCGGCCGACGCATCATGTTTGGCTGGCTTCAGGAGGGCCGCAGCAACGCCACGATGGTGGAGGCCGGATGGTCCGGCGTCATGAGTTTGCCGCGCGTCACCACCCTGGCCGACGACGGGACCCTCCGTTTCGCACCCGTGCCCGAAATCGAGAAGCTGCGCCGGGACCACGTCGGCCTGCCGGAACAGGAATTGGTGCCCGGGGCACCTGTGCCTACCGGGGTGTCCGGCAACCAACTGGACCTCGAACTGGATGTGCAGCTCGAGCCCGGTGCTGTGCTGCGGCTGGGTTTGCTGGGATCAGCTGACAATGGTGTCTCCGGCAGTTCCAAGGAGGAAACAGTGATCGAGCTGAGCCGGACCACTGAAGGCGGCAGCCAAGGCACACTCCGCCTCGACCGCACTCAGAGCAGCCTCGATCCAACCGTTGATATGGAGGACAAATCCGGACCGCTCCCGATGCCCGACGGCCGGGTGCACCTGCGTGTCCTGGTGGACCGGTCCGCCATCGAAATTTTCGCCAACGGCAAGCCACTCACCGCCCGCGTTTACCCGACCCTGTCCGGTGAGCGCGTGAGCCTGGCCGCCGACGGTACCGTGAGGGTGCTCGCCTTCGATGCCTGGACCATGGCTGAGATCTTTGGCGGAGCTCGGAACCTCTTCCCCTAACTCAGGATCCGGCCTCTCCCGCCTTCGGAGTCACTTGCCGCGCTATCACCTAAGCCTTGATCCACCGATGATAGTCGGGGCGCCGACGGCGGTTTAAACCGAGAATGCCCGTCTTTTCAAGGAAAATGGAGCTTGTCTAGAGCACATTGACCACCGAAAAGAGGACATCTCGTAGATGCAAGTTTCCCACAAGCCGTCCGCGGTGTCAGTTTCCTTCGACGAGTCCAACCTCGTGTCGGCTGCCGGGCTGCTGCCGGTCATGACCTTGGCCCGGGACGCCGGGCTCCACAAGCTCGCCGACGACTGGCTCTCGGTGCCGTCGGATAAAGGTGCCAACGCCGGGCTGAAAGTCGCATCCCTGCTGGCCGGGATGATCGCCGGCGCCGACAGCATCGACGAGATGGCCCTGCTGCGCCATGGCGGAATGAAGCGTTTCTTCACCGCCTGCTACGCGCCCTCCACTCTGGGCTCGTTCCTTCGGTCCTTCACGTTCGGTCACGTGCGCTAACTGGACGCTGTTGCCTCCCGTTTCCTGGCCAACCTGGGGGCCTGGGCTCCGCTGCTTGGCCGACCCGGCCCGGAAGACTTCGTGTTCGTCGATGTCGATGACACGATCATCGAGGTCCACGGCTACGCCAAGCAGGGTTCCGGCTACGGGTATTCCGGGGTTCGCGGCCTGAACGCTTTGCTGGCCACGGTCTCCACCAAGGACACCGCCCCGGTCATCGCCGCCCAGCGGTTACGCAAGGGAGCAGCGAACTCGGCCCGCGGAGCCAAACGCCTGATTACCGATGCCCTGTCCACGCTCAAACGTGTCCAGACCGGCGGGCGGGTGCTCTGCCGGTTCGATTCGGCCTTCTACGGCCACGGCGCGGTTTCCGCGGCCCTGGCCGGCGGGGCACAGGTCTCGGCGACCGTCCGCATGGACCCGGCCGTCAAACGCGCCATCGCCGGGATCCCGGAAACGGCGTGGGAAACCATCGAATACACCGATGCGGTCTTCGATGAGACCACCAACACCTGGGTCTCGAAGGCCGAGGTCGCCGAAACCGTGTTCACCGCGTTCACCTCCCGCAAAAAGGCCGAGCAGATCACCGGCCGACTGGTGGTCCGCCGGATCCCGGAACTGAACCCGAAAACCGGCGACGGGCAGGAAACCCTGTTCGACACCCACCGGCACCACGCCTTCTTCACCACCGTGGACACCGAACTCCTGGACGCCGTCGCGGCCGACAAGATCCACCGGAAACACGCCATTATTGAGCAGGTCAACGCCGATCTGAAGGACAGCGCCCTTGCGCACCTGCCCTCAGGTGTTTTCGCGGCAAACTCAGCCTGGCTGGTCGCCGCGGTCATGGCCTACAACCTCACCCGCGCCGCCGGAATCCTCGCGGCCGGACCCTTCGGCAAAGCCAGGACCGGCACGATCCGCCGCAAACTCATCCACGTCCCGGCCAGGATAGCTTCCAGCGCACGGAAAATACGCCTCCATCTGCCCGAAGCCTGGCCCTGGCAAACACCATGGCAAAGCCTGTTCGACCACCTCTACCCGCCGACGCAACCCGACTGACCCCGTCAACCCAGCCAAACGGCGCAACCAGGACCACCAGTGGAACACCGAAGGGCAGCGAGGCCCGGCACCCCAACACGCCCTCAGCCCACAAAACCGCCAAAAATCGCATCCAAATCATCTGCCCAGACAGATCGGTGGATCAAGGCTAAGACATCCAGCCGTGGTCGGGGCATCCCGCCGCGAAGCGGACGTACGACCGATACAAGAGCAACTGCTAACACCAGCATCCGTCCAGCCGCCGAACAGCGCCCCGCGCCGTTCACCGCAGCCATGATCGCGTTCACTCGCTGTGGCCCACGCACCACTTCGGTGCGACCGACGGCTATCTGGTCCGGGCGATAGTACTGGAGCCAGTAGACGAACCGGCCCAAATAAGGGGCGCTCTCCCGCCACGGCTTCCGGATCGATGCAGCCCAGTCGAAGAACAGTGCAAGCGACGCGGCGTAGGACTGGCTGGTGGACTCCGCACCGTCCAGGCCCAACCGGTGATGCAACAGGAAATCATCCGCCTCCACGACCACCCGATGGGCTGGATCGAGCACGGTCCAGTAGCGAAAGTCCGAAGGCAATCTCACCGGGAAAGACCTGAACGTCGCCACGGCCAGATCACCCCCTGCATCTCATCCCTAGGATGCTGCTCATGCCAAGGATGGTAGAACTCGCGACGTGACAGACGTGCCCGACACACCGATAGCTGCTGTTCCAGACAGATGCCGCGGTATGGAAATGCGACGTGCGCGACAGCTCCCTTGGACCCAACAGAACCGGTATTTCCCGGACGTTTTGGCGGCCGCGGTCGAGCAGATCCCGCCTGGTTGTGTTGTCGATGGTGAGTTGGTGGTGTGGACTGGGGATCGGCTGGATTTCGATGCGCTGAAGCTGCGATTGGTGACAGCCAGGGCGGCGCTGCCTGCGCTCATGCGGGAGCGTCCTGCCTCGTTCGTGGCGTTCGATGTTCTGGCCGTAGCCGGAAAAGATACCCGTGGGCTGCCGTTCACGGACCGCCGCGCTTTGCTGGAGGAGCTGGCGCGTGTGTGGGTTCCCCCGTTGAATCTTTCCCCGGTGACCAGGGACCGGGCGTTGGCGGAGACCTGGTTCAGGGAAATGCCGGCCACGGGAGTGGAAGGGATTTTGATCAAGGGTGCGGACCAGCCATATGAGCCCAGGAGGATCTGGTGAGTTATCTGCACCTTCTGCCGCGCGGCGCCCACGTTGGTTTAACTCGTCGGAGTAGGGATAGGGATGCAGGACGATCACTAATTCCGATGCCAAGGCGGTGGCCGAATGTCCGGGAAAGAGTTTAGAAGTGGGATCCAGCAAGGTCTGTCGAACGGGACGCTGGAGCTGGTCAGGTTGGGTCGGGTCGACACTGGTCCAGGCACAGAACAGCCCTATGTGCTTCTTGATCCCGGCGGGCAAGTGGTCGATGAAGTGAGCGCTTGGATGAGGTATCTTGCCTCCGCAGACCACAGCCCGCGCACGATGCGCTCTTACTGCTATGCCAGCCTGACATGGTTCCGTGTTCTGTGGATGCTGGACATCCCATGGGATCGGGCGACCCTCGCGGAGACAGCCGCGATGGTCGGGTGGCTGCGGAACGCGCCCAATCCACAGCGCACACGCCCTACAGGCGGCGTCCCCGGCGGGGTAAACATCAAAACCGGCAAGCCGAACCTCGGCCAGGGCTATGGTCCTGCCACGATCAATCTCACGCTTGGAGCGGTTCGCGGGTTTTACGAATTCCATGCCCAGTGGGCACACGGGCCGGTCCTGAATCCGGTTCCGGCTTCGCCACAGCGTCGCCGCGCCCTTGGGCACCGCAGCCCTCTCGAACCCAAACAGCCGTACCGGCGAGGGCCTTACCGTCAGCGTTACGGGCAGCGTTTACCTCGGTCGATCCCGGATCCGCATTGGGCCCAGCTGTTCCATCTCATGGGAAATGACCGAGATCGGGCCCTGCTGGCATGCTTCGTGAGCTCCGGAGCGCGTGCAGAGGAGCTGCTGGGGGCCCGGACGGACGACTTGGACTGGGCCAACCAGCGACTCTCAGTAATTTCCAAAGGAAGCAGAGAGAGACGGTGGGTGCCGCTCTCACCGGAGGCTGTGGCTTTGCTGGGACGCTACCTGGATTCGCTCGACATCCGCTCGGCCGGTCCGATGTGGCGAACGCTCAGGGGCGCGGAGCGTCCTCTGAGCTACGCAGCGGCGCGACGCATCATCCAGCGCGCCAACGCTGCCATGGGCACGAATTGGACCCTGCACGATCTCAGGCATACGGCGTCTATGCGGATGGTCAGCAGTGGCGTGCTCACCTTGCCCGAGTTGCAGGTCGTTTTGGGACATGCCGACCTCCGGACCACGAGCCGCTACACGCTGCCACGCGAGGAGGAAGTGATCGTCAAAATGCAGGAGTTCTATGCCCGCCCCGCCCAGCCGCTGCGCAGGTTCACCCCCGGATACGCGCCCGACGACATCGCCGCGGTGTTTGGCGATCACGCCGTCAGGAGCGCAGGTGAGTAGGGCGTCCGTGTCCACGACGGGTATTTGGAGCCGTCGCGAAGCTCCCGCGCCCCAGGAGCCTCTTGCCGCCAATGTGCAGGATCCGTCGCGTCGCCCAGGCGGTAGGGACGGCATCGTCGCCCCAGCCCTGGCAACCCCGAACCTCCCAACACCCTTCGGGGACCTCAGCAGGGCAACGGTCTCCGAGTTGCAGGACGCGGCGTGCCAGATACTTCCAAGATCAGCCATCCAACTGGACAAGCGCCGCCGTTCAATCCGACGTCTGGCAGAACACCTGGAAACGTTCGAAGGCCAAACATGGCAGGAGAAGTGGGAGGCCAGCGGATGGGATACCTCGGCCCACCCACTTGCATCCTTGAACCCGCCGCGTACTAGCAGTTGGACCATGACGAGCGGCCTCAGCTGGCTGGTCGCCATGCGCGTCATCGTACCTTCTGTCCGCACGCTGCGCCGCGACGTGGTGACCGACTTCGCGACCATCTTCCTGGCCTGCCAGCAAGACCGGCTGTTGGACCAGGTCATAGAACGCATCAACGCGGCCCCCACCGCGGCTTACCAAAAACACAAGTCACGCACGGATCTGGCCTACATGCTTGCCTGCCACGCCATTCCCGTCGCCGACCTCACCCCCGGCGCCATCATCCACTTCGGGCTGGAGCTACGGGCCGTCAGCACAGCCAGGGAGAAATTCGAACGACAAATCGGACCTCTAATATGGCAAGTGCTTCAAACGATGGGACGCTTCCCGCACGGAACGCCCGTGACCCTGCGGCTGGCTCGACAAGGCGGCCGGAAAACGGTGGAAGAGCTGGTCGACTACTACGGCGTGAAGAACATCGGGATGCGCCAATTGATGATCGACTACATCAGCCACCGCGCCTCGCTAGGCATGGACTATTCCAGCGTGCGCGGGCTCACCTGCAACCTCGTGCGGAACTTCTGGTGCGTCATCGAAGGGATCAACCCCGATCAGGATGACCTTGATCTGGGCGAGGGAACCTACGAAGCCTGGCGGCAGGAAGTCGACACAGTTCGGACGCCTGACGGCCCGAAACCCCGCCAAGGCATCTGGGATTTACTCATCGCCGTGCGGGCACTCTACCTGGACATTCAAACGTGGGCCATCGAGGATCCTGCCCGCTGGGGAGCGTGGGCGACGCGATGCCCCGTCCCCGCCATCGCGAGCCGTGGCTACAGTGCGGGAAGGCGCCGTCTAGCCGAGCGCATCGCGGACCGCACGCGCGTACGCCAGCCCCTCCTGGAACACCTCGTCAAGCACGTGACCTTAGAACAGGAGCGGCTTCAGGCGCTCCGGTCGGCAGCCCAGGAATCGCTGAACGAAGCAGGCTTTGATTTTCGCGGGACCCACTACAGGCACATCCCTGAGCGCTCCCCGCGCGGAAGATCACCGCAAAAGGGACCCCGCACGAGTCGTGGCGCCGAACTCGAAATGCCACCTCGTCCTGACCGCCAGCTCCGGGTGCTCAACCCTGCCGGCGATGTCATCAACGTGGGTGAAGAAGAGGAGCATGCGTTCTGGACCTGGGCAACAGTCGAGGTCCTGCGCCTGACGGGCATCCGCCAAGAGGAGATGCTGGAGCTGAGCCACCTCTCCGTGCGCCAATACCAGCGCTCCAACGGCGAACTCGTCGCCCTGCTCGTCATCACGCCCTCCAAGACAGACCGCGAGAGGGTCATACCCATGTCGCCCGAACTGCTGCACGTCATCGCACAACTGATCCGCCGGCACACAGACGTCCTTGAAAGCATTCCGCCCGTCCGCCGCTGGGACCCCCTTGAGAGGCAGTACAGCGACCCTCTCCCATACCTGTTCCAACGCTGCACGGGCCCCGTGCGGGGAGTGCTGAGCGCTACCCTGATCTCCAAGCTGCTGCGAAAAGCATGCTCCCGCGCCGCCAAACATCGTTCCGAATTCGACGGACTGGCCTTCACCCCGCACGACTTCCGGCGCATCTTCGCGACGGATCTGGTCAATAACGGCCTTCCCGTACACATTGGAGCGGCATTACTTGGGCACGCCAGCCTACAAACGACCCGAGGCTACGTCGCTGTGTTCGATGAGGACGTTGTTCGTCACTACCAAATGCACATTGCCCGACGCCGGGCGCTCCGCCCCCACCACGAGTACCCGGACCTGACCGACGACGACTGGGCAGAATTCGAGGAACATTTTGACAAGCGCAAAGTCGAACTTGGTGCCTGCGGTCGACCCTACGGCACGCCATGCGCGCACGAACACGCATGCGTTCGCTGCCCCATGCTGCACGTGG
>DATCNU010000052.1:0-40781 GCA_036565085.1 Arthrobacter sp.
CTCCAGCCGGGCTATCGCCCTGGCCGCGGAGCGGACCTTTTCGAGCGGCACGATCCTGCCGCCGTCGACCGCCAGAATCGGCTTGATCGCGAACATTGTTCCCAGCAGGGAGGCAGCAGTTCCGATCCTTCCGCCGCGGCGCAGCTGTTCCAGGCTGGGAACGTAGAAGTACACCCTGGTCCGTGCCAGCTGTTCCTCCGCGATGGCGCGGACTGCAGCGGCGTCCAGCCCGCCGGCGGCCGCGACGACTGCAGCCTGCACGCCCATGCCCTGGGCCATTCCTACAGTCCCGGAATCCAGGACCTCAACCGGGATGCGCACCCTTCCGGCTGCCAGCCTGGCAGCATCGGCAGTTCCGGACAGTCCGCCGGAGATGTGGATGGCCACTACAGCCTCGTAGCCCTGGCGCTCGGCGGCGAGGAACGCCTGCTCAAACTGGCCCGGCGAGGGCCGCGAGGTTTTCACCGAGGTCCCTGCCGCCAATGCCAGGGCGATGGTTTGGGTAATGTCATCCTCGCCTTCACCGTAGATTTCCTCGCCCACCATCACGGGCATGGGGATGACGGTGAGGCGTCCGTCACGGGAGAAAGCCGCAACCCAGTCAGCGGGCAGGGCGGCCGCTGAGTCAGTTACGACGGCGGTGCGGACTGCCGCGGCAGGCCCGGCAGGGGCAGTACCCGGCCGTGGTGCCGGACGGAAGGCGGCCAAGCGGTCGCGAAGCCAGATCCAGGCTGCGGCATCACGGTCGGGCAAGTGTGCCTCCTGGAGTCATGGCCGGCCGCCGGACAGGCCCGGCGGCCGGAACCGGCTACGCCGGGACGATGTTCACCAGTTTAGGCGCGCGGACGATCACCGTGCGGATGCCCCGGCCGTCAAGTGCCCGTTGGACATTCTCCGAGGCCAGCGCGAGTTCGCGGAGCCGGTCTTCGCTGATGTCCGGCGGGACCTCCAGACGGTCCCGGACTTTGCCCTGCACCTGGACGACGGCGGTCACCGTGTCCTGGACCAGCAGGGATTCGTCGTGCGCAGGCCAGCCCGCGTTGGCCACCGAGGCCGGATGGCCCAGGATGTTCCACATGTCTTCAGCGGTGTAGGGCGCGAAGAGGCTGAGGATGACCGCTACCGCCTCGGCAGCCTCCCGTACGGCCGGATCCCCGGCGCCGGCGCCGGAATCGATGGCCTTGCGGGTGGCATTGACCAGTTCCATGAGTTTGGCCACCACAACGTTGAATTTGTTGTGGTTCAGCAGTTCCGCTGCGTCCGCGATGGTCCGGTGCGTCACGGAACGCAGTGCGCGGTCCCCGGTGGCGGCATCAGCGCTGGGGGCGCTGGTGACGTCCTGCGCGAGGCGCCAGGCACGGGCCAGGAACTTCGCAGAGCCCGACGGCGAAACGTCCGCCCAGTCGACGTCGTCCTCCGGAGGGGAGGCGAAGATCATGGTCAGCCGGACGGCGTCCACGCCGTACTTGTCCAGCTGCTCGCTGAGGTCAACGCCGTTGCCCAGCGACTTGCTCATGGCCTTGCCGCCGTTGAGTACCTGGCCCTGGTTGAGCAGTGCACTGAACGGCTCGTCTGCGTCGATCATGCCGAGGTCGTGGATGACCTTGGTGAAGAACCGAGCGTAGAGCAGATGCAGGATGGCGTGTTCCACCCCGCCTACGTACTGGCCGACCGGCATCCAGTCGTTGATCTTTGCCGGGTCGAAGGGACCTTCGGTGTAGTCCGGGGAGACAAACCGCAGGAAGTACCAGGACGAGTCCACAAACGTGTCCATGGTGTCCGTGTCGCGCTTGGCGGGGCCGTGGCAGTTGGGACACTCAACGTTGACCCAGGCTTCGGCTGCAGCCAGCGGCGACGTGCCCTTCGGCGACAGGTCCTCGCCGCGCAGGTCCGCCGGGAGGGTGACGGGGAGCTGCTCGTCAGGCACCGGGACTTCACCGCAGGACGGGCAGTGGATGATGGGGATGGGGGTGCCCCAGAACCGCTGGCGGCTCAGCAGCCAGTCGCGGAGCCGGAAGTTGACGAATTTTTCTCCCGTTCCCTGCTTCTCCAGCATTTCGATGGCGGCTGGGATGGCATCTGACTTGGGCAGGCCGTCGAGCACGCCGGAGTTGATCAGGGTGCCCTCGCCCGTGGTGGCCGTACCGGATACTGCCGGGTCTTCCTCTCCGGTATCCAGCACGGCGCGGACGGGCAGGCCGAAGGTTTTGGCGAAGTCGAGGTCGCGCTGGTCGTGCGCCGGGACGGCCATGATGGCTCCCGTGCCGTAGTCCGCCAGCACGTAGTCCGCTGCCCAGACCGGCAGCTTCTCCCCGTTAAGCGGGTTGATGGCGTACCGGCCGGTGAAGACGCCGGTCTTTTCGCGCTCGGTGGACTGGCGCTCGATTTCGGACAGCGCCTTGACCTTTTCCCGGTAGGCGTCCAGGGCCGCAGCGTGCTCGTCGGTGACCAGCTCCACTGCCATCGGCGCGTCGGCGGCGACCACGAAAAAAGTGGCGCCATACAGGGTGTCCGGACGGGTGGTGAAGACGGTGACTGCCTTGGCTGGCTTGCCGCCGTCGGCCTCGATCGCGAAGGTGACGTGGGCGCCTTCGGACCGGCCGATCCAGTTCTTCTGCATGGCCAGCACCCGTTCGGGCCAGTGGCCGCGCAGCTCATCCATGTCATCCAGGAGCCGGTCGGCGTACTCGGTGATCCTGAAGTACCACTGGTTCAGGGATTTTTTGGTGACGGGGGTGCCGCAACGCTCGCAGGCGCCGTTGACCACCTGCTCGTTCGCCAGCACCGTCTGGTCCTTGGGGCACCAGTTGACCGGGGAATCCTTGCGGTAGGCCAGGCCGCGCTCGTAGAAGCGCTTGAACAGCCATTGGGTCCAGCGGTAGTATCCGGGGTCCGAGGTGTGAAGCCGGCGTGACCAGTCGGCCGAAATGGCATAGCGCCTGAAGGACGCCGCCTGGGTGTCGATGTTGGCGTAGGTCCACTCGCTCGGGTGGGCATTGTGCTTGATCGCGGCGTTCTCTGCAGGCAGGCCAAAGGAGTCCCAGCCGATCGGGTGCAGCACGTCGTAGCCCTGCTGGCGAAGGTACCGCGCCACCACATCGCCCATGGCAAAGGCCTCGGCGTGGCCCATGTGGAGGTCACCGGAGGGGTACGGGAACATGTCCAGCACGTAGCGGCGCTCGCGTGAGCCGTCGTCGACTGGGGTGAAGACTTTGAGGTCCTCCCACACCTGTGGCCACTTGGCCTCCATTGCCGCGAAGCTGTAGGTCCCCTCTTCGGGGGCTTCCGCTGCCGCGGCTGGTGTTCCGGTCTCTGTCTCCGGCTGAACGCTCACTGCTGCCCTCTTCTGTTCTTCCATGACGGTTTTGCCTCCTGCTCCGGGTCCCGGAAGGTCCCGGACACACAAAAGCCCCTCGGCAAGGAGGGGCGGCCGCTCGGTTCGCGATGGTTTAGATATCGACGTTCACCGGGCGGCTAGCTAAGCAGAAGGATCGCACGCATAAAGCCACCTTACCGCCTTGTCATGTGTAGTGCGCAAACACGCAACAGACGCCGCAGGTAGGTGAAGGTTGAAGGAGGCCGCACTTCGCCCGGGTGTGGTGGGCACCGCGAAGCGGGCGGGGCAAGGGCGGCCTCCTTCAACCGACTGTTGAACCTACTTCACGTCCTCGTCGACCCAGTCCATGGATTTGGTGACTGCCTTCTTCCACAGCCGCATCTGGCGGTCCTGCTCCTCCTGGTCAAGCTGGGGCTCCCACCGCTTGTCTTCGGACCAGTTGGCCGAGAGCTCCCCCAGGTCCTTCCAGAACCCCACGGCAAGGCCCGCAGCATAGGCAGCACCCAGCGCGGTCGTTTCCACAACCCTGGGTCGGATCACCGGGACGCCGAGGATGTCCGCCTGGAACTGCATCAGCGCATCGTTGGCGACCATGCCGCCGTCGACCTTCAGCTCCGTCAGCGGAACGCCGGAGTCCGCGTTGACGGCATCAAGCACCTCGCGGGTCTGGAATGCCGTGGCCTCAAGCGCAGCGCGGGCGATGTGGTTCTTGTTCACGAACCGGGTCAGGCCGACGATGGCGCCACGGGCGTCGGAGCGCCAGTACGGGGCAAACAGGCCGGAAAACGCCGGGACGATGTACACGCCGCCGTTGTCCTTGACTGAGGCCGCAAGGGTTTCCACCTCAGGGGCGCTGCTGATGATGCCCAGGTTGTCCCGCAGCCACTGGATCAGTGAACCTGTGACGGCGATGGAGCCTTCCAGAGCGTAGTGCGGTGCGGCATCCCCCAGTTTGTAGCCCACCGTGGTCAGGAGGCCGTTCTTCGAGTGGACGATCTCCTCGCCCGTGTTGAAGATCAGGAAGCAGCCGGTGCCGTACGTGTTCTTCGCCTCACCGGCGTCGAACGCGGCCTGGCCGAAAGTCGCAGCCTGCTGGTCGCCGAGGATGCCGGCCACCGGGACCTCCCGCAGCAGTTGTGAGGTGTGGACGGTCCCGTAGACCTCGGAGGAGGACTTGATCGCGGGCATCATGCTCAACGGAACGCCGAAAATGGCCAGGATTTCCTCGTCCCACTTCAGGGTCTCAAGGTCCATGAACAGGGTGCGGGAGGCGTTGGTGACATCCGTGACATGCACGCCGCCGTCCACACCGCCGGTCAGGTTCCAGAGCACCCACGAGTCGGTGTTGCCAAACACGAGGTCCCCGGCCTCTGCCCTGGCCCGGGCGCCGTCAACGTTGTCCAGGATCCATTTGATCTTGGTCCCGGAGAAGTACGTGGCCAGCGGAAGCCCCACCTTCTGCTTGAACCGGTCCGGGCCGCCGTCCCTGGACAGCTCATCAACGGTGTCCTGCGTCCGGGTGTCCTGCCAGACGATGGCGTTGTAGACGGGTTCTCCGGTGGTCTTATCCCACACCACGGCCGTTTCCCGCTGGTTGGTAATGCCGACGGCGGCAATGTCGTGCCGGGTCAGGTTCGCCTTGGACAGGGCCGAGGCGATGACCTCGCGGGTGTTGTTCCAGATCTCGGCCGGGTCGTGCTCCACCCAGCCCGCCTGCGGAAAGACCTGCTCATGCTCCATCTGGCCCGAGGACACGATGTTGCCGCTGTGGTCGAAGATGATTGCGCGGGAACTGGTGGTGCCCTGGTCGATGGCGATTACGTACTGGTTCATGAAGTTGACGTCCTTGTCTGTGTGCAGGTCGGTTTGTGCTTGCGTGTTTGTTTCAGGGGTGTTGGAGTTGAGGGCCGTCACGTGGCCGCCGTGACGATGATCGGTGCGATCCTGGCGACGGCCCCGCCCAGGGCACCGCCTACCAGCGGCCCCGCCACGGGAATCCAGGAGTAGCTCCAGTCGCTCGGGCCCTTGCCCCTGATGGGAAGCAGGGCGTGCGCAATGCGGGGGCCCAGGTCCCGGGCCGGGTTGATGGCGTAGCCGGTGGAGCCGCCGAGGGACACGCCGATGCCGACTACCAGCAGCGCCACAGCAAGCGGTCCCAGTCCCGAGGGGGTTCCGCCGAACGCGAGGATGATGAACACCAGGACAAACGTGCCGATAATCTCGGCGGCAAGGTTCCACGGGGCGGAGCGGATGGCCGGCGCGGTGGAGAAGACCCCCAGCTTGCTGGCCGGCTCGGGCTCGCCGTCGAAGTGCTGCTTGTACGCGGCCCAGCAGACCACCGCGCCCAGGAAGGCGCCCAGCAACTCGCCGCTGAAATACGCCAGGGTGGAGGCGCCGTCGACCGGTACTCCCGGCGCGTATTCGCCCCTGCCGTTGACCAGCAGGCCTAGCGTGACGGCGGGGTTCAGGTGGGCACCTGACTTGGCGGCAGCGAAAACACCCGCGAAGACGGCGATGCCCCACCCCCAGGTGACCATCAGGAACCCGCCGCTGTTGCCCTTGGTTCCCTTCAGGGCGACGTTCGCGACGACGCCGCAACCCAGCAGGGTGAGCATGGCTGTTCCGAAGACTTCGGACAGGAAAACAATTCCAAGAGACATCTTTGAATCCCCAATTTTCTGTTGTCGGTCCTTCGCGGGTTGAAGGACGCTCTTGCCGCAAGCGTGATGACGCCCGGCACCGGCCCGGCCGCGCCTATGCGACCAGGCTGTGGATCTCTACGCGGTGGAAACGCCGCAAAACGTCCTGCGCGTGCTGGACTTCCGCGGCCTGGGCGGCCCGGTCCCAGCCCAGGGGGACGGCCAGCACTTCGGCGATCTCACTAAGAAGTTCGCCGGTCACCAGGCCCCTAAAGGCCAGCGAGGTCCGCCGGATCAGGACGTCGATGAGGTGCCCGACCTGCTCGTGTCCGGCCATGAATTCCAGCTCACGGACACTGAGTTCGCGGGTGGAGTGCAGCAGCCGGTCCGGGCCGGCGTCGAGGTAGCGGATGACTTGCTCCGCCCGCGTTCCATAGCGGGTCAGGAGGACCGCGGTCCGGTCGGCGTCCCTGCCGGCGGATGCATGCGCCTTGATCCACCTCTGGACGCCGCTCTCGTCCTCGGGGAAGCCGGCGCCGCCCCCGATGGGGAGCTTCGCCGTCGAAGCTTTCCGTTCCATGCCCAGTTCGGCGAGGACGTCGTCAGCCATGTGCGCGGCCAGCGCCCGGAAGGTGGTCCATTTCCCGCCTACCAGGCTGAATACGACGGCGGCGCCCGCACCGGGTGCACCGCCACCGGGTGCGCGACGCTCGATCCGGTAGTCACGGGAAACGAATCCGGGGTGGGCCGCGTCGTGTTTTGGCAGCGGGCGCACGCCGGAGAAGGTGTAGACGATCTGTTCCCGCTGCACGCCGACGCCCGGGAAGACATGGCCGATGAGATCAAGGAAGTAGTCGATCTCCTCGTCCGTGCACACGGCGTCTTCGGACACGTCCACGTCCACGTCGGTAGTTCCCACCAGGACACGGTCCCCCATCGGGTAAATGAGGACGATCCGGCCGTCCGTGTGTTCGAAGAAGATCTCCCGGCCCCTGCAGGCGTCAAGGAGGCCGGGGTGGTCAAGCACGATGTGGGAGCCCTTGGTGCCTCCCATGAACGAAGACGGAGAACCCATTGCCGCGTTGGTGTGGTCGACCCAGGCGCCGGTGGTGTTGACGATGACATCGGCGGTGAAGCCGAACAGTTCGCCAGTCAGCTCGTCACGGAGCTGGACGCTGCTGCCCGTTCCGGTGTTGGAGGCGCCGGTGACCGAGTGGAGCGACAGGTAATTGCTGGCACGGGCTGTACCGCTCCCCTGCCAAGGCCTGCCCAGGCCTGCCTTTTCACCGTCCTGAAGGACATCCAGCGTGAGCCGTTCGGGATTGTGGACCGAGGCATCGAAGTAGGTCGCCGCGTATTTGATGCCGGGGTGGAGCATCGGGAGCTCGGCAAGGGCCCGCTTGCGGCCCCGGAACTGGTGCCTCGGCACGCTGCCGCCGTCGCGGGAGAACGAGTCGTACAAACTCAGGCCCAGCTTGATCAGGAAGGCTCCCCGTTCCGTGGGCTTGCCCTGCTGCTTGTGGGTCAGGAACCGCAAAGGCGCGGACAGCACGCCGGAGAAGGTGCTGAAAATCGGGATGGTGGTCTGGAGCGGCTTCACATAGTGCGGCGCGATGCGCAACAGCCGGTTCCGCTCCGCCACGGACTCCTGGACGAGGCGGAACTCGCCGTTCTCCAGGTAGCGTATGCCGCCGTGGATCATGTGCGATGAGGCGCCGCTGGCGCCCTGGCAGTAGTCGCCGCGTTCCACCAAGGCCACGTCGACGCCCTGCAGTGCGAGGTCCCGGAAGGTGCCCACGCCGTTGATTCCGCCGCCGATGATCAGCACCTTGGCGTGCGGGCGCTGCCGCAGGCTCTGCACCGAGGTGCGGACTGAAGCGGGCATGGCCGGGGCGGCCGGACGATGGCCGGATGAATCCTTGAATCCCAAAACAACTCCCTTGGGTTTGGTCCTGTGCAGCCACCATCGCAGGTAGCCGCCGTTCTTCAACTATTCTTTGGAATAATGGAAAATGGCGTCAAGCTCTATGCACAAACGTGCACAAAGGATCCCTCATGACCTCCTCGCGCTATTCGGCAGCCCTTCGTGCCGCACAGATGTATTACCTCCAGGACCTGACCATGGATGCCATCGCGCGGGAACTCAGAACATCCCGCTCCACTGTCTCCAGGCTTCTCTCCGCTGCCCGCGATTCGGGGCTCGTGCAGATCCAGATCCGCAATCCCCTGGACACGGGGCCTGAGCTGGAAGGCATGATCCGGGACCAGTTCGACGTCGATGTGCACGTTGTCCCGGTGCTGGAAACCCTGAACGAGGCCGAAACACTGGACCGCGTCGCCATGCAGGCTGCGCGCACCATCGGCCCGCTGGTCGACTCCAACGCGATCATCGGCGTCGCCTGGGGATCGACGCTCAGCGCAGTCAGCCGGCACCTGACCCGGAAGATCACCCACGACACCGTGATCGTGCAGCTCAACGGTGCGGGAAACATGCACACCACCGGCATTACCTATGCCAGCGACATCATGCGCCGCTTTGGCAGCGCCTACGGTGCGCGCGTAGAGCAGTTCCCTGTTCCGGCCTTCTTCGACCACGCAGCCACCAAGACTGCCATGTGGAATGAGCGCAGCGTGCAACGGATCCTGGAACTGCAGGCGAGGATGAGCATCGCCATCTTCGGCGTAGGTTCTGTCGACGCCGACTACCCCAGCCACGTCTATGCCGGCGGTTATCTCGATGAAAGCGACCTGAACATCCTGGCCAGCTCCGACGTGGTGGGGGACGTCGCCACCGTCTTCTTCCGGGCCGACGGGTCCTCCGGCGGCATCGTCCTGAACGAAAGATCAACGGGACCTGCCCTGGCACGGCTGCGGGAAGTGCGCCGCCGGATCTGCGTCGTGTCCGGTGCCTCCAAGATCGACGGCCTCCGCGGTGCGCTCGCCGCCGGACTGGCAACTGACCTGATTCTCGACGAGGCCACCGCGCGCCGCCTGGTCAGCTTCGGCGGCGTCTCCTGACGGAGTGGGTAGAGTCGTTGCTATGAAACCTTCACCCCGGCTCAGCCTGAACAACGGCGTGCTGATCGACCAGTTGGGCCTGGGGCTGTACAAGGTGCCCGCCGAGGAAGCTGCTTCGCTGGTTTCCATGGCGCTGGGGGCGGGCTACCGCCACTTCGACACCGCGGCGATGTACGGCAACGAAACGGGAGTGGCACGTGGCATCAGTTCGCTGTCAGGTTCCGACGGCGGCAGCGGCGGTTCGGGAGAATCCTCCCCGGGGATGTCGCGCGAGGACCTTTTCATCACCACAAAGGTCTGGAACGAGGACCACGGGTATGACAAAACCCTCCGCGCCTTCGACACCTCGATGATCAACCTGGGCCTGGACTACGTCGACATGTACCTGATCCATTGGCCCTGCGCGCGGCGCGGGCTGTTCACCGAAACGTACCGTGCCTTGGAAACCCTCTACCGCGAAGGGAAGGTCCGGGCCATCGGAGTCTGCAACTTCCAGCCCCCGCACCTTGACCGGCTGCTTGAGAAGGCCGAGGTTGTCCCGGCGGTGAACCAGATCGAGCTGCACCCCTGGCTCCAGCAGGAAGAACTTCGGCAGAAGCACCAAGGGCTGGGCATCCGGACGGAGGCCTGGAGTCCGCTGGGGCGCGGACAGGTCCTGGCCGACCCGGTGGTGCAGGCCTGCGCTTCCGAACACGGCAGGACGCCCGCCCAGGTCATCCTGAGATGGCACATCCAGCTCGGCAACATCACCATCCCGAAGGCAAGTTCCGAGACCCGGCTCCGGGAAAACCTGGATATCTTCGGCTTTGAGCTCTCGTCGCGGGATATGGCCGCCCTCGCGGAGCTTGACCGTGGCCACCGCACGGGCTCCCACCCGGACAACGTCAACTAGGACAGAGGGTAATGAAAACAGCGGACCCCCAATCTCCCGTCACCCCGTCATACTTCAGCCCGGAGCTGGCGGCACGGACCACGGCATCGGACATCAGGCTCGATGGCGGCACAGTCGCCTTTTGGACCTACGAACCGGTCCGGGTGGTGCCGGAAACCCGCACCATCCTGGTCATCCACGGCTTCCGCGGCGACCACCACGGCCTGCTCCGTGTGGCTGACCAGCTTCCGGAGATGCGGATCATCATGCCTGACCTCCCCGGTTTCGGCAGCTCCGGCGCCTTTGCCTCAGGTCCCCACACGATAGAGCACTACGGCAGGTTCATCGCCGACTTCATGGCTGCCCTGGAGCTCGGGCCGGACACCGTGCTGCTGGGCCACTCATTCGGTTCGATCGTCGCCGCACATTTTGTGGCTTCCCATCCCGGCGCCGTCAACCCGCTCATCCTCATCAATCCCATTGCCGCGCCCGCACTGGAGGGCCCCAAGGGCATCATGACCAGGCTGGCCGTCCTGTATTACCGGCTCGCAGCCCGGCTTCCCCGCCGCTTGGGACTGGCTCTGCTCCGGAGCCCGCTGATCGTACGCGTGATGAGCGAGGCCATGGCCAAAACGGACGACAAGAAACTGCGGCGCTTCATCCACGGCCAGCACCATGCCTACTTCAGCTCGTTCGCCAACCGGGAAAGCCTGCTCGAATCGTTCACGGCCTCCGTCAGCGGACATGTTGCCGAAGTGGCCGGAAAGCTGGCGCTGCCGGTCCTGCTGGTGGCCGGCGAAAAGGACGAGATCGCCGCCCTGCCGGACCAGCACCGCCTCGCCGCGCAACTGCCGGACGGGACGCTCAAGGTGATTCCCGGCGTCGGACACCTCATCCACTACGAAACCCCGGGCGAGGCCGCCGGCTTCATCCGCAGCTTCCTTAAGGACCATCCCGCGTGAAGATAGTCATCGATGCCCGGTTCACCCGGACCGACCACCATGACGGCATCAGCCGCTACGGAGCCAGCCTCATCGCGGCAACTGCGAGGATCGCCGACGTTTCCATGCTCATCAGCGACCCCCGCCAGCTTGCCCTGCTGCCCGACGTCCCCTATACGCTGATCAACAGCCCGATCTCTCCGCTGGAGCTGTTCGTGGCCCGCAAAGTGAACCCGCTCGGCCCGGATGTGGTGGTCTGCCCCATGCAGACCATGGGCAGCTGGGGACGCAAGTACGGGCTGGTCCTGACCCTCCACGACCTCATCTACTACGAGCACCCCGCTCCCCCGGGATTCCTGCCCGCGCCGGTCCGGCTGCTCTGGCGCCTCTACCACAAGGCCTTCTGGCCGCAGCGGCTCCTGCTCAACCGGGCGGACATCGTGGCCACCATCAGCAGGACCACAGAGGCCCTGATGGCCAAGTACCGGCTCACGCGGCGCCCGGTGAGGATCATCAGCAACGCCCCGCAGCCGGACCAGGAACCCCGCGATCCGGCAGCCGGCGCCGATCATTCGCTGGTCTACATGGGTTCATTCATGCCCTACAAGGATGTGGAAACCATGGTGGCCGGGATGGCCGGCCTGCCGGACTTCACCCTTCATCTGCTGAGCAGGATCACGCCGCAGCGCAGGGCCGAGCTGGAGGTCCTGATTCCGCCCGGGGCCAAAGTGGTCTTCCACAACGGCGTCACCGACGATGAGTACTCAACCCTGCTGAAGCGGGCCACTGCGCTGGTGAGCCTTTCCCGTGCGGAGGGATACGGCCTGCCCCTGGTCGAGGCGATGTCACTTGGCACGCCCGTGATTGCCAGCGACATTCCGATCTTCCGGGAAGTGGGCGGCAAGGCGGCCTCGTACGTGGACCCGGGTTCGGCCGCCGGGTTTGCCGCCGCCGTCATGAAACTGCGCGACGACGAACACTGGCAGGAAGTTTCCCGCCTCTCGGTTGCCCGGGCCCGCGAGTTCAGCTGGGATGAGTCCGCCCGCCAACTGGTGGAAGTAGCCCACGACATCGTGGGCATGCGTTCGCGTTCACGGCGGTCACGCCGGTAGCCGCTGGTCCTAGAGGACGTCAACCCCATCAAGCCTGACCTGCACCGGTTCCTCCCTTCGCCTGGCCGCCGCCGCAGCCCTGGCAGCACGCAGGACCCCGGTCACGGCCCCTGCCTGCCCGTAGGGGAAGAACAAAAGCGTGCGGACATCCTCGCCCGCGCGCCGGGACGTGGCAGGGCCATACAGCACCAGCGGCGCGGGACCGGCGCTCCGCAGCGTAATGCCGGACGTTTCCAGCTGCCTTTGCACACCCTCGGTGAAATGCACGACGGCGGTACGCGGGCCCGTGACCGACGCGATCCGGACGGCCGGCGGGAGCTGCAGCTCCACCCGGAGGGCCAGCTCCCGTTGCGCGTAGCCGGCCGGATCCCACCGGAGCAGCGCCCCGACAGCACCGCTCTCCGTTGCCGTGATGACCACCAGGCCATCCTCTGACGCGGGGCGCACCAGGGCTGCGGCATTGAACCAGCGGCGCACGGTGTCCTCCCCGGCCCGCAGGTTCTCGCGCCGGAGAAGGGAGTCTCCGTCGAGGAGCAGCGCAGCGGCGTATCCGCCGTCTGCTACCGGCTCCGCGCCGACGGTGGCCACCACGAGAGCCTTGGCGCCACCCACCTCCGTCTTGACGTGGTCCCCGGACGACGTGATGACGGGCTTGCCGGGAAAGGCCCGGCCGAGCTCTTCGGCGGTCCGCAGCACTCCGGTGGCCCCCTTGCGGAGCCTGCGCCCCGTGCAGTGCACACACTGCCAGTCGGGTGCCGGCGCTGAGCACCAGCGGCATTGGGGAATCGCTGAAGTGCCGCTGGCGCCGGCCATTGCCAGCGGGCCCTGGCAGGCTGCGCAACGGGCAGGCTCACGGCAGGTTTCGCACACAAGGGATGGCGCGTAACCTGCCCGGGCCACCTGAACCAGGACCGGTCCGCGTTCCAGCCCTTCCTTGGCAGCCCGCCACGCTGCTGCGGGAAGCCGCGCAATCCGGGCCAGCGGGTCACGTTCCTGTTCAAAGCTGTCCGCGGTGTTGAGAACCCGCGGCACCGTCCGCCGCACCACCGCCCGGTCCGCATCGACCGGCATGGCCCAGCCGGTTTCGACCAGGCGCTGAAGTTCGGTGCTGCGGGCATGTCCGGCCATCAGGCAGGCAGCCCCTTCCTGCTCCGCGCGCAGCAGGAGCACTTCACGGGCATGGGCGTAGGGCGCTCGCTGCTCGATGTGCAGGTCATTGCCGTCATCCCAGCAGACGACGAGGCCCAGGTCCCGGACGGGAGCGAACGCCGCCGACCTGGTGCCGATTGCCACCCGCGCCGACCCGTCCAGCACACGCAGGAAGTTCCGGTACCGGGGCGTCGGTCCGTCGTCGGCGGTCAGCCGGGCGATGTCAGCCGTTGGCAGCAGTTCGCCCAGGGCGGTTTCCAGCCGCTGGAGGTCGCGGTAGTCAGGAACGACCACCACGGCCCCACGCCCGGAGTGCCGCACTGCGGCAACAGCCGCCGCGATGATCCGGGGCCACGCCGCAGGGCCAAACCCCTGGAGCGGACTGAACACAGCACGTGGAGTCCCGCCATCCCGAAGATGCCGGACGAAGGCCGGCCCGTTGCGGTAATCAGCCCAGAAGGCACCACGGGCATCAACCGCTTCAGTGGGATGGCTGGTGGCGGGACCCCGGACGGCAACCGAATCCGCTCCAGCGCCCGCACCGGGCCCCTCCCCCGCTGCTGCCAGGAATTCCTTCTCCAGCCTGGCAACCCGCGGCGGAACGGCAACCCGAAGCACATCGCTGACGGTCCCGGCGTAGCGGGCGGCGACGGCAGATGCCAGGTCCCGGACGGCCGGAGTGAGGACGGAAAGCGGGGAGACCACCTTGTGCAGGGGAACCAGCGCGTGGCCGGCTTCGGACTCCGCAGTGCGGTCCATGATGAACCCGTTCAGCTCCTGGCCGCTGAACCGGACCTTGACGCGCACTCCCGCCTGGGCGGCGGCATCCAGTTCCGCCGGTACAGCATAGTCGAAGGGGCGGTCAAGGTGCGGGAGCGAGGATTCCACCAGCACCCTGGCAACAGGAAGGCGGGCTGCCAGCGCCGGGCCGGCCTGCGGCATCCGCGGCGGGAACCCCTGAAGCAGGGACGGCTGCACCGCATCCGGCCGGGCGGGCTCCGCACTCTCATGTGCGGCAGTCCCGCGTGAAGCAGTCTCGTGTGAAGCAGTCTCGTGTGAAGCCAAAGCGGTTACCCCCTCAACATCCGGCGGGCCAGGACGGCAGCCGTGGCCGGTAACCGATACCCGATAGCCGATACCCGACAGCATGGCCCCGGGGACTGACACTCGATCCTGACCGGACACAACCAGCCAAGCACGTGGCTGCGACATTTTCAGCCCCGCCAGCGGGGGCGCTGATGGCCGCTAGGCGTTGAAGAAGGCCTTCAGGTCATCCACGCGGTCCAGGCGCTCCCAGGTGAAGTCGGGATCATCCCTGCCGAAGTGTCCGTGCGCCGCTGTCTTGGCATAGATGGGGCGCTTAAGGTCCAGGGCGTCGATGATGGCACGCGGGCGGAGGTCGAAAATCTCGGCGATCGCAGCGCTGATCCGTGCCGGGTCCACGGTTTCCGTACCGAACGTTTCCACGTAGGTACCGACGGGACGTGCCTGGCCGATCGCGTAGGCAATCTGGATTTCAGCGCGCTTTGCCAGACCGGCGGCCACGACGTTCTTGGCAACCCAGCGCATGGCGTAGGCCGCCGAACGGTCAACCTTGGACGGGTCCTTGCCGGAGAAGGCTCCGCCGCCGTGGCGGGCCATACCGCCGTAGGTATCGACAATGATCTTGCGTCCGGTCAGGCCCGCGTCCCCAACCGGTCCGCCGATGACGAACTCCCCCGCGGGGTTGAGAATGTTGGCAGCCCGGGAAATGTCCAGGTTGGCAACAGCCAGCACGGGTTCAATCACGTAGGACACCAGATCTGCGCGCAGCCGGTCCAGGCTGGTTCCTTCGGCGTGCTGGCTGGAAATCACCACGGTTTCGACCGAGACGGGAAGGTCGCGGTCGTAGCCGATCGTCACCTGGGTCTTGCCATCGGGCCTCAGGTAGGACAGTTCGCCGGACTTGCGGACCTCGGTGAGGCGTTCGGACAGGCGGTGGGCGATCCAGATGGGTGTCGGCATGTAGGACGGTGTCTCGTCACTGGCGTAGCCGAACATAAGGCCCTGGTCGCCTGCGCCCTGGAGGTCGTAGTCGTCCTCCTGGCGGCCCTCACGGGCTTCGAGGGAGTTGAAGACGCCCCCGGCGATGTCGTTGGACTGCTGGCCGATGGATACCGACACGCCGCAGCGGGCGCCGTCGAAGCCGTTGGCTGAAGAGTCGTAGCCGATGCCAAGAATCGTCTCACGGACAATCTGTGGGATCTCGACGTAAGCGTCGGTGGTGACTTCACCGGCGACGTGGACCAGCCCGGTGGTGGCCATGGTTTCCACGGCCACGCGGGACTCGGGATCCGCTGCGAGCAGCGCGTCCAGGATGGCGTCGCTGATCTGGTCGCAGATCTTGTCCGGATGGCCTTCGGTGACCGATTCGGACGTGAAGAGCCGGAGCGCGGGGGGCGTGGCCCCCTGGGTGTGGGGAATATGCAGCGGTAAAGTCACTCAACTACCTTACTGGTTGGGAATCGAACGTCCGGCAGCGTGTGTCACCGTGCTAAGGAAAAGATACGCGGCGCGGCATCAGGCGCGGGGGGAAACGTGGTTCAGCTCGAAGCCGATCCGGGTAATGACGGCCCCTGAAACCTCGCTCTTGGTTCCCGACGCCGTTTGCGGCTCCGATCCGGAGCGGGCCAGGATCACCACGGAGTTGGTGTCCTGGCCGAACACTTTGTCCGCCCCCACATGGTTGACCACCAGCAGGTCGCAGCCTTTGCGCCTGAGCTTCTCCTCCGCGTACGCCAGGACGTCGCCGTGCCCGTCACCGGTTTCCGCGGCGAAGCCGACAATCAGCTGGCTTCGATGGGCTGCGTCCCGCACCTCCACGAGCTCGTGGAGGATGTCCGGATTCCTTACCAGCGTGATGACGGGATCGGCGGTGTCGTCGCGTTTCTTAATTTTGGTGTCCGAGGTTTCGGCGGGACGGAAGTCCGCCACGGCGGCTGCCATGATCACGACGTCGGAGTCCGCCGCCGCTGCCAGCGCGGCCCCGCGCAGCTGCAGGGCAGTCTCCACTGTCACGACCTCGACGCCGGCGGGCGGCGGCACGTCCATATGGGCTGCCAGCAGCCGGACGGTGGCACCCGCGTTGCGGGCCGCCACGGCCAGGGCGACGCCCTGTTTTCCGGAGGACCGGTTGCCCAGGAACCGGACCGGATCCAGCGGCTCCCGGGTTCCGCCGGCGCTGATGGTGACGGTCCGCCCCGCCAGCGGAAGCTGATAGTCGGACCGGCCTTGCGTGAGCGCGATGGCGGCGTCAAAGATCGCTTCCGGCTCCGGAAGGCGGCCGGGCCCGGAATCGGCCCCCGTCAACCGCCCGCTTGCCGGTTCCAGCACCGCGATGCCGCGCCCGCGCAGGGTTTCGACGTTGGCGCGGGTGGCGGCGTGCTGCCACATTTCGGTGTGCATGGCGGGCGCGAAGAGAACCGGCCCCCGGGCCATGAGCAGGGTGTTGGTGAGCAGATCGTTTGCCTGTCCGGTGGCCGCACGGGCGAGGAGATCCGCCGTCGCCGGTGCCACCACGATCAGGTCCGCTTCATGGCCGAGCCGGACGTGGTTGACCTGATGGACGTCGTCGAAGACGCTGTTGCTGACGGGGTTGCCGGACAGCGCCTCCCAGGTGGCGACGCCGACAAAGCGGGTGGCGGCCTCGGTGGGAATCACCGTGACGTCATGGCCGGCTTCAGTAAAAAGCCGGAGGAGCGATGCCACCTTGTAGGCGGCAATCCCTCCCCCGACTCCGAGGACTATGCGCACGTGACCTCCGTCAACAGGCAGTCTGCTTGGTGTTGCTGCGGAACTGCTGTTTACTCTGCAGCTTCGATCGGCCTGGAAACGAGCTTGCCTTCGTTGATCTCGCGCAGGGCGATGGACAGCGACTTCTCGTTCAGCTTGGTGTCAACCAGCGGGCCGACGTATTCGAACAGGCCCTCGTGCAGCTGGGCGTAGTAAGCGTTGATCTGGCGTGCACGCTTGGCGCCGAAGATCACCAGGCCGTACTTGGAATCAGCTGCCTCAAGCAGCGAGTCGATCGGCGGGTTGATGATGCCTTCAAGGTTCGTGGACACGAATTCTCCAAATTCTAACGGGCTGATGCGTTCCGGCGGTTAGCGCGGATTTGGGGTCAGCCCCATGAGTGAAACAAGCTCGTCCGCTGCCCGGCGAACGTCATCATTGATGACGGTATGGTCAAACTCCGGTTCAGCGGCCAGTTCCAGTTTAGCGGTTTCCAGCCTTTGCCGCTGTTCCTCGGCCGTTTCGGTGCCGCGGCCCACCAGCCGGCGCACCATTTCTTCCCAGCTGGGGGGCGCCAGGAAGACGAACTGGGCATCCGGGACGGCTTCCTTGACCTGGCGTGCGCCCTGCAGGTCGATCTCCAGCAGCACGGACCGGCCGTCGGCAATGGCCTGGTTCACAGTGCTCCGAAGCGTGCCGTAGCGGTTCTGGCCATGGACCACGGCCCACTCGAGCAGCTCGCCGTCCCTGATCAGCCGGTCGAATTCCTCCGCGGTTTTGAAGAAGTAGTGCACCCCGTCCCGTTCCCCCGGCCGGGGTGCGCGGGTAGTGGCCGATACGGACAGCCAGACGCCGGGGTAGTTATCCCGGATGTAAGTGGACACGGTGCCTTTGCCAACAGCCGTCGGACCAGCGAGGACTGTCAGTCCAGGTTTCTTGCTCACATATTCCTTTGCGGCGGAGTTCGGGTAGGGGCGGTACGGGTCCGCCCTACTTCTCGTCTATAAAATCTACCAGCGCCTGGCGCTGGTGGATGCCCAGCCCCCGGACCCTGCGGGATGCTGCGATCCCCAACTGCTGCATGATGGCTGCAGCCCTCACTTTTCCGATGCCGGGAAGCGCCTCCAGGAGCTCCGCCACCCGCATCCGCGCAATGGCATCGTCCCCGGACGCGGACCTGATAATGTCCCCGGCCGTGGTCTCACCGTTCTTGAGCCGCTCTTTCGCTGCCGCCCGGGCAGCCCGGGCGGCAGCTGCCTTGTTCAGGGCATCAGCGCGTTCCGACGCCGATAAGGGTCGCAGGGTCATGGAAGACACCCCCGGATTCGTCGGGCCGATCCACGGCGGCAGCCATGGGACTTTTCCTGAAACCTACTCTTTGGTGACCGGTGAATCAATGCATCCAGAATCAATGCGGCCCGGAAACGGGTACCTATTCACCACGGAGCGCGTCAAGGGTCCGCAGCGCGGCGTCGCGGAGTCCCCGGACTGACGGCCCGCCCGCCAGGATGTCCCGGCTGGAGGTTCCCAGTACCTGCGGATAAGCGGACCCGAACGTCCTGCGCAGATCGGCCGGAGCCGCCCCCTGGGCGCCAAGTCCGGGAGCAAGGATGGGGCCATGCAAGGCCTCCAGGTCCAGTCCCAGTTCGGCCAGCGCCGCGCCCACGGTTGCGCCAACGACGAGCCCCACCGATCCGAGAGGGCCGCTGTACCGGCGGTTCTCCGCCGCTGCCGCTTCGGTGATCCGCCGCGCCACGGAGTCGGTTCCGCCGATGTGCTGGACGGAGGCGCCTTCTGGATTGGACGTCAGCGCCAGGACGAACACGCCGCGGCCGTTTTCTGCCGCCAGGTCCAGGGCCGGCCGAAGCGACTCAAACCCCAGGTAGGGGCTCAACGTGACCGAGTCGGCCGCCAGCGATGAGCCGTCCCGCAGCCAGGCATCAGCGTAGGCGGCCATGGTGGATCCGATGTCTCCGCGTTTGGCGTCGGCGATGGTGAGGACCTCCGCCTGTGCGGCCGCTGCCAGAACCTCCTCGAGGACTGCCATTCCGGCCGATCCGTGGCGCTCGTAGAGTGCCACCTGTGGCTTCACTGCGGCACCGAGGGAACCTACGGCTTCCAGGACGGTCAGCGAAAACCGCCTCAGCCCGGCGGCGTCGTCGGCCAGTCCCCAGTTCCGGAGGAGCGCCGGGTGCGGGTCAATGCCCACGCACAACGGGCCGCGGGCGGCCATGGCCGCCCCCAGCCGGGAGCCAAAAGTCTCCCGGCCGGGGATGCCCGAACCGGAGGCTCCCGCCTCAGGCGTTCTGAGCGACGGCATTTTGTGATGCCACCTTCTGTGACGCCGCGCTCAGGGCGGCCGCGTCCTGTGAGGCGGTCAGTGCGGCCGCGTGCTCCTGCAGGCTGGTCACCGACCATTCGTAGGTGCGCATGGCTTCGATGGCCTGCACGGCGGCATTGAACTCCGCCACCGTGGTGATGCACGGGATCCCGATCGAGGTTGCGGCGGCACGCAGTTCATAGCCGTCGCTCCGGGCTTCGCCGCCCGAGGGCGTGTTGAACACCATGTCGATCTCGCCCGCGATGACCAGGTCCGCGATGGTTCCCTCGCCTTCGGCGCTGCTGCCCTCGGCGACCTTGCGGACCGGGGTGGCCTGGATGCCGTTGCGGCGCAGCACGTCGGCCGTTCCGCCGGTGGAGACAATCTCGAACCCCAGGTCCGAGAGCCGCTTGACCCCCATGATCACCGAGCGCTTGTCCCGGTTGGCCACGGAGACAAAGATCTTGCCCTCGGTGGGCAGCGCGTTGTTGGCGGCGGCCTGGCTCTTGGCGAATGCGGTGTCGAAGTGCTTGTCGATGCCCATGACCTCCCCGGTGGAGCGCATTTCGGGGCCGAGCAGGGAGTCCACCACCTTGCCTTCCGGGGTGCGGAACCGGCTGAACGGCAGGACGGCCTCCTTGACCGAGACGGGGGCGTCCAGCGGCAGGGTGGAGCCGTCGCCGGTTTCCGGGAGCATCTTGTAGGCGGTCCGGAGCTGGTGGATGGTGACGCCGGTGCCGATCAGCGCGGCAGCCTTGGCCATCTGAACCCCGGTGGCCTTGGACACGAACGGCACCGTGCGGGAGGCACGCGGGTTCGCTTCGAGGACGTACAGGACGTCCGAGGCAAGGGCGAACTGGATGTTGATCAGGCCGCGGACGCCCACTCCTTCGGCGATGGCTCGGGTAGCCGTCCGGACCCGCTCCAGGACATTGGTGCCCAGCGTGATGGGAGGAAGGACACATGCGGAGTCGCCGGAGTGGATGCCGGCTTCCTCGATGTGCTCCATGATGCCGCCCACGTACATGTCGGTGCCATCGAAGAGCGCGTCGACGTCGATTTCGACGGCGTCCTCCAGGAACCGGTCAATGAGCACCGGGTGGTCCGGGGTGATCTCGGTGGCGTTGGCGATGTAGCGGGAAAGGTTCGGCTCGTCATAGACGATTTCCATGCCCCGGCCGCCCAGGACGTAGGACGGACGGACCAGGACCGGGTAGCCGATCTCATCCGCGATCTTCTTGGCATCCTCGAAGGACACCGCGGTGCCGTTCTTGGGCGAGATCAGGCCGGCCCTGTCCAGGACGCGGGAGAACGCGCCGCGGTGCTCGGCGAGGTCGATCGCTTCCGGGGAGGTGCCCAGGATGGGCACGCCGGCGTCGGCCAGTTGCTGGGCCAGCTTGAGCGGGGTCTGGCCGCCGAGCTGGACGAACACGCCCATGACGCCGCCGGTGCGTTCTTCGGCGGCGATGACCTCGAGGACGTCCTCGAGGGTGAGCGGTTCGAAGTACAGGCGGGTGGAGACGTCGTAGTCGGTGGAGACGGTTTCCGGGTTGCAGTTGACCATGACGGTCTCGTAGCCGGCCTTGCGCAGCGCCATGGAGGCGTGGACGCAGGAGTAGTCGAACTCGATGCCCTGGCCGATGCGGTTGGGGCCGGAACCCAGGATCAGGATGGACGGCTTGGAGTGCAGCGCAATCTCATCCTCCTCGTCATAAGACGAGTAGTGGTACGGGGTGTAGGCGGCGAACTCGGCGGCGCAGGTGTCCACGGTCTTGTAGACCGGGCGGATTCCCAGGGCCTGCCGGACACCGCGGACCACGGCCTCCGAATTGTGCGTCAGGCCGCCGATCTGCTCGTCGGAGAAGCCATGGCGCTTGGCGTGCCGGAGCATCTCCACGGTCAGGGCACCGGACTGGCGGATCTCCCGGGAGATCTCGTTCAGCAGCTGGAGCTGGTCCAGGAACCAGGGGTCGATCTTGGTGGCTTCGTAAAGCTCCTCGACCGTGGCACCGCCCAGAAGGGCGCGCTGGACCTGGTGCAGGCGCTCGGTGGTGGGCCGCTTGGCCTTTTCGATGAGCTCGGGAATTTCCCATTCGGGGACGGAGCTGAAGTCCAGCTGCGAGCCCTTCTGTTCGAGGGAACGCAGGGCCTTCTGCAGTGCCTCCGTGAAGTTGCGCCCCATGGCCATGGCTTCGCCAACCGACTTCATGGTGGTGGTGAGGGTATCGTCCGCTGCCGGGAACTTCTCGAAGGCGAAGCGTGGAACCTTGACCACTACGTAGTCAAGGGTGGGCTCGAAGGACGCGGGCGTCTTCTGGGTGATGTCGTTCGGGATCTCGTCCAGTGTGTAGCCGAGCGAGAGCTTGGTGGCGATCTTGGCAATAGCGAAGCCGGTGGCCTTCGAGGCCAGGGCGGAGGAGCGGGACACCCGCGGGTTCATCTCGATGACCACGACACGTCCGGTGTCCGGCTCGATCGCGAACTGGATATTGCAGCCTCCGGTGTCGACGCCCACTTCACGGATCACGGCGATGGAGATGTCGCGCAGCCGCTGGTATTCCCGGTCCGTGAGGGTGAGCGCCGGGGCCACGGTGATGGAGTCGCCGGTGTGGACGCCTACGGGGTCGAAGTTCTCGATGGAGCAGACAACCACTACGTTGTCGTTCTTGTCCCGCATCATTTCCAGCTCGTATTCCTTCCAGCCCAGGATGCTCTCTTCGAGCAATACCTCGCTGGTGGGGCTGTACTGCAGGCCCTGGCCCACGATGCGGCGGAGGTCATTTTCGTCGTACGCCAGGCCGGAGCCCAGTCCGCCCATGGTGAAGGACGGCCGGACCACCATGGGGTAGCCCAGGTCCTCCGCGGCTATGAGTGCCTCGTCCATGCTGTGGATGATGTGGCTGCGGGCGGATTCGGCGCCGCAGCGTTCCACGACGCCCTTGAACTTTTCGCGGTCCTCGCCGAGTTCGATGGCGGCGATGTTCGCGCCGATGAGTTCCACATTGTACTTTTCCAGTACGCCGTTCTTGTCCAGGGCAATCGCCGTGTTCAGGGCCGTCTGCCCGCCCAGGGTCGGCAGGACAGCGTCCGGGCGCTCTTTGGCGATGATCTTCTCCACCACCTCCGGGGTGATGGGTTCGATGTAGGTGGCGTCGGCGAACTCGGGGTCCGTCATGATGGTGGCCGGGTTGGAGTTCACCAGGATGACCCGGAGGCCCTCCTCCTTGAGGACACGCAGTGCCTGGGTGCCGGAGTAGTCGAACTCGGCCGCCTGGCCGATCACGATGGGGCCGGAACCGATGACCAGGACACTCTTAAGGTCAGTTCTCTTTGGCATTACTTCTTGTCCTCAGTGTTGGAATCGGTGGAGCTCTTCTTGGTGTTGGCCATCAGGTCGATGAAGCGGTCGAACAGGTAGGCTGCGTCGTGCGGGCCCGCGGCTGCTTCCGGGTGGTACTGGACCGAGAAAGCCGGGATGTCCAGGCACGCCAGCCCCTCAACGACGTCGTCGTTCAGGCTGATGTGGCTGACCTCAACGCGGCCGTACCGTTCCTCGGGAGCCTGCGTGGCGCCGTCGAGCGGTGCGTCCACGGCGAAGCCGTGGTTCTGGGAGGTGATCTCCACTTTGCCGGTGCGCCGGTCCATCACCGGCTGGTTGATGCCGCGGTGACCGTAGCGGAGTTTGTAGGTGCCGAAGCCCAGAGCACGTCCGAGGATCTGGTTGCCGAAGCAGATGCCGAAGTATGGCAACTTTTCGTCCAGGACGGAGCGCAGCAGCTTCACCTGGTCGTCGGCGGTGGCGGGGTCTCCCGGGCCGTTGGACATGAAGAAACCGTCCGGGCTGACGGCCTTGACGTCCTCCAGGGTGGCGGTGGCGGGAAGGACGTGGACGCGGACGCCGCGTTCCGCGAAACGGATGGGTGTCATGGCCTTGATGCCAAGGTCGATGGCGGCGATGCTGAAGCGCGGCTCGCCGTCCCAGCCGTGGTCCTTGGGTTCGACCACATAGGCCTCGTCGACGCTGACTTCCTCAGCGAGGCGCGCACCTTCCATCGGTTCGCTCGCGAGGACGATGTCCACGAGTTCCTTCTCCGTGGCACGGGCGGCCCCGCCGGAGAAGATGCCGGCCCGCATGGTCTTGTGTTCGCGCAGGTGGCGGGTGATGGCGCGGGTGTCCACGCCCTGGATGCCGACGATGCCCTGCTCCACGAGCTCGGAATCCAGGCTGCGCTGGGAGCGCCAGTTGGACGGGCGGCGGGCGGCGTCGCGGACGACGTAGCCGGCCACCCAGATGCGCCGGGACTCGGCGTCGTCGTCGTTCACGCCGGTGTTGCCGATGTGCGGCGCCGTCTGGACCACCAATTGGCGGGCGTAGGAGGGATCGGTGATGGTCTCCTGGTAGCCGGTCATGCCGGTGGCGAACACCGCTTCGCCAAGGGCCGTGCCCTGGGCGCCATAGCTGCTGCCGCGGAAAATGCGGCCGTCTTCGAGAACGAGCACTGCCGGGGTGGAAACTGCCGGAGCCGCAGGAGCTGCGTCTGCTGTCACTGTATTTGTCGCTGCTGCTTCTGTCACTGCTGCTTCTGTCACTGTATTACTTTCCACTCTGGGCATCTGCCTGGGGGGCTGCGGAGATCAATTGCTGAAGGGTTTCGTAGAGAGGGGCCTTGTCCGCTGCGCGGCGGGTCCGGAAGCCGGTGTCCAGTTCGTGGCTGCCCAGCTTCCAGCTGAGCACCAGGAGGCCGTCCTTTTCCACGAACTTGCCGGCCATGCCGCTTTCCTGCCGGACGGCGGTCAGGTCCGCCGCGGGAACGTAAACGGCCGGCGCCCCGGACCTGTCGAAGAGCACGCCGTGGGGGTATACGTTCAGGACCGCGGGGGTCCGGATGCCGAGGCCGCGGACGGCAATGCGGTCCAGCCAGTCGCCCGCGGTGGTGGACGCGACGTACTGGCCCTCTGCGCTGCCCAGCGGCGCCCCGGGCGCGTCCGGGACGGCAGGCAGCTGTTCGACGTCGGACTGCCGCCTGAGGCGGTTGCGCCAGCCCAGCCAGATCAGGCCCAGGACGACGGCGATGAGCGGCAGGGTGATGAGCAACGTGAGGGTCTTGTTGTCCATCAGGAAGCGCCTGCCGGGGAGGGCGCCGCGTGCCGGTAGGGCGTGTTGAGCTTTCCGTCCAGGACAGTGGGGTGGCCCTTGAAGAAAGTGGCCACCACCTTGCCGGGAAGCTCCCTGCCGGCGAAGGGGGAATTGCGGCCCATGGTGGCCATCCTGGAAGGGTCAACGGTCCAGCGGGCGGCCGGATCCACCAGGATGATGTTGGCCGGTTCGCCGGCTTCGAGGGGACGGCCCTGGTCGGCCAGCCTGCCAATCTGCGCCGCCGCGGTGGACGTGACCCGCGCGAAGTCCGCCCAGGTCATCAGGCCGGTTTCGATCATGGTGTGCTGCACCACCGACAGTGCAGTTTCCAGGCCCGTCATGCCCATGGCCGCCTGCGCCCATTCGCATTCCTTGTGTTCGCTCGGGTGCGGGGCGTGGTCGGTGCCGACGACGTCGATGGTGCCGTCCGCGAGGCCGGCGCGCAGGGCCTGCACATCGGCATCTGTGCGCAGCGGCGGGTTGACCTTGTAGACGGGGTCGTAGCTGCGGACCAGGTCATCGGTGAGGAGGAGGTGGTGCGGCGTGACCTCGGCGGTGACGTTGATGCCGCGCTCCTTGGCCCAGCGGATGATCTCCACTGATCCTGCCGTGGAGACGTGGCAGACGTGCAGGCGGGAGTCCACGTGCTGCGCCAGCAGGACGTCGCGGGCGATGATGCTCTCTTCGGCGACAGCCGGCCAGCCGGCCAGGCCCAGGACGGCGGAGACCTCGCCCTCGTTCATCTGGGCGCCGGCGGTGAGGCGGGGTTCCTGCGCGTGCTGGGCCACGACGCCGTCGAAGGCTTTGACGTATTCGAGCGCGCGGCGCATCAGCACGGGATCATGGACGCAGATGCCGTCGTCGGAGAACATCCGGACGCGGGCGCGGGAATCGGCCATGGCGCCGAGTTCGGCGAGCTGCTCCCCCGCGAGCCCCACGGTCACGGCACCCACCGGGCGGACATCGACCCAGCCCGCGGTCCGGCCAAGGCTGAGGACCTGCTCGACGACGCCGGCGGTGTCCGCCACCGGGGTGCTGTTGGCCATCGCGTGGACGGCCGTGTAGCCGCCCAGGGCAGCGGCGCGGGTGCCGGTTTCGACGGTTTCGGCGTCTTCGCGGCCGGGTTCGCGCAGGTGGGTGTGGATGTCCACCATGCCAGGGAGGGCCACCAGGCCGGATGCGTCGATGACCGTCGCGCCGTCGGCAGCGCTCGTGCCGGCCAGGCCGGTGCCGCGCTCAGCGATCACGCCGCCGCGGATGAGCAGGTCCTCGGCTCCGGCGCCCAGGATCGCTGCGCCGCGGATGAGGTAGGTTCCGTTGTCTGACATCAGTTGCTCTCCTTGGGATGGGTGGCTGGTTCGCGGGTGTCCCCGGAGAGCAGCAAGTACAGGGCGGCCATCCGGACGGACACACCGTTGCGCACCTGTGCAAGCACGGTGGAGCGAGGCGAGTCGGCAGCGGCCGCGGAAATTTCCAGGCCCCGGTTCATGGGGCCGGGGTGCATGATGATGGTGTCCTTCAGTCCCAGGCTGTCCAGCCTGCGCAGTCGGTTGTCGTCAAACCCCCAACGCCGCGAATATTCGCGCGTGGAGGGAAAGAAGGAGGCATTCATCCGCTCGCCCTGGACACGCAGCATCATCACGGCGTCAGCGCCCCGTTCGAGGGTCTCGTCCAGGTCGTAGCTCACCTTGCACGGCCACTTCTCGACGCCGATGGGAAGCAGGGTGGGCGGCGCCACGAGCGTGACTTCCGCGCCAAGGGTGCGCAGCAGCCAGACGTTGGAACGGGCCACGCGGGAGTGGAGGACGTCTCCGGCGATGGCCACCCGCATGCCTTGGAGGTCGGCACCGATGGAGCCGCTGCCGGACAGTTTCGCCCAGTGCCGGCGCATGGTGAACGCATCAAGCAGCGCCTGGGTGGGGTGCTCGTGCGTGCCGTCTCCGGCGTTGATGACGGCAGCGTCGATCCAGTCGGTGGAGGCCAGGCGGTGCGGCGCGCCGGAAGCCCAATGCCTGATCACGACGGCGTCGGCACCCATCGCGGAAAGGGTCTGGGCAGTGTCCTTGAGGGACTCCCCCTTGGAGACGGAGGAACCCTTCGCGGCGAAGTTGATGACGTCGGCGGACAGCCTCTTAGCCGCCGCCTCGAAGGAGATCCGGGTACGGGTTGAATCCTCGAAGAAGAGGTTCACCACGGTGCGCCCCCGCAGGGCAGGAAGTTTCTTGACCTCACGGTCCCCCACTGCCGCCATTTCCTCGGCGGTGTCAAGGATGCGGACGGCATTGGCCAGGCTGAGGTCTTCGGTGGAGAGCAGGTGCTTCATGCGCCGCCCTCGATAACCACTTCGTTGACTGCTGAGCCATCGGCGGCGGCGTCTGTTTCTTCGAGCCGGACCCGGACTTTCTCGGCGGAGGACGTGGGCAGGTTCTTGCCCACGTGGTCCGCCCTGATGGGAAGCTCACGGTGGCCGCGGTCAATGAGGACAGCGAGCCGGACGATGCGGGGGCGGCCAAGGTCGATGATGGCGTCCAGGGCGGCCCGGATGGTCCGGCCTGAATACAGGACGTCGTCGATGAGCACCACAACCTTGTTATCGATCCCCGTGCGCGGCAGCTGGGTGGGGTACGGCGGCCGCGTGGGCTGGTGGGAGAGGTCGTCGCGGAACATCGTCACATCCAGCTGGCCGACGATGGCGGCGGCGTCAACGGCGGGATCCGCTGCGGCGATCTTGCGCGCCAGCCGGACTGCCAGCGGGTAGCCGCGCCGCGGAATGCCCAGCAGGACCAGGTCCTTGGAGCCCTTGTTGGCCTCGAGGATCTCATGGGCGATACGAGTAAGTGCGCGGTCAATGTCAGCCTGGTTGAGGACAACCCTGGCTGGAACCGGTGCGCTGGTGACAGAAGTCAACGCTCGTCTCCCCTTTCCCCGCCTCACGGGACGGAATTAAAAAAGGATCATTTGCCTTCCAAAATTACCACACGGGCCACTGACGCCTTGTGCGCGGCCAGGGCGTCAGAGGTCACACTTCCGCGCCCTGCCGTGTACGCGGCCTTGGCCGCCCGGCAGGGGCACCCTAGGCTGTCGGATATGTCTACGCATCCCCACCAGCCGCCTTCCGGCCAGTCCGGCGGCGCCTCCGAAGCGCAGGCTTCCCTTTCCGGCCACGCCAACCCCAGCTGGATGGGCCAGGTGCAGCCGCAGAACTACCGCCCGGCGCCCGTCGGGAGCGGGCCGCCCGTTGATGCCATGCCTGCCCGCACGCGGCCTTCCGCCGGTCTGCTGGCGCTGGGCATCGGCGGTGCCGGGCTCGCGCTCCTCAGCCTTTTCCTGGTGGTTCCGTTCCTGCTGGCCAACACCGGTCCGGCAGGTTTCCTGGTGGGGTTCGTTGCTTCCCTGATACCGCTGTCCGCGGTACTCCTGGCCGTCCGCGTGATCGACCGCTGGGAACCGGAGCCCAAGCGCCTTCTGTTCTTTGCCTTTTCCTGGGGCGCCGTGGTGTCCGTCGCGGTCACACTCCTGGTCCAGCCGTTCTTTGCCCTGACATTCCGGTTCTCCAATGAAGCGGATTTCCGGACCTACATGGCCACCGTCCAGGCCCCGGTGGTGGAGGAGTTCGCAAAGTCACTGGGCCTGCTGGTGCTCCTGCTCCTGGCCCGGAAGCATTTCGACGGGCCGGTTGACGGGGTGGTGTTCGCATTCACCATCGCCGGCGGCTTCGCGTTTACCGAAAACATCCTGTACTTCGGCAGGGCCATCGCCGAATCAGCGAATCCCGCCACTGATCTGGCGCAAATCTTCCTGCTTCGCGGTGTGATGTCCCCGTTCGCGCATGCCCTCTTTACCGGAACCACGGGACTGATCATGGGCTTCGCGGCGCGCCGCTGGCATCCCGGCGTCTCCCTGGCGGCGTTCGTGATGGGGCTCCTGCCTGCCATGCTCCTCCACAACCGGTGGAACAGCATGGGACAGGGTTTCCTGGCCGAGTACATCTTCATCCAGGTTCCTATCTTCCTGCTTGCCATCGTCGGGATCGTACTGCTCCGCGTTGCCGAGAACCGGCTCACCCGCCAACGGCTGCTGGAGTACGCCGCGGCGGGATGGTTCACGCCCGCTGAGGTGGCCATGCTGGCTACTCCGGGCGGCAGGAGGACTGCGCTGGCCTGGGCGGGGCGCTACAACCGCAGGCCCGAGATGAAGGCCTTCGTCAAGGCGGCCACGCGGCTCGCCTTCACCAGGCAGCGCATCCTCAGCGGCCGGGACGTCCGGCTGCACCAGGCCGAGGAGCGGCAGCAACTGGACAACATCCTCTCCCTGCGGGAGGCTGTTGTTCCCTGACGTCCGGGGACGCCAAAAAGCCCCGGCCAGGATGACCTGGCCGGGGCTCTCTATCGGAGCTTCGAAGGGACGGACCGCCCCAAATGCGGCGTCCGGCCTAGGCGAGCAACGACGGCTTCAGCTGCTGGAGCCGTCCGAGGAGGCCGTTAATGAACGACGGCGATTCATCAGTTGAGAGCGTCTTGGCCAGCGCGACCGCCTCGCTGACAGCGACGCCGTCGGGAACGTCGTCGTTGTACAACAGTTCCCAGGTGCCGATGCGCAGGATGATGCGGTCCACCGAGGGCATCCGGTCCAGGGTCCAGCCCTGGGAGTATGTCTCCAGGAATTCGTCGATGGCGGGCTGCTGTGAGACCACGCCTTCCACAATCTCCAGGGTGTAGGGATTCACGATCTGGTCGGTCTTTTCCCGGCGTGCCCGGAGCACGTCGAAAGCGGAAACTGAGCGCTGCTCGGCTTCAAAGAGAACGTCCAGTGCCCTGTTGCGGGCCTTGCCTCGTGCGCTCACTACTCGCTGACCCGGCCGAGGTAGCTGCCGTCGCGGGTGTCGACCTTGACCTTGGTGTTGTTCTCGACGAACAGCGGAACCTGGATCTCGTAGCCGGTTTCCAGTGTTGCCGGCTTGGTGCCGGCCGAGGACCGGTCGCCCTGGAGGCCCGGTTCGGTGTAGGTGATTTCGAGGACCACGCTGGGGGGCAGTTCGAGGTACAGCGGGATGCCTTCGTGGATGGCGATGTTGACCAGCTGGTTTTCCAGCATGAAGTTGGTCGCATCCCCGACCGTGGCGCCGGAGACCGTGATCTGGTCGTAGTCGGAGGTGTCCATGAACACGAAGTCCGCGCCGTCCTGGTACAGGTACTGGTAATCGCGGCGGTCCACCGTGGCGGTCTCGATCTTGAGGCCGGCGTTGAACGTCTTATCCACAACCTTGCCGGACATCACGTTCCGCATCTTGGTCCGCACGAACGCGCCGCCCTTGCCGGGCTTCACGTGCTGGAATTCGATGATGTTCCAGAGCTGGCCCTCAAGCTTAAGGACTGTTCCGTTCTTGATGTCGTTAGTGGTTGCCACTGTTTCCTCTGGTTTCTATCTGTCTGGTCACATTCTCAGACGTTCTATGCCGGCCAGGCATGCCAAACGGCCTGCCAGCGCGTGTTTATCAAAAATCCAAGAACCATTCTACCGGTAAGACGGCACAGCTCCTGCCCGGACGCGTGCCGTCGTGTCAGCAGGCCAGGTCCAGGACGTGGCGCGCCCGCTGCAGGGCCACCGTTGACGAGTAGATCAGGGCGGCGTCCGCCGACTCGGCAACCCGCAGGTCCAGTGCCCGGGCAAATGACTCGACCGCGGCCGAGGTCTGTCCGGCCGTGTACTGGGTTTTCCCCAGGAACTGCAGCACCAGGGCCTCCCGGGGGGTCCCCTGCACCTCTGCGAGCAACTGTCGGAACAGCTCAACAGCACGGTCCAGACGGTTAGTGACACGCAGCACCTCTGCCTCGAACGCCCGCAAACGGAACGATTCGGGGTCCTTGAAGCGCTCCTCAGCCAGCAGTTCCGCGGCCTCTGCGGCATGGCCTTCCACGAGAAGCACGAAGATCTGGTCGGCCGCATCGGTGGAGGCTGCCAGGGCCGCACGGCAGGCGTCCTCGTTGACGATCTGCGGAAGCAACGTCTCGGGGTTGATGCGGATTCCCGGGAAACCCGCCTCGGGCCATTCGCTGGTTCCGTCCAGTGTGGACTGCATCAGGATGCGATCTCCTGGTAGGCGGCGAAAAGCAGCGACGTGTCCGGCACATCAAGGATGCCGGGCTTGGCGACGCCGTCCAGGACCACGAACCGGAGGAGGTCACCGCGGGATTTCTTGTCGCGGCGCATGCCGTCCAGAAGCCCTTGCCAGCGGTCGCGCCGGTAGGTCACAGGTAGTCCAAGGGTTTCCAGGATGCTGCGGTGACGGTCGGCGTCGGCGTCGCTGAGCCGGCCCACGCTGCGGGCGAGTTCGGCGGCAAACATCATGCCGACGGAAACGGCGGCGCCATGGCGCCAGGAATACCGCTCCACAAGCTCAATGGCGTGGCCAAGGGTGTGACCGTAGTTCAGGATTTCACGGAGCCCCGATTCCTTCAGGTCCTCGGAAACGACCCTGGCCTTAACGGCGATGGCCCGCTCAATGAGCTCCCGGATGGCATCCGACTGGGGATCCGTCACGGATGCCGGGTCCTTTTCCACAAGCTCGAGAATGGCCGGGTCAGCGATGAAGCCGCACTTGACCACTTCCGCCATGCCCGAGATGATTTCGTTCCTGGGCAGTGTGTTCAGCGTGTCCAGGTCCGCCAGTACACCGGCCGGAGGGTGGAACGCACCCACGAGGTTCTTGCCCTCTGCCGTGTTGATGCCGGTCTTGCCGCCCACGGAGGCATCCACCATCCCCAACAGGCTGGTGGGCATATGGATGACTTTGACACCGCGGAGCCACGTTGCCGCCACGAACCCGGCGAGGTCGGTGACCGCACCGCCGCCGACGGCCACAATCGCGTCCGAGCGGGTGAAGTCATTCTGGCCCAGGACCTGCCAGCAGAAGGCAGCCACCTGAATGTGCTTGCCTTCCTCGGCATCGGGGATTTCCGCGGTCAGCGAAGTAAATCCGGCTGCAGCCAGCTCGTCCCGCACGGTGTCGCCGGTGAGCCGCAGGGCGCGCGGGTGGATGACCAGCACGCGCCGGACCCGCTCCCCCAGCAGGGCAGGAAGGCTTCCCAGCAGGCCGCGGCCGACGACGACGTCGTAGTTCTGGTTTGCCGACTCGCCGGTGACTTTGATGACTGTTGATTCGACGCTCAATTTTCAACTTCCTGTTTGGCAGCCGCGAATTCCCGCAGCGCTTCTTCCAGCCGGTGTGCCAGTTCGGGGACGGAGCCGTGGCGGACATCCAGGACCACATCGGCCAGCCGTTCGTACACCGGCTTCCTGGTCGCGAACAATGATGACCAGCGGGCCATGGCGTCGCCGGCGAGCAGCGGACGGCCGGAGTTCCGCGCGATGCGGGTGGACACTGTTTCGGCGTCGCACTCCAGGTAAACCACCGTACAGCGGCCCAGCAACTGCTGCGTTCCCGAGTCCAGCACCGCACCGCCGCCCAAGGAGATCACCGACGCGGACCCTTCGGCTTCCTCAAGGACCCCGGCCACTGTCCTGGCTTCAATTTCCCGGAAAGCATGCTCGCCGCGGCCTGCAAAGATGTCCGCGATGGAACCGTGGTTTCCCACAATGACAACGTCGGTATCGACGAACGGTGCACCCAGTTGCTGGGCAAGCTGGTAGCCCACGGCCGACTTGCCGACGGCCATGGGCCCGATGAGCACTATGGGCCGCTTACCGTGCGCACCTTTTTTGTTGCTGGAGGGCACTACTGGCCGATCGAGTCCAGGGATGCCGGAATGCTGTCCAGGTATCCCTTGATATTGCGTGCAGTTTCGGCGACGGAGTCCCCGCCGAACTTTTCCGTGACAGCGTCGGCAAGGACCAGCGCCACCATCGCCTCCGCGACCACCCCGGCGGCCGGCACGGCACAGACGTCCGAGCGCTGGTGATGCGCCTTGGCAGCCTCTCCGGTGCTGATGTCGATGGTCTTCAGTGCCCTGGGAACGGTGGCAATGGGCTTCATGGCGGCGCGCACGCGGAGCACGTCGCCGATGCTCATGCCCCCTTCGATACCGCCCGCCCGGTTGCTGGTCCGGATGATCGTGCCCTCAGCGTCCTTGACGATCTCGTCGTGGGCTGCCGAACCGCGGCGGGCGGCCGTCAGGAATCCGTCGCCCACCTCCACGCCCTTGATGGCCTGGATGCCCATGAGGGCCGCGGCGAGCCGTGAGTCGAGCCTCCGGTCCCAGTGGACGTAGCTTCCCAGCCCGGGCGGGAGTCCGTACGCCAGCACCTCCACGACGCCCCCGAGCGTCTCGCCTTCTTTATGCGCGGCGTCCACCTCGGCCACCATGGCGTCGGAGGTTTCCCGGTCGAAGCAGCGAAGCGGGTCCGCGTCCAGGGCGATCACATTTGCCGGGACCGGGAGCGGGCGCCCTTCCGGTACCGTCACAGTGGCGATGGAGACGGTGTGGCTGACGAGTTCGATGCCCAGGTGCTTCAGGAACTGGGACGCCACTGTCCCCATCGCAACCCGGGTGGCCGTCTCCCTGGCGCTCGCGCGTTCGAGCACTGGCCTGGCCTCGGCAAAACCGTACTTCTGCATGCCGGTGAAATCAGCGTGCCCGGGACGGGGCCGGGTCAGCGGAGCGTTGCGTGCCTGGTCTGCGAGCACCTCGGGGTCCACCGGGTCAGCAGACATGATCTGCTCCCACTTGGGCCATTCGGTGTTGCCCACCTGGATGGCCACCGGGCCCCCCTGGGTCAGGCCATGCCGCACACCGCCGAGGATGGTGACGACGTCCTGCTCGAACTTCATACGCGCGCCGCGGCCATAACCGAGGCGGCGGCGTGCCAATGAATCGGCGATCTGCCCGCTGGTGAGTTCCACACCGGCGGGGACGCCTTCAATAATTCCCATCAGGGCCGGACCATGGGATTCACCGGCAGTCAACCAACGCAACATAATTTCCATCCTGCCATGTATGGCGGTCAGAACGCCCGTCGGGGAAGGCCGACTGCGTCACACATCACATCTATGACAGATGCATTGACTTCCTCGTCCAGCCGGGTGAAAAGGCGCACCTGTTCCACGGCCTGGTAGAGCAGCATCTCCAGTCCGGGAACCACCGAGCCGCCCCTTTCCTGCCAGACAGAAGCGATCCTGCTGGGCCAGGGATCGTAGGCAACGTCCAGCAGCACTCCGGCTGTCCGGGTGCGGAGTGACGCCAGTTCCCCGGCCAGCCCGTCAGCAGCGCGGGGCGGCAAGGTTGAAATGACGACGTCGGCATGAGCCGCCGCATCGGCCGCCGCGGACAGGAGCCCGACGTCGATTTCCAGGCCGGCACTTGCCGCTGCGGCGCGCGCTTCCGCTGCCCGTCCGGTGTCCCGGACGAAAACCTGCGCGCAATCGGCACCCAGATCCTTGAGCGCTGCCACCGCGGCCGCCGAGGTTCCTCCCCCGCCCAGGATCACAGCTGCCGGCGCCGACGCCACGCCGGCGTTCCGGACGGCGTTGACGATGCCTGCGACGTCGGTGTTGTAGCCCACCCTCCGCACGGTGTTGCCGGCGCCTTCGAAAGCGACGGTATTGACGACGCCCAGCACTCCGGCCACACCCCGGATCTCATCGACTTCTGACACCATGGCCGTTTTCAAGGGCATGGTCACGGACAGTCCGCGCCACCCTTCCTGCGCCCGGATCTCCCGCATGAAGCCCGGCAAATCCTGCTCCGTGACGTCGATGGCGGTGTAGGTGATGTCGATCCCCAGTTTGCCGTAGGCAGCCAGATGCAGGGCCGGTGACTTCGAGTGGCTGATCGGATGGCCCAGGACTGCAGCCCGCAGGATCATGAGCAGCGGCCCGCGTTTGCCTGACACCAGCTGTTGTACTGGGCAACGTACGTGTTGTGTTCAGCCAACGTCTTGGAGAATTTTGTCTCCTTGGTATCCAGGTTGACCGTGACCCAGAAGAGGTAATCGTTGGCCTTCGGCTTGGCCGCGGCGTCGATGGCCGTCTTACCGGGCGAGCCGATGGGCCCGGGCGGGAGCCCCGGGTTGGCATAGGTGTTGTAGGGATTGGACTTGTCTTGCCGCTCGGCGTCGGTGAAGTTGAAGCTCCTGGTGCCGAGGCCGTAAGTGACTGTGGAGTCCACCTGGAGGAAACCGCCCGTCTGGTCGTTCGGCTTGAGGCGGTTGTAGATGGCACCTGCGACGTCACCGTAATCTGCCTGGCCGCCTTCCGCCTGCACGATGCTCGCCACGATGAGGGCCTCGTACTGCTTCGCGGGATCCGTGATGCCCTGTGACACCAGTTCGTCCAGTGTCGATTTGACCAGGGACTGGAGGATATCCTTCGCCGGGGTCCCCAGCGGGAAACGGTATTCGCCCGGTGCCAGGAAACCCTCGAGGTTCTTGGCGGCAGCGGGAACGCCGAATTGCCCCGGGGAATCGCTGAGCGCCTTCAACTGCGCCAGCGGGACCCCTGACCCTTCGGAAATTGCCTGCAGCGATTCACCGACCCTCAGCCCGGCCTTCAGGGCGAAATAGATGACCTTGCTCTTGTCCTTGCCGATCAGGACGCTGACGGCATCGGAGTTCTTCATCTCCATCCGGAAGGTGTAGTTCCCCGGTGCCAGGGTTCCGCCCGAGGCCGTGAATGCCTGCAGGAAGGTGTCCGCGTTGGCAACCACCTTTTGGCTCTCCAGTGCGGTAGCGACTGCCCGCGGGCCTTCGCCGGCCTGGACTGACACCTGGACTTCACCGGTACCCGGACCTGGAAAGTCGGTAGCCTTGTCGTTTCCGAGCAGAGGTTTGAGGAACTGCGCGCCGACGGCAACAGCGGTGACAAAGACCACAAGAGTCAGCACCAGTGCCAGGAAGCGGCGCCGCCGGCGCACCTTCTTCGATGGACCAGGCACTACGGATCCCTGAGAGGCGCTGCCGAGGATCCCGGCGGCGTGCGCGTGGGCCTGATGGTGGTGATCTTCGAGGTGGTCGGCTTCGAGGGCGTGGGCACCGTGAGGGTGGCCCTCTGGATGGAAACCGTCCTGGAGCTGTCCGTCCAACGGGTGGGCGTCATCGTAGTAAAGGCCGGTGTGCTCATCCTCGTAAGGGCCCAAGTGTGCGTCCTGATGACTGGCATCTTCGGGGAGCGGTTCGTGATAAAGCGGTTCGTGATGGACCGGCGCTTCATGGACCGGTGCTTCGTGGACAGGTTCTTCATGGAGCGGTTCGTGATGGACCGGTGCTTCATGGACAGGTGCTTCGTTGGCCGGTGTTTCATTGGCCGGTGTTTCGTGGACCGGCTCAGGGCGTGACGCTTCATAGTGGACCGGCACGCGGGGCTCTTCGTGGGCGGCGTGTTCCTGCGTGCCCCGCCCCACATAGGCCGGCTCGACCTGCTGGATCGACGGCGGCGTATTGGGCGCCGAAGGGATGGCACGGCCGGGCGCCTCCACAGATGAAGGCTCCGGAGCGGCCACGGGAAAGTCCTCGCCCGTTTCGTATGCCTGTTCAGGAACCAGGCTGTTGCTTTCCGTCTGCAGGGACTTTTCCCGCGCTCGGAGCTCCTTGCGGGTCAGCGGCCTGCCCGCACCGCGGTCGGGGCTGCGGGATGAGTCGTCAATGTTGGCCGGGCTCACTGTAGCCTTCCGTTATCTGAAGATCGGGTCTTATCCTCCGGGGTGGACTGCGCAGGCGTATCCACCGCAGTGTCCCCGGAACGCCACGGACGGGCCGGCGCAATCACGCGGCCGCCAACGTCCGTTCCCCTGGCTTTTTGCATGTCGATGGCGTGCTGGAGGATTCCGGCCGCCGCGACCTGATCCACTACTTTACGGTGATTCCTGCTGCTCATGCCAGCTTCGTGAAGGCTGCGGTGGGCTGAGACACTGCTGAGGCGCTCGTCGACGAGGTTCACCGGCACGTCCAGGCCACGCGTTTCCAACTCGCTGGCAAGCAGCTGTGCGTACTCGGTTGCCATCCTCGCTGACGCGTGTTCCTCGCCCTTCATGGTGCGCGGAAGGCCAACGATAATCTGGACAGCGCCGAGTTCCTCAGCGAGGGAAGCGATGACGCGGATGTCTGAGTTTTTCTTCGGGTTGCGGTCCAGGGTCTTCAACGGCGTTGCCAGGATGGCGTCGCGGTCGCAGACGGCAACCCCAACCCGGACGGTGCCGACGTCCACCCCCAGTTTGATGCCCTGGGGGTAGGCGCCGGATGCAGCAGGACTGGTCATAGGGTGCTTTATCGCCGGGATATGGCGTCGGCAATGGCGGCCAGCGCGGGTGTGATCTTGGACGCGTCAGTGCCGCCGCCCTGGGCTACGTCGTCTTTGCCGCCGCCGCCGCCGCCCAGGATTCCTGCCGCGATACGGACCAGGGATCCGGCCTTGACTCCGGCCTCCCGTGCAGCCTCGTTGGTGGCCACAAGGATCATGGGACGGTCGTTGCTGACGCCGGCAACAGCAACGGTGGAGGGGGCTGAACCCAGCCGGCTCCGCAGGTCCAGGGCCAATCCGCGCAGATCGTCGGCGCCGCTGACCTGGCCGGCGTCGTGGGCAATGACACTGATCCCGGCAGCGTCCTTCGCAGTTCCGGCCAGCTGGGCGGCAGCCGCCACCAACTGTTGCTTGCGCAGCCGTTCAAGTTCCTTTTCCGTTGACTTGAGCTTCGCCAGGGTGGAGGCGATCCTGTCGGCCAGCTGGCCGGATGGCACCTTGAGCATCTCGGTCAGTTCGGTCACCAGTGCCCGTTCCGCAGCGAGGTGCCGGAAGGCATCCATCCCCACAAATGCCTCCACGCGGCGGTTGCCGGACCCGACGGACTGTTCGCCCAGCAGTGACAGGCTGCCGATCTGGGAAGTGCTGGCAACGTGGGTGCCGCCGCACAGCTCACGGGACCACGCGCCGTCGATCTCCACGACACGGACTTCGTTGCCGTAGTTCTCGCCGAACAGCGCCATGGCGCCCAGTGCCTTGGCCTCGGCCAGCCCCATGACCTTCGTCTCGACCTGGAAGTTGTTGCGGATGGCGAGGTTGGAGACTTCCTCGATCTCGGACCGGGCGGCGGCGCTGAGGCCTTCGCCCCAGGCGAAGTCGAAGCGCAGGTAGCCGGCTTTGTTGTAGGAACCGCGCTGGGTTGCCTCGGGGCCGAGGATCTGGTGCAGGGCGGCGTGGACGATATGCGTTCCGGTGTGCGCCTGCTCGGCAGCGTGGCGCCGCTCGCGGTCAACCGCTGCCCTGACGAGGGCGTCGGACGCGATTTCACCTTCCCGGACTATTGCCTTGTGGACGCTGAGGCCCTTGAGCGGGCGCTGGACGTCCAGGACCTCGACGACGAAGCCGTCTCCGGTGATCAGGCCGGTGTCAGCAGCCTGGCCGCCGGCTTCCGCGTAAAAAGGAGTCTCGGCCAGGACCAGCTCGATCTCGTCCCCGGTGGAAGCCTGTCCCACCTTCTGGCCCCCGCTGAGGATGCCGCGGACCCGGGACTCGCCCTCAAGGTCGGTGTATCCGGTGAAGACTGTCTCGCCCTGTGCCAGCAGTTCCTGGAAGGCGCCGAGGTCCGCGTGGCCGCCCTTCTTGCCCTTGGCATCGGCCTGGGCGCGCTGGCGCTGCTCCAGCATGAGCCTGCGGAATTCGGGCTCGTCCACCTTCAGCCCGGCTTCCTCGGCCATTTCCAGGGTGAGGTCGATCGGGAAGCCATAGGTGTCATGGAGCGCGAAGGCGTCGGCGCCGGAGAGCGGCCGGCCTGCAGCCTTGGATTCGGTGACTGCATCCTCGAGCCTGGCCGTGCCGGACGCAATGGTGCGCAGGAAGGCCCTCTCTTCGGCGTAGGCGATGCGGCTGATGCGGTCGAAGTCCGTCTCCACGATGGGATAGACGCCTTTCATCGCATCGCGGGAGGCGGGCAGCAGGTGTGGCAGGCAGGCCCTTTCGACTCCCAGCAGGCGCATGGATCGCACGGCCCGGCGGATGAGGCGGCGCAGGACATACCCGCGGCCTTCGTTGGAGGGGGTGACGCCGTCGGCGATCAGCATTAGTGCTGAACGGATGTGGTCGGCAACAACGCGCATCCGGACGTCGTCGGTGTGGTGCGGGTCATCCGGGGTTTCCGCCGAGGTGTATTCCCGGCCGGAGAGTTCGGCTGCCTTGTCGATCACGGGCCGGACCTGGTCGGTCTCGTACATGTTCTCGACGCCCTGCAGGATCATGGCGAGGCGCTCCATGCCCAGGCCGGTGTCGATGTTCTTCTTGGGCAGTTCGCCCACAATGTCGAAGTCTTCCTTGGACCGGACGTTGTCGATCTGGTACTGCATGAACACGAGGTTCCAGATCTCCACGTAACGGTTTTCGTCCGCTATGGGGCCGCCTTCGGCGCCATAGGCGGGGCCCCGGTCGTAGTAGATCTCCGAGCAGGGGCCGGCCGGGCCGGGCTGCCCGGTGTGCCAGTAGTTGTCGGCCTTGCCCATGCGCTGGATGCGCTCCGCCGGGACGCCGGTGTTCTTCAGCCACAGCTCCTTGGCTTCGTCGTCCTCTTCGTAGACGGTCACCCACAGCCGTTCGGGCGCAAGTCCGTACCCGCCGTCGTCCACGCTCTTGGTGAGCAGTTCCCAGGCAAACTTGATGGCGTCTTCCTTGAAGTAGTCGCCGAAGGAGAAGTTTCCGCACATCTGGAAGAAGGTTCCGTGGCGTGCGGTCTTGCCCACCTCCTCAATGTCGCCGGTGCGGATGCACTTCTGGACACTGGTGGCACGGGCGTAGGGGGCTTCTTCGCGTGCAGTGAGATAAGGGATGAAGGGGACCATGCCGGCAACCGTGAACAGCAGGGAGGGGTCGCTGGAGACCAGGGAGGCGGAAGGCACCGCGGTGTGGCCTTTGCTGACGAAAAAGTCGGTCCAGCGCTTGGTGATCTCCTGCGACTTCATGAGCTGTTTACTTACCCTTCTTGGTTCACGCTTGTTCTGGCGCGTGACAGTTTGATTCAGATGGCAGTTCCGTAAACGGATGCTGCTGATTAATTCTCCCGCGACTGCGGGCTAACGGCCCGCCAGGTCCTGGGATTCGATGCCGAGCGCGGCACGCAGATCGGTCTCGCGTTCGTGCATCCCGGACCGCACGGCGTCCGCGAAGTCATAGATGCCGTCCGTCAGCCGGCCCATGGCCCTGTTCAGGCCGGCCGGCCCCAGGTTGGCTTGGGCCTCAGTCACCTTGCGGAACGCGATCACTCCGATTGCGACGCCGATGCCCATCCAGACAAGTCGTTTCATGTTCAGTTCTCCGGGTGGCTTAGCGGCTGCGACGGCCGGCGGCGGGCTTCTTGCGGTTGGCCAGGGCGGTTCGGACGCCGTAGCTGAAGGCTGCCACCTTGATCAGCGGCGAGCCGACGGTCGCCGCCACCAGGGAGGACAGCGCAGAGATGTTCGCCGAGGCGTCGGAAACGTTGGAGGCGATGCCGTCCACTTTCTTCAGCTGCTGGTTGGTGGTGGACACCGTAGCCGTGACCTCGTCCATGAGGGGCGTGGCGCCGTCGCTGATCGAGCGGATGGAGGTCCGGACCTCATCAAAGACCCTCCCGAGCTTCAGGATCGGCACGGCAAGCAGCAGCACCAGCAGCGCGAACACCCCGGCAGCGATCAGGCCGGCAATATCGCCACCAGTCATAGACGTTCATCTCCTCGAAATTCTGTGGATCTGTTCCATCAGCACACGCAGTCTTCCTGCGATCCGCAGATGCCCCCCAAGTACCTTACATACAAAGAAGCCCGCGGCGCTTGCCACGGGCTTCTCTGGATACGCTGCTGGGATTAGCGTGCGTAGAATTCGACGACGAGCTGCTCTTCGCAGGTCACGGGAACCTCAGAGCGCTTCGGGCGGCGGACCAGGCGTGCCTGCAGGGCGTCAAGCTTGACGTCCAGGTAGGCCGGAACCTGGGGCAGGACGTCGCGGTGTGCGCCGGCTGCGGCAACCTGGAGCGGAACCATGGCTTCGCTGCGGCTGTGGACGTGGACCAGCTGGCCTTCGCCAACGCGGAACGACGGGCGGTCAACGCGCATGCCGTCAACCATGATGTGGCGGTGCACAACGAGCTGGCGGGCCTGGGCGATGGTGCGGGCGAATCCTGCGCGCAGCACGAGGGCGTCAAGACGCATCTCGAGCAGCTCGATCAGGTTTTCACCGGTCAGGCCCTTGGTGCGGCGTGCTTCTTCGAAGGCACGGGTCATCTGTGCTTCGCGGATGCCGTACTGGGCGCGCAGACGCTGCTTTTCGCGCAGACGTACGGCGTAGTCGGAGTCCTGCTTCTTGCGGGCACGGCCATGCTCACCGGGGCCGTACGGGCGGCGCTCCATGTACTTGGCGGCCTTGGGGGTAAGAGCGATGCCGAGTGCACGCGAGAGGCGTGCTGTACGGCGAGCACGAGTGTTGTTAGCCACTTGTGTCCTTCCAATATCTGCGGTGTGTCAGTGTTACTGGCCTCCACGATGGAGAGCATCGGCCAACCGCTGCCTTTTGCTACTG
>DATCNU010000053.1:0-14126 GCA_036565085.1 Arthrobacter sp.
TACGGCCTCCGTCTCGTAAGATGGTCGGCTGTGCCAGTTGCCATCGTGGGTCTTTTCGGCTGCTCATCCCTTTTCTGATGACTTCCCTTTATGCTCCGCGCCGGCCCTTCAGACATGACCAGCGGGCAACACGGGCGGGGCTGCCCCAGCGTGGACGCGGCAAGGACCAGATCCAAGGCAGTGCGTATTTGATCAACCAGCGGTCGTGGATGAGGCGGATAGGCACCTGGTTCAGGAAGTGCAGCTTTTGGCGGCCCCGACGGCGGGTGACCGCCAGTCCGGCTTCCTCGAGCAGCTTGAGGTGCTTGGCGATCCCGAGGCGGGCTTCCATGGCGCCCAGCGATTGTCCGTCCTCGCGGAACAGCTCATCGAGCAGGTCCCGGCGGGTGGGTCGGAGGGCGGGTGGGTCGGAGGGTGCCCTGAAGGAGGCGTCCGTACAACCCAGAATAGGTGACCAATATGGTCGCCTATTCTGGGTTGCTGGGTGTCTAAATAGCGGCTTTCCGCAGGACCCGCGAAATCAGGGGCCGCAGGTTTCTCGTGTTACCTGGACGCAGCAAGCCGTGCATCCAGCAGGCCGGCCGCGACTGCTGGAGCAAGCCCTGGTGCCAGTGGAAGTCGCGGGACCACCAGGCAGTGCCAGAGGTGATAGATGTCCGCCTTGCCGGACCACACGGTCGAGGTGACATTGCCGTTCTCGTCGAGTTCCTGCTTCCAGGACCCGTGCTCGTAGTCGATGAACCAGACGCGGGCGTGGTCCCAGATTCGCTCGTACCAGTCCGCATACTTCTTGTCGCCGGTGGCGATGTAGAGGGCTGCCGCGCCTCCAATTGCCTCGGCGGGAACCCAGCGGATGCGGGTGGTGACAACCGGCTTGCCTTCCCAGTCGACGGTGTAAACAAATCCCGGATGACCGTCCGGTTCCCAGGCGTCGCGAATGGCGGCGTCGAACAAGCCCCGTGCATCGTCCAGCAGCCAGGGTGGAACCTCCATGCCGCGGGCTTCGAGCCCGGCACGGACATGCAGGAGCAGGCGTGCCCACTCAACCCAGTGGCCGGGGGTTCCGCCGTACGCGCGGAACTGGCTGGCCCGGTCATCGGTGTTGTACTCCGGCATGGGGTTCCACTCCGGGTCGAAGTGCTCGAAAACCCGGTAGTTGTTGTTGCGCGCAAATTCGTGGATGAGCACCTCGGCGATATGGAGGGCCCGCTCGAGCCAGCGGTTCTCCCCGGTCACATCGGCGACGATGAGGTACGCCTCGACGGAGTGCATGCTCGCGTTCCCACCACGGTAGGCTTCGGTTTCCGTGAACTCCCGGTTCCAGGAGTCGAAGCACATGCCGGCGTCGTGGTCCCAGAACTTTGTGTCAGCGATTCGCAGCGCCTCGTCGAGCAATTCCCTGGCGCCCGGGCGCTTGGCCGCAACGGCGCTGGCAGCAGCGAGCATCACGAATGAGTGCTGGTAGCCGGACTTGTTGTCGTTTACCGGTCCATTCCCGTCTACCTCGGCATACCAGCCGCCGAACTCATCATCGTGGAAGACTCCGTTGAGCGCAGTGATGCCGTGGTCGACGAGTGCCGCAGCACCAGGTCGTCCCATCAGGGCAGCGACGGCGAAACTATGGATCATGCGCGCAGTAATCCAGAGGTGGGTCGGCTTGTCGGTGAACACCGCGCCGTTGTTGTCGAGCCAGCCGAATCCGGTGGGCACTTTTGACCCCGCGGCGAAATTGATCAGCCGATCGGTTTCGGCCTCGAGCCATCGTGCGTGAGCGGCACTGTCCAGCCACGTCATGTTAATTCCTCTCCATGGTGCGGGTGCAATTGAGAATGATGCCTAATTAGTGAGTGCCGAAGTCGGAATCTGTGTATGCGCCTGCGCCACGGGCAGCGCCCCCGCAGTTGCATTGGTCTCCTACTTCGAGCTGGATGGTCACCGGAACGCCCACATCAATCGTCAGGGAGACGCTCTCGCCCTTTATGGTGGACACGCGCAGGAGGTTTTCTTGTGGGGAAACGACTGTCATAGCCGCCCTTTCGTTGGTGGTTCGTTGATGGGATGGGTGCAGCAGCGGCTGTTAGCCGACGACATCGAGCACGCCGCGGATGATGGTGGCGGCCGCTCCGAGGTACGCCAGGACGATCAGCAGGACCTGGGCGGTCCGGGCCGGTACGAACCGGGCAGCGACGTCGCCCAGCACCAGGCCTGCGAGGCAGGCCACGGCGACGGCCACCCACATTCCCCATGGCAGCGCGGGGAACGTCGCCGGGGCAGTGAGGGCTTTGGAGATCAGGGAGAACACGCCGATGGTGAAAAAGTACGGTTGCATGGTGGCAGCGAAGGATTTGTGCTGCCACCGGGTGGCGATGGAGTACATGCTGACGGCAGGCCCGCCCACCCCGGCCGCCGTATTCATAAACCCGCTCAGGCCGCCGGCCGTGAAAAGGTAGCGGCGGCGTGGAGTGAGCGTGGCGGACTTGAGGCCAAGCAAAATGGTGAGCCCGACGGCGAGGAGCACCCCGATGGAGATCTCCAGGACCGCCGGCGGGATGAGCCGGATCACGAAGGCTGCCGGGATGATCCCCAGCAGCGCCGACGCCGCCAATGCCGCGTACCGCTTCCAGTCGATGTCCCGCACCACCCGGAAGATGATGGCTCCCGCTGTCACGGCGCCGCAGAGGTTCACCAGCACCACCCCCTCCACCGGGCCAAGGAGCAGGACCAGGAAGGGAGCAGCCACCAGCGCGAAGCCCATGCCGGTGATGCGCTGCATCCCGGCTCCCATGACGACGGCGCCCAGCACCAACCCGGTGGTCAGCATTTACGGTTTCCAGGCCACGTACTGGACCTCCTCGAACTCCTCGAGCCCAAGGCTTGATCCTTCGCGGCCCAGGCCGGACTGCTTGGCGCCGCCCATGGGGGCGAAGGCCACGGAGGGGAGGGGATCGTTGACCCCCACGATGCCGGCTTCCAGGCGTTCGGGGATGTCCCAGGCGCGCTTGGGATCGCGGCTCCAGAGGTACGCGGCGAGGCCCATCTCGGTGGCGTTCGCCTTGCGGATGGCGTCCTCGTCCGAGGTGAAGGTCACGACGCCGGCCGCCGGGCCGAACACTTCTTCGCTCATCAGGGGTGCGTCGTCGGGGACGTCCGTGAGCAGTGTGGGAGCCATGAACGCGCCGCGCGCCGGAACATCGGTCCGCTGCGTGACGCGGCGGGCGCCGCGCGCGAGGGCGTCGTCCACCAGGGCCTGGACGGCGGCCACCCGATCGGCGTCGATCATGGGGCCGAGGTCCGGAACGTCAGAACCGTCGTCGGGAACGCCGTGGCCGATGCTCATGGCGTCGAACCGCGCCGCCAGTTTCTGCGAAAATTCCTCGGCGATGCTGTCCTGGACCAGGAACCGGTTGGCGGCCACGCAGGACTGGCCGGTGTTGCGGAGCCGGCCCAGGACTGCGCCGTCGACGGCTGCGTCCAGGTCCGCGTCCTCAAAGACGATGAACGGTGCGTTGCCGCCCAGTTCAAGCAGCGGACGGACCACGCGTTCTGCGGCGGAGGCCATGATCTGCTGGCCCACGCCGGTGGATCCGGTGAAGCTGACGGCCCGCACGGCGGGGTGCTGGAGCAGGGCTGCGGTGATTTCGCGCGAGGGTCCGTGAACCAGGTTGACGACGCCGGCGGGGAACCCGGCGTCGTGCAGGACCTCGAACAGGCCGGTGGCGGCGAGCGGCGCCTTTTCGGACACCCGGCCCACCACGGTGCAGCCTGCGGCCAGCATTGCGGCGAGCTTGCGGGCCTGGATGGATACGGGAAAGTTCCATGGGGTGAGGCTCAGTGCCACGCCGATGGGTTTGCGGAGGCTGAGGTGGCGCCGGCCGTGGAGTTCGGGCGGGTTGACGGTGCCGGTGGAGCGGCGGGCTTCCTCGGCGAACCAGCGGAAGTATTCCACCGAGAAGTCGACCTCACCCTGGGCTTCCGGGAGCCGTTTTCCGGCTTCCAGGGCTAGGGTGTGGGCCAGTTCGTCGCGGCGTTCGGCCAGCAGGTCGGCGGCGTTCCGGAGCAGGTCTGCCCGGTTGCGCGCGGTGGTCCGGGACCAGGAACCGAAGGCGTCGGCCGCGGCGTCTGCGGCCGCAGTGGCGTCTTCGGCGGTGCCCCAGGCCACTTCGCCAACCGTGCTGCCGTTTCCGGGGTCGGTCACGTCCTTGGAACTGCCGGCCGTGTGCCAGGTTCCATTCACCAGGTGTCGGGCTGATTTCAGGTTCACGTATGTTGCCTTTCGTTGGGCTGGTGGAGGTCCGGCACCGCCGGACGGGCGGAGCGGTCCTCCGTCCAGGAGGGCGTCGCCGGAGCAGTCATGGCTGGTGCCTCATCCCTTGCTTGCTCCGGCGGTGATACCGGCAACGAAGTACCGCTGCAGGAAAACGTAGGCGATGACGACGGGCAGGGATGCCAGGATCACGCCGGCGAACAGCAGCGGGTAATTGGTCTGGAACTCGCCCTGGAAACTCAGCAGCGCCAGCGGCAGGGTGCGGTTGCCGGGGGACTGGATGAACAGCAGCGGGTACAGCAACTCGTTCCAGTGGATGACAAACAGGAAGATCGCGGCTGCGGCGATGGAGGGTGCCGAGAGCGGCAGGGCGATGGAGGAGTAGGTCTTCCACGGCCCGCTGCCGTCAATGGAGCTGGCTTCGTAGAGTTCCTTGGGCAGGGTCCGCATGAACCCGCCCAGGATGAACACGGCGATGGGCAGCGTGGAGACCACGTTGGCCACGACCAGGCCGGCCAGGCTGTCCAGCAGGCCAAGCCGGCCGAAGAGCACATAGAGCGGCACCATGTTGGCCTGCGCCGGGATGGCCATGCCCAGGACCAGGAACCCGAAGATGGCCCAGGACATAAACCCCTTCAGCCGGGATACGGCGTAGCCGGCCAGGCTGGCCAGGAAGAGGGTGAGCGGCACGGAGATGCCCGTGACGATCGCGCTGTTCATGAAGGATGAGCCCAGGTTCTGGCCGCCCACCACTTCCGCGAAGTTGTCGGGGGAGAGGGAATGGGGCAGACTGAATGGCCCGGCGAACAGTTCCTGCGTGGATTTGAAACTGCCGAATGCCACCACGGTCAGCGGAACGATGATGATGACCGCATAGATGGCCAGGATGGCGCGGCGGCTTAGTGAGGCGAGCATGCTGCTATTCCCCCTTCGGGGTCAGCCGGAGGAGTCGGCGCTGCAGCCAGGTGACCAGGGCGATCATCGCCATGAAGATGATCGACTGGGCGGCGGCGTAACCGAACTCCGAGTTGGCAAAGGTGCTGTAAATGCGGGTGGACAGGATGTCCAGGGCGGCCTTGGGCGGGTTGCCCGCGATACCGAGGATCAGGTCGAACGCCTTGAACGATTGGACGGTGGTGTAGGCCACCACGATGGACGTTGCCGGGGCCACGAACGGCCAGGTGATGGACTTGAACTGCTGCCATTTGTTGGCGCCGTCCATTTCGGCCGCTTCGTAGAGTTCCTTGGGAATGGCCTGCAGCCCCGCGATATAGACCACCATCATCTGGCCGGAATGGAACCACACCTGTGTTACAGCCACCCAGTAGAGAGCCTGGACGTCGTTGCCGAGGTAGGCGCCGCCGTCCACCCCCACGGTTCTGAGGACCGCGTTGGCCAGGCCGAAGTTGGGGTCGTAGATGAACTTCCAGATGAAGGCCACGGAAACGGAGGACAGGATGGTGGGGAAGAAGAACAGTGCCCGGAGCAGGATGCTGCCGCGTGAGTTCCTGGTGAGGAGCAGTGCCAGGACCAGCGAGAACGCCGTTTGGGCGATCACCACCAGCAGCACGAACTTCAGGTTGTTCGTCAGCGCGTTGGTGAAGAGCGAGTCCTTGGTGAAGGCACGGACGAAGTTGTCCAGGCCCACGTAGTTGAATGCCGCCGAGAAGCCGTTCCAGTCCGTGATGGCGTACTGGAAGGCCTGCAGCGTGGGCATCACCAGGAAAAAGGCGACGACGGCGACGGCGGGCAGAGGGAAGAGGTACAGTGCCGGATTCACCCGGGTGGGGGAGCGGCGGCGCACCTTGGCGGCGTCGGTTTCGGTGCGGCTGTCCGGGGCCTTCCGTTTGGCAGCCATTTTGATGTGGGTGCTCATAGCCGTTCGTCAACAATCTTCTGGGCGGCAGCGGCTGCCTGCTCCGGGCTGGTGCCAGAGATGACGGCCGTGGCGCTGGCTTCCACCGCGTTGCGGACGTCGAGGTTCTGGAACTGGAAGCGGGCGGCGAGGGCCGTCTTCTTCTGCAGCCAGGGGCTGAGCCGCTTCAGGTCCGGGTTGGTGTACTCCACCTTGTCGACTGACACGTGCTGGGCGGTCTGGTTGGCGTAGTAGCCGGCATTCTCGGGCTCGGAGAGGAAGTCGAGCCAGGCCGCCGCTGCGGCCTGGCTCTTGCTGGCCGAGTTGACGCCAAGGATGAAGGTGGCGTTGTAGGCACCCTCGTATTTGCCGTTGCCGTCGGAGGTGGTGTTGGGGAACACCAGGTCGATGGGGAACTTGGCGCCGAGTCCCCGCACGGCGGCGATGTGGTAGGAACCGGTGGCCAGCATGGCGGCCTTGCCCTGGGAGAACAGGTTCTGTGCCGGTTCCACGGCGGTGCCGGTGGCGTTGGGCTGAACGAACGGGGCCAGGTCCTTGTACTGTCCCAGCATCTTCAGGAACCAGTCGTCGGTGCACTTGAGCTTGCCCTGCTCGATCTGGGCGCACATGTCGTCCACGGGGGCGTTGTTGGCGATCATGCAGTTGAACAGCTGGCCGCCGTTACCGACGTCGCCGCCCGGCCAGGAAATGGGGATGACACCGGTAGATGCCAGCTTCTCGCACATGGCCAGGAAGCCGTCCCAGTTCTTGGGGGCGATCTCTGCGCCGGCCTTGTCAAAGAGGTCCACGTTGGCCATGGGCATGGGGAACACTACCTGATACGGAAGTCCCAGTTGGCTGTTTCCATTTTGGCCGGCGGACAGCAGTCCCTTCTGGTAGTTACCAACGGCCTTGCTGTCCTTGAGGTCGGTGTAGATTCCAGCCTCGCTGAAGTTCTTGAATTGAGCACCGCGGAAGGTGGCGAATGCGTCGCCGATGGCGGCCCCACGGACCTTCTGCAGGCCCTGGGCGTTGTAGTCGTTGGAGGTGGAGATGTCCTGGACCACCTCCACGCCGTCGTGCAGTGCCGCGAAGCGCTTGATGAGTTCGTCGAACACCGCCTTGTCCTCACCGCGCCAGTGGGCGAACGAGACCTTGCCCGTGATGGCGCCGGTGGCGGGTGCGGCGGGTCCGGTGGCGCCGCCTGGCGCCGTGGTGCCGCCGGGTCCGGCGCATGCTGCCGCAGTTGCTCCGAAGCCCAGGGCTCCGAGAATCGCGATGGCCTGCCTGCGTGAAATCTGACTCACAATATTCTCCTCGTTGAGTGTTTTGCTGTGCCTTGCTTGTTGCCTACGGAATGGCTGTCACCAGGAAGCGCTTGGCGCGTCGGGACTGCTCATGCCCTGGTCTTTTGCGACGAGACCACGTCGTCCACCACGGCGCAGAGGCGTTGCAGCCGCCGGACGGCGTCCGTGGAGAGGGATTCGATGACGTCGGGGGCGCCGATGCAGGACGCCCAGACGGCGCGTCCGGAGAGGAAGCCGCTGGCGCCTTCGAGGCAGGCCCACCGGACCGCGTCGGGGAAAACATCCTCGGGGACGCCGGAGGAGAGGACCACCCACGGGCCGTCCATGGCCCGGGTCAGGTCGGCGCAGGCTGCGCGCACGTCGGCTTCGGGGGCCTGGCCGTGGAAGGGAACCTCGGCCTTGTAGAGGTCCGCGCCGAGGCTGCCCAGTTCCTGCGCGGCGGCGAGGATGCCTGCGTTCCAGTCGAAGTCATCGCCGGAGAGCGGTTTGCGGGAAACGGGCTCGATGATGCTGATGAGCCCGGCGGACCGGCAGATCTCCACGAATTCGCGGACCATGGCCACGCGGCCTTCGGCAGGCTCGTCCGGGCGGTACAGCACCAGCAGCTTGAGTGCTTTGACGCCGAGGGCCTTGTACTTGTGCGGGTCCACCAGGCGGTCGATGGTCACTTCGCCCACGAGTTCGCCGTGCGCGGATTCAAAGTGGTCGGCCGAGGCGATGAGTCCGCAGCCGGGGTCCACCACGTTGTCCTCGATGGCCTGGTCCAGGGCGAACTGGCGGTCAATCAGGACACCGGAGGCATAAGGAGTGAGAATCTTGGCTGCCTGGAGCTTGAAATCCTGGAGGTCCTGGTCAGTGACGGGCTGGTCGGTGTGCTCGGCGATCATGTTGCGCATCGCCTCGCGCTGGTCGACGGCGAGCATCGCGAAGGCGCCTGACGGGCGCTGCAGGGGTGAAAGATCGGTGGAGGTCATGGGCTGCTTCTTTCAGCTAGGGGTGTGGTTGGAGGCAAAGGCGGGGGTGATGTTCTGGTGCGGGATGCCGGAGCGGCCGTCCAGTCGCCCGCAGGAGGCGGCTGCGGTGCGGCCGGCGAAGGCTGCCGCGTCCACCAGCGGCAGGCCGGCGGCCACGGCGGCGAGCAGGGCGCCGTGGTAGACGTCGCCGGCGCCTAGGGTGGACACGATGGTGGCGGGCGTCGCGGGCACGTGCACAGCGTCGGTGTGGCCCGTTTTGACCCAGGCCCCTTCGGACCCGGCGGTCGCGACGACGGCGGAGGCGCCGTCGTCGATGGCTTTCTGGAGCAGCGCCGCAACACTGTGGTGGTCGCCGTAGCCGGCGCGGAGCCGTTCGATGGTGGGGACATACAGGGCGACGCCGCGCGGACTGAAGGACGGGATGGGGTTGCCGGCGTCCACGCTGAGGTTCAGGTTGCCGTTGTTGAGCCCGGGGAGGTTGGCGACGGCATTCCAGCCCAGATGGTCCACATGCACCCACGCCGCGGCTTCCAGGAGTTCGCGGAAGCGCCCCTCGGCCGGGAAGCTGACCGGCGGCACCGGGCGGGTGACGATGGCGCGGCTTTCGGTGGCCTTGCTGACCACGATGACACTGGCTCCGGTTTTGACGCCGGGATCGCGGACCACGGCTGAGGTGTCCACGCCTTCAGCCTGCAGACCGCTGATGATGCGGTCGCCTTCCTCGTCGGTGCCGATGACTCCGGCGAAAGCGGCCTGCGCGCCTGCCCTGGCGGCAGCAACGGCGGCGGTGGCAGCCGGCCCGCCTCCCGCCGTCGTAAAGTCTGTGGCGACGGTGCGGCTGTCTGCAGCGGGATATTCCTGAACCAGGGCTATGGAGTCCAGGGTGGCGGAGCCTATAAAGAGCAGGGTTCCGGTTGACGGTTGGGACACGTTCCACCTCGTTGTAGTCGGCTTGTACTGAAGAAATATACACACGCTATGTTGGAATAACAACACTTTCTGTATAGTTCTGTTTGGGATGCAACGCCGCGGTCCCACACTCAACGTAGAGAAACGGAGCAGCTCATGTCATTGCCTTCTGCGGAATCGGTCCGGACCATTCGTTACGGCCTTATCGGTGCCGGCCACATGGCCCGCGAACACGTCCGGAACCTTGCCCTGATCCCGGGAAGCCACATCACCGCCGTATCCGATCCCCAATCGTCATCGCTGGCGGAGACCGTTGCGGAAATCGGCTACGAGGTACAGACCTTCTCCCGCCACCAGGACCTGCTCGCGTCCGGACTGGTGGATGCCTTGGTGATCGCCAGCCCCAACGACACGCACCTGGCCATCCTCAAGGACATCTTCGCGAGCGGCACCAACCTGCCCGTGCTGGTAGAAAAGCCCGTGTGCACCACAGCGGAACAGGTCGACGAGCTTGAAGCGCTGGCAGCTGACTACACCGCGCCGGTGTGGGTTGCCATGGAGTACCGCTACATGCCGCCGGTGCAGGAGATCATCCAGGCAGCCCACGGCGGCAGGCTCGGCAACGTGTACATGCTCTCCATCGTGGAGCACCGCTTCCCCTTCCTGCACAAGGTGGACGCCTGGAACCGCTTCACGGAGCGGACCGGAGGCACGCTGGTGGAGAAATGCTGCCACTTCTTTGACCTGATGCGGCTGATCCTGCAGGACGAACCCGTCCGCGTCTACGCCAGCGGCGGCCACGACGTCAACCACATGGACGAGGTGTACAACGGCAGGGTGTCGGACATGATCGACAACGCCTACGTGATTGTGGACTTCAAGGGCGGGCGCCGGGCCATGCTGGAGCTGTCCATGTTCGCCGAGGGCTCCAAGTTCCAGGAGCGGATCTCCATTGTGGGCGACGCCGCCAAGATCGAGACCCTCATCCCGGTGGCAGCCAACCACTGGATCGAGGGCGACGAGGCCGAGGCGACGGTGGAATTCAGCCCGCGCTCGCCGCTGGGGCCGGAAATGCACGAGGTTCCGGTGGACGAGACCGTCCTCGCTGCCGGCGCCCACCACGGCTCCACGTACTATGAACACCTTGGCTACCGCAAGGCCATCCTGGGTGACGGGCCGGTGGAAGTTACGGTTGCCGACGGCCTGCAGTCCGTGCGCATGGGCCTGGCGGCCGAGCGCTCCATCATCGAAGGACGCCCCGTAGAGCTGACGAATGCCGGTGCCGGGCTCAGCCACTGAGTAGATTTGTGTTGGAATTGCAACACCCTGGCAGGCCAAATTCGCCCGGTTAAGGGAAGCAGGAGAAGGGGATATGAGCAGCTCACCGAAAGAGGCGCCGTTGACGCCCCGCCAGCGCACCATCCTGGACCAGCTCGAGCAGCGGGGCTTCATCTCCACGATGGACCTCGCCGAAACGTTCGCGGTCTCGGACATGACGGTGCGCCGGGACACCCGCGTGCTGTCCCAAAAGGGGCTGGTGCGAGTGGTCCACGGCGGCGTCAGCGCCGTCAACGCCAGCGGGCAGAACGCGGACTTCGCGGCCCGGGTCCGGGAGGATGCTGACGCCAAACAGCGGGTGGCCCGGGCCTGCGTGTCCATGATCGGCGAGCGGGACGCCATCATCTTGGACGCCGGGACCACCACGTACCAAATTGCTCTGGAGCTGCCGCCGACGTTCGCGGGCACCATCATCACGCACTCCGCGCCCGCCATCCAGCGCTGCCTGCAGCTGACGGCGGCGCGGACCATCTGCCTCGGCGGTGAGCTGCTCCTGGACAGCCAGGCGTTCAACGGTCCCATGACGGTGAGCGCCGCCGCCGGCCTCCGGGCCAAAACGGCGTTTATCGGGGTCAGCGGGCTCCACGACGAGGCGTTCTACATTGAGCGGGACGTGGAGCGCGCCACTAAGATCGCCCTTATGGACTCAGCTGAACAGGTGGTGGTGGTGGCAACGCACCAGAAAATGCTGCGGTACGCGCTGGCGCGGCTCGCCGCCTTCGACGCCGTGGACGTGCTGGTGACGGACGCGCCGCCGCCCCGGGAGATCGAGGACGCACTGGGTGCCGCCAACGTCAAGATCGTGGTGGCCGCGTGAGCGCGCCGCTGCGGGTGGCCCTGCCCGACCGGAAGATGCTGGACGCGCTCGAGCCGATTGCCGGCGTCGAGTTTGTCCTGTGGGACCTCAGCGGCCCGCCGCCGTCGGGCCGTTTCGACCTGCTGGTGCCGCCCTACATGGGCAAGCCTGCGGCCCTGGCCGCGCTGGACAGCATTGAGGTGGGGCTGGTGCAGAGCCAGTCGATCGGGTACGACGGCGTGGCTGCAGTTCTGCCGGGCGGCTGCTTTTTCGCCAACGCGGCCGGGGTCCACGAGACGTCGACGGCGGAACTCGCGTTGGGCATCATGATCGCCAGCCAGCGCGGGATGCCAGACTTTGCCCGGAACCAGGCGTCCGGGACGTGGGACAACAGCCAGCGGCCCAGCCTCGCGGACCGGCGCGTGCTGCTGGTGGGCTACGGGGGAGTGGGGAAGGCCATCGAGGCCAGGCTCCTGCCGTTCGAAGCCCACGTGACGCGGATGGCCAGCCGGGAACGCGACGACGAGCGGGGCCGGATCCACGGGATCGACGCGCTGTACGAACAGTTGCCGCTGCACGACATCGTGGTGGTCAGCGTCCCCCTGAGTGAGCACACACACCAGCTGGTGGACCGGAAGTTCCTGGCCGCGATGCCGGACGGAGCGCTGCTGGTGAATGTGGCCCGAGGCCCGGTGGCGGACACGGATGCCCTGCGGGCCGAGACGTCGTCCGGGCGGCTGCGGGCGGCCCTGGACGTCACCGACCCCGAGCCGCTGCCGGCCAGCCACCCGCTGTGGACCACTCCCGGCGTGCTCATCACTCCGCACGTGGGCGGGGCGAGCTCGGCGATGTTCCCGCGGATGGTCCGGCTGGTCAGGCAGCAGATCTCGCTGCTGCTGGCGGGCGAGGAACCGGTGAACGTGGTGCTGGGCCGCTAGGCCCGGATCTGCTGCAGGACGGCGTCGCGCACGTGGGCCATGGTGGCGGAGTCGGCGGCTTCGACGTTAAGCCGCAGCAGTTCCTCCGTGTTGGAGGCCCTCAGGTTGAACCACCAGTCCCCGGCCTCGCTGCTGACGCTGAGCCCGTCGAGTTCATCGAATACGGCACCGTTCGCGTAGCTGGCCCGCACGTCCGCCACCTTGCCGTCGACGCCGTCCACGGATGAGTTGATTTCGCCGCTGGCCGCGTACGGGTCGAACTCGCGGGCCAGTTCGGACAAGGGCCGCTCCTGCTCGCCGAGGGCGGCCAGGACGTGCATGGCGGCAAGCATGCCAGTGTCCGCGTTGTAGAAGTCGCGGAAGTAGTAGTGGGCCGAGTGTTCGCCGCCGAACACGGCGCCCTCCTCGGCCATCCGAGCCTTGATAAAGGAATGCCCCACCCGGGTCCGGACCGGCCGTCCGCCCGTCGCGGCAACAATTTCCGGCACCGCGCGCGAGGTGATCAGGTTGTGGATGATCACCGGCTCGGCTTCCCCGGCGGCCTGGGCGCGGCGGATCTCCCGGACGGCAATCAATGCCGTAACGGCCGACGGCGTCACTGGCCTTCCGTTCTCGTCGACCACGAAGCAGCGGTCGGCGTCGCCGTCGAAGGCCAGCCCAATGTCGGCGCCGTGGGCGATGACGGCGGCCTGCAGGTCGCGGAGGTTCTCCGGCTCAAGGGGGTTGGCAGGATGGTTGGGGAACGTCCCGTCGAGCTCGAAGTACAGCGGCACAACAGTGAGCGGCAACGCAGGGTGGAACTGGTCCCCAAGGACCGCGGGAACGGTCAGGCCCGCCATGCCGTTGCCGGCGTCCACCACCACCTTGAGCGGCCGGACGGCATTCAAGGGCACCAGCGAGCGGAGCTTTTCGGCGTAACCCGCGAGCACGTCAAGCGTGGACACGGTGCCCTTGGCCGCGGCTGCGGGGATCCCGCGGTCGACATACTGCTGGGCCAGGTCCCGTATGGCCGTGAGCCCGGTTTCGGAGGAAACCGGCACGGCACCGGCCTTGGCCATCTTGATCCCGTTGTATTCCGCGGGGTTATGGCTCGCGGTGAAAATGGCCCCGGCTATGTCCAGGGCGCCGCACACGTAGTAAAGCTCATCGGTGGAGATAAGGCCCAGGGACTTCACGTCCGCACCGCGCCGGGCAGCGCCCGCCGCAAAGGCGCCGCTGAAGCCAGGTGAAGAGGGCCGCATGTCCCCCCCGCAGGCGATGGTCTGGCCGCACAGACCCAGCACGTCCACAAACGCGGCGCCCACGGCTTCGGCGCTTTCCTCGCTGATGGAAACGCCGACGAGGCCCCTCACGTCATAGGCCTTGAAGGACGGTGACAGGTCCATATTGCTCCCGGGAAGTCGTGGCCATGCGCATTAGTAGCTATGCGAACATGGAGTGTTGGAATTTCAACACCACTTTAGCAGGTGAAGGTCACGTCTTACGGAAACGGCTCAGCAATAGGCCCCCGGGTCGCCGGAACGGTGCGGGCACGCCTGAGCGTTCCGGCGCCCCGGCAGCGCCCCGGCGATCCCGGGGAACGCCGATCAGCTAATGACTGCAGCGAGCCTTGGTTCGCTCCGTCAACGGGTGACCGCTCTGGGGCAGAATGGGACCGTGACCTCGTGCAACGCCCGCAACCGCAAGCCAAAAATGACGCTGGGAAAGCGGGGGTCAACCTCGTGGTGGCGGCGCTCGTCATTCTC
>DATCNU010000054.1:0-4141 GCA_036565085.1 Arthrobacter sp.
GCGTCCAGCTGACGGACGTGTCCGAAGGTGAACGATCCGAGGAACGAGCCCAACGTCGACGGGGCATAACACGAGTCGAAGATCCGGTCCATCCCGCCGTGACGCAGCACGGCCATGTCATCAATCGAGTCCGCGCCGGCGACCATCCCGCCCACGAGCGAGGAGACCTTCTTGCCGTTGCTCGACCCCTGGTGTCGTGCGTCAAAAACGAACGATATCTTCAGTCATCCGTGGGCTGTCCGTCATGTAGTTCACGGGGTGTTGGGGCTCTGGTTGCTTCGTTGTGGATGGGTAACGTCTTGTCCGTCCAAGAGGCAGCTGACGGGAGCGGCGATGCGGGTATCGAAGGTGTTGGATCCGGCAAGCAATGCGGTGTCGTACACAGTGGTCGGCGTGACCGGCGTGGTGGTATCGGCGGAGCGGTATCTGCGGTATTTGGCCGAGACGGAGCGGTCACCGAACACGATCAAGGCCCACGCCCACGATTTGAAGGACTGGTTCGTTTTTCTGGACGAATATGGGCTTGACTGGCAGTCGGTGAAGCTGGAAGACGTGGGGGCGTTCATCCGGTGGCTGCGACGTCCGCCGGACATGCGTGGCCAGGTCTTTTCCGTGCTTCCGACGATCGGGCACCATTGCGGTGAGGCGACGGTGAACCGCAAGCTTTCCACCGTGTCGATCTTCTATCAGCATGCTGCCCGCCATGGCCTTGACCTGGGCGAGCTGGTCACGTGCTGGGACCCCGGCGCCCGCTCAGGAGGGTGGAAGCCCTTCCTGCACCACATCAGCAAGGGTGCCGCGAAACAGCGCCGGGTGGTGAAGCTTCCCGTGACGGCAAGGATTCCCCGCCTACTGGCCCCCGAAGAGGTCCAAAGCATTCTGGATTCGTGCGAGCACCTCCGGGACCGGCTGCTGTTCGCGCTGCTCCATGACGCGGGTATCCGGATCGGCGAGGCCCTGGGGCTCCGCATGAGGACATCGCTGTGGCCGAACGGGAAATCACTGTCCGCCGGCGCGATAACACCAATGGTGCCCGCGCAAAGTCGCCCCATTCGCGAACCGTCCCCGTCACCGCCGAACTGATCCGGCTCTATGCCGACTACCTCGACGTCGAATACGGTGACCTGGATTCCGACTACGTCTTCGTCAACCTGTGGGGCCGGCCATACGGGCAGGCCATCACATATGCCGCCGTCCACGACCTGGTGCGGCGGCTCCGGCGGCAGACGGGCATCGGGTTTGATCCGCACTGGTTCCGGCACACGTATGCCACCCGGATGCTCCGGGAGAACGTCCCAATCGAGGTGGTCTCCAAACTGTTGGGCCATGCGAGCCTGACGACGACGGTCAAGACCTATGCCCATATCTCCAGCGATGATGCCCGCCGCGCACTGGCCGATGCGGGCTGGTTCGCCTCCAGAACGGTGACGATATGACGACCCTGCATCCCCTGCCCTCACGAAACGACCTGCCGCCGGTCCGGACAGGCCCCCGCGGGAAGGCTTACCTGGATGCCGCGCCGTGGGAGACCGACTTTCCCAAGGATGTCTGGCATGCCAGGGCCCTCGGTATCGTCGCCCGCAGCCAGGTCACGGTCCACTTCGAAAACATCACCCGGCCCTGGTTGAAGCAGCTGGCCAAACGATGGGCCCGCTGGCGGCTGACTACCGGCTTAACGGTTGAGTCCGCGGTGCTGGGAACCAAGGCCGTGGAGAGCTTCAACGCCTTTCTGGATTCAACGAGGATCCCAGTCACCGGCACCGCCGACATAGACCGGGAGGTGATCGAAGGGTTTCTGGCTTATCTACACACCCATACGGCCGGGACGACGACGCACCGGATGCGGATCGGCCAGTTCAACACGTTTCTCCTCACCACGCGCCGCCACGGATGGGTGACCGATCTGCCCAGTACGGCCCAGATCTATACCGAGGACTATCCCAAAGAGACGGTCCGGCAACCCCGGGCCCTGAGTGAACACGTCATGGCCCAGCTGGAAAACCCTGAAAATCTCGCCAAAATGGGCAGCCCGCATCACCGACTGATCACCCTGATTCTGATCCGGTGCGGGCTGCGGATCAGCGACACCGTGGCCCTGACCCAGGACTGCATCACTCGGGACAAGGACGGTGCCCCGTATCTGCGGTATCTGAACCACAAGATGAAACGCGAGGCGCTCGTCCCCATCGATGAGGAACTCGAACGGGCCATCGCGGAGCAGATCAGCTACGTCAACGGCACGGGCAACTCCGGGACGCGACTTCTTTTCGCCCATGACCGGGTGGACGTTTACGGCTCAGGACACCTCAGCGCGAGCTCATACAGCACGGCCCTTCGGCGATGGGTCAGGGACTGCAGCGTCACCGACGAAAACGGCACCCCTGCGGTGGTCAGCCCGCACCGTTTCCGCCACACGCTGGGCACCAGACTGATCAACCTCGACGTCCCGCAGGAGGTCGTACGCCGAATCCTGGACCACGACTCCCACCAGATGACGGCCCACTATGCCCGACTCAACGACACAACCATCCGGCGGCACTGGGAAGCCGCTCGGAAAGTCAACGCATCCGGCAGCGTCGTCGAACTTGATCCAGACGGGCCCCTGGCCGAGGCCGCCTGGTCCAAACAGCGCCTCGGCAGGGCGACCCAGGCGCTGCCCAACGGATACTGCGGCCTCCCGGTGCAGAAGACCTGCCCGCACGCCAACGCGTGCCTGACCCGTCCCATGTTCATCACCACGGCCGACTTCCTCCCACAACACCGCGAACACCGGACCCAGGTCGTGCAGATCATCTCCGCCGCCGAAGCCCGCGGCCAGCAGCGGCTGGCCGAAATGAACACCCGAGTGCTCGGCAACCTGGACCGCATCATCCAAACACTCGACAACGAAACGCACGCAAACCCTGGCCATCTACACGAGGAGGACAACCGTGCGGGCGGATAACAGCCGCCACATCCGGCAAGCCGCGGAACGCCGGCACGAACTCACCCGCTCCAGAGCCGTGGCCGCACTGCGCGAACTCCAAAATCAGGGCGGCCCCGTCACCTTCGAAGCAGTAGCCGCTGCCGCCGGAGTATCCCGCTCCTGGCTCTACACCCAGGTCGACCTGAGAACCGTCATTATCGGACTGCGCGATGACCGACCCCGACCGCCCCGAGCAAGCCGAAGCAGCGCCAGCACGGAGTCCCTGCGCGCCCGTCTCAGCGCATCGCTGGAGCGGAACCGCGAGCTCTCCGCAGAAATCGAGCACCTCAGACACCAGTTGGCGCTTGCACTGGGACACTCGCGGAGTCGGAGCCCCCATATCCCCTAAGGGAACCCCGGATTCCGTCGGTCACTTTCGAGGGCATGCTTTCAGGAGAATCGGTCTCTGGGCGCAGTGCCCGCTCGATGTTTCGTTGCGGTCACCGCTCAGAGCCAAGGGAGAACCGCGGCAACCAAGAGCGCGATCAGTCCAAGGACCATCAGGCTCGTCATGACGATGCGCCTTCGCCCGGTAACTTCGTTTCCATCTCGGTCGAAGAACCGTATTCCCGAGCCGGGGGGATAGGAAGTCGGCGCCCTGCGCTTCGATACTACATACACAAACGTGCCGATTCCGACCAAGCAAAGTATCGGAATGATTCTGCCTATCCATACAGCCACTTCATATGTCATCTGTGTCCGGTCCTTTGTCCAATTCCGTGCATTAGCGAGCAGGCCGGCGAAAGATATTGCGCTCCGGTCCTCACATGGAACAGCCGGAGAAAACCCGCGTCAACAGATGAGAGCATCCTTGGCGCGCCTGGACACTGACATCCTTCATCCTCAGTATTAGCTGAACGCTCAGTCGTGCCAGCCGGCGCCCGCAGACTGACCTTCGGAAGCATCTCGAGAGCATCACGATTTTCAGTCTGATACTCGGAGACGTAGGCCGGTCTGAGATGCGTCGTGGGCACTTTCCACATCGGATGCGCCGCGCCATCAAGGCACGGACGGAGACGGACTAAAGATATGGGTCGATATCTTCAGATCACGGGCCTCAGCCGCGTGGTTGCTGCACGTTTCCGACGTGGACACTGTCCGGCCAGGGCCGGGCTCTGTCTGATTGCTGCTGGCCGGCGGGGAGCCCGTGACGGATCCGCAACTCAGCGAGGGCCT
>DATCNU010000055.1:0-84266 GCA_036565085.1 Arthrobacter sp.
GTTCCGCCGTCGGCTGCCCCGGCAGGCTCCGCCGTTGCGGGGCTTGAAGGGGGGATGCACGCCCTGATCTCCGCGTTAATCAGCGACCTGCGGGACCGCGGCGTAACGCTGCTGGACAGGTCACGCGTGGACGCCGTCGTCCGGATCCCTGCGGGCTGGCGCATCACATCCGGACAGCAAACGTACGACGCCGGCCTGCTGGTGGTGGCGCTCGACGGCCCCGCCGCCGTCGGGCTGCTGGAGGAGTCGGTGCCCGGACTGGCCGGGAAGCGACCGGAAGCCGGACCTGACGTCAGGCTCGTGACGCTTGTGGTGGACGTTCCGGAACTGGACCGCAGGCCGCGGGGTACCGGGATCCTGGTTGCCCCGCAGACCCCGGGCATCGAGGCCAAAGCTCTCACGCATGCCACCGCCAAGTGGGACTGGCTGGCCGCGGCAGCAGGGCCGGGCACGCATGTCCTCCGCCTCTCCTACGGGCGCGTCGACGGGTCTGCCTCCCGCACGCCCGGGCCATCCACCGACGCCGGGCTTCTGGAGGCCTCGCTGCACGACGCGTCCGCGCTTCTGGGTGTGCCAGTACTGGCGGAGGACGTCATCGGCTGGGACGTGGTCAGGTGGCAGGGGGCCTTGCCGTTCGCCGCGGTCGGTCACAGGGCACGGGTAGCGGGTGTGCGGAAAGCCTGTGCCCAGCTCGACGGTCTCGCCGTGGTGGGGGGATGGGTCGCCGGCAACGGACTGGCGGCCGTTGTGGCCGACACCCGGGAACAGATCCGCAGGATTCTTAGCTGAACGTCGTCCCTGTTCAGCGGGCCGCGACGCCCCTGAACCGGGTCCCATAGGGCCGCTGCCGACTTTCATTTCACCCCCGGATGTGGCTAGGGTCGATGACTATGGTTGATTACAGGTCCGAACTTTCACAGTCCCGGACCGGTATCCATGGGGGACTCCGACGCGGCGCAGCGGCTGCAGCAATCGGGGCAGTACTGGTCCTCTCCGCGGGGGTTCCCGCATCAGAGGCAGCAAACGGCAGCCCCGGCCCGGGGGAGCCGGATGTCGATATTACCGCTGCCGCAGGGCTGCCTGCAGCAGGCAGCCTGGTGCAGGGGTTGCTTGGCTCCGGTACCCAGACCACCTCGCCGCAACCTACAGCCACCACACCCTCGCCCGCGGCTGCGGTTCCCGGCTCGCCGGTTCCTGCACCGCCAGTTGCCCCGGCACCCACCGGCAATTCCCAGCCTTCGGCCGCCGGCAGCGTGGCCGCCGCCCAAACCGTGCCGGGGCCAAAAGGTGCAGCAGCACAGCAGACCGGGCCCGGGAGCGCGGCGAGTGACCCGGTGGCCGTACCCGAACCAGCCCGGCAGCAGCCCGGATCCGGCGCGTCAGCCGGGGAGGCCGGTGCCGCCGGTCAGCCCGGGCCCGGTGCAGCCACAGCAACGGGCGGCCCAACGTCCCGCAGCGGCTCCCTCCAGGCTGCGGGAATCCCGGCCGGCAGCAGTCAGGCGATGGCCCAGGCGCCCGAACGGGCCGTGGAGTCAGCCAAGGTGTGGCTGGGAGTCGGCCTGCTGGGCTCAGCGGGAGCCGCAGGACTTGTCTTTGCCAGGATCCGCCGGGTCTGAGCCGGCCCGGGCCGGCTTTCGTCCCTGATGTTCGCCTGTGAAGGTGAAATACAACACTTCTACGCAATGTAGAAGTCTTCAGTTTCGACTTGGCGCGGAGGAAGGGGCAAACTGGTAGGCATGAGCCACACTTCTGCCGAATCTGTCACTAAAACCGAAGAATCAGCCGAGCAGTTCTTCACGCTTTGGACTGTTTTCAAACGGTCTGCGGAAGTCTTGCGCAGCGGTGATGCCGCCGAGGACTTCGATGCGCTGCTTTCCCGCCTGGCCGAGTCAGGCGTGACCCACCGCGGAAGTTACGACGTCTCGGCCATGCGCGCGGATGCCGATGTGATGGTATGGCTCCACGGTGCCAAGCCTGAAGCGCTGCAGCAGGCCATCCGTGATATCCGCCGAAGCAGGCTCTTCGCCGGGACCGAGATCGTGTGGTCCGCGATGGGCGTGCACCGCGAGGCCGAGTTCGCCAAGAATCACACGCCCGCATATTCCCGCGGCGTGGAGCCGGCCGAATGGCTGTGCGTGTACCCGTTTGTGCGCTCCTACGACTGGTACCTCCTGCCCGAAGCCGAGCGCGGCAAGATGCTGCGCGACCACGGAATGTTGGGCCGCGACTTCCCGCAGGTCATTTCCAACACCGTGTCCTCCTTCGCCTTGGGGGACTGGGAATGGATCCTGGGCCTGGAGGCTCCCGAGCTGGTGGACCTCGTGGACCTGATGCGGCACCTCCGTGGAACCGAAGCCCGCAACCACGTCCGGGAGGAAATCCCGTTCTATACCGGCCGCCGCATCACTGCGCAGGAGATCGCAGAGGTCCTCGCGTGAACCCGGCGGGCCCCCGGCCACCAGCAGGCGCCATGATCGAAGCAGACCCGGTGAGGACCGCCAACCCGGTGACCGAGGCGGGCCGGATGGCGCCCAAGGATTACGATGCAGTCCTGCTCGCCTCCTTCGGCGGGCCGGAGGGCCAGGAGGACGTCATCCCGTTCCTGCGCAACGTCACCCGCGGAAGGGGCATCCCGGATGAGCGGCTTGAAGAGGTATCGCACCACTACCGTGCCAACGGCGGCATCAGCCCCATCAACCAGCACAACCGGGAGCTCAAGGCGGCCCTGGAAGCGGAACTCGCCGCCCGCGGCATTGAGCTTCCGGTGCTGTGGGGCAACCGAAACTGGGCACCGTATATCCCGCAGACGTTGCAGGAAGCGTACGACGCCGGCCACCGCAAACTGCTGATGGTCACCACGAGTGCCTACTCCTGTTACTCCAGCTGCCGCCAGTACCGGGAGGACATCGGCATGGCGCTGGCGCAGACCGGCCTCGACGGCCGGCTGGAAGTGGACAAGGTGCGCCAGTATTTCGACCACCCCGGCTTTGTGGAGCCGTTTGTGGAAGGAACTGCTGCGGGCCTGGCCGACGTCCACGCCCAGCTGGCTGCTGCCGGGACCCCGGAAGCGCCCGTCCACATTCTGTTCGCCACGCATTCCATCCCCACCCGCGACGCGCAGGCTGCCGGACGCTCAGAGGCAGAACCGCGTGAATTCGAGGAGGGCTCGGCCTATGTCGCCCAGCACCTGGCAACAGGTGCGGCTGTGCTGGACCGGGTCAAGGCGGACTCCGGCCTCACAGCTCCCTGGTCGCTGGTCTACCAGTCCCGGTCGGGTGCACCGCACGTGCCCTGGCTGGAGCCGGACATCAACGACGCCATCGCGGAACTGGCGGGCAACGGCGTCAAGGGTGTGGTGATTGTGCCCCTGGGGTTCGTGAGCGACCATATGGAGGTTGTCTGGGACCTGGACACCGAAGCCCTCGAGACCTGCAGGAACCTGGGCCTCGCCGCCACCCGTGTCCCCACCCCTGGCACCCACCGCAAGTTCGTGACCGGGCTGGCGGACCTTATCTCGGAACGGACCGTGTCGCACCACATCAGCGACCGCCCGGCCCTGACCAAGCTGGGCCCCTGGTATGACATCTGCCGTCCTGGCTGCTGCGCCAATTTCCGCGGCGAAAAGCCCGCCATCGCCGGGGCTGACAGCACCGCAGGCACCGGCCATGACCCGTATCCGGCCCAAGCAGGCGCAGCCGGGGCAGAAGGCCTCCAGTGACCGTGCGGATCGGAACCAGGGCAAGCAAGCTTGCCCTGACGCAAACGCAGCAGACTGCCGACCGATTGGCCGCCGTCGGAGGTTTCCCGGTTGAATTGGTCCACGTCAGGACCGACGGCGACGTCCTCAAAGGTTCGCTGTCCCAGATGGGCGGCACCGGGGTGTTTGTGACCGCACTGCGGGACGCCTTGTTGCGGAATGAGTGCGACGTCGCCGTCCATTCCCTCAAGGACCTGCCCACTGCCTCGCCGGTGGGCCTGGTCCTGGCCGCCACCCCGCGCCGCGCGGACGTTCGCGATGTCCTGTGCTCGCGGGACGGCCTGAAGCTGGCGGACCTGCCGTCCGGCGCCACGGTGGGAACAGGCTCCCCCCGGCGTGCGGCGCAGCTCCGCGCGGCCCGGCCGGACCTGCAGATAATCGACATCCGCGGCAACGTGGACACCCGCCTTGGCCGGGTTCCAGGGCTCCCGGGCAACGTGACCGACCAGATGGTACCGGGCAAAACCTGCGACCTTGATGCAGTTGTCCTCGCCGCGGCCGGTCTGGAGCGGATCAGCAGGCTGGACGCTGTCAGCGAGTTCCTCGAAACCGGTGTGATGCTGCCCGCTGCCGGCCAGGGATCCCTGGCCATCGAATGCCGGACCGCCGATGCGCCCCGCAAAGCAGGATCCACCGAAGGGTCCCAGGGCGTCCTTGCCCAGGCGCTCGCGGCACTGGATGATTCCGACACCAGGCTGGCCGTCACTGCCGAACGCGCGCTCCTGGCCCGGCTCGAAGCCGGCTGCGCCGCCCCGGTTGGCGCCTACGCGTACCGCAAGGGCAGCATGCTGCACCTTGAGGCCGTGGTCTGCGCTGTGGACGGAACGGCCTCGGTCCGTGACAAGCGGGCCACCGACGGGCTGACCGAGGTAGGCGCCACGTTGCTGGGCATCGAACTGGCCGAGGTCCTCCTTGCCGGCGGCGCCGCCGGCATCGCTGATCTCCAGGCCTCCTGATCCGGGCCGTGCACACCCCTGGAGAGCCTGAGATGCCCGGGACGGCCTGACATGGCCGGTCAGGACAGGACGCCGCGCCCTCAGCAGCCGCTTGCACACACCCGGATCCTTATCACCCGCAGCCCGGAGCGTTCACTGCCCCTGATCGCAGCCCTGGAGCGGGCCGGCGCCGAAGCCCTGCTGCTTCCCCTCATCGACTTTGAACGCGCCACCGACCAGCATTCCCTGGACGTCGCGTGCGACGCTCTGGGGGCGGGAGCCTTCGACTGGCTCGTCGTCAGCAGCGCCACCACCGTGCATGTGCTCAGGGACAAGGCTGCCGAAAGGGGCCTGACCCTCGGCCGCTGGATCCCGCCCTCAACCCGCGTGGCCGCCGTCGGGCCTGCCTCCCGCAGTCTGCTGGCAGGCGAGGGGGTCAGTGTGGCGCTGACCCCCGAAGACTCGCAGTCCGCCTCCGGGCTGCTGGCCGTCTGGCCCCGCGACGCCTGCAGGGTGTTCCTGCCGCAGGCCGACATCGCTGCGCCCCGGCTGGCCGAAGGCCTGAAGGCAGCCGACGCTTCGGTGACGGTGGTGACCGCATACCGGACAGTGGATTACCCCGCTGACGAGGAACACCGGCTGTCCATTGAACCCTTAGACGCCGAACCCTTCGACGCCGAACCCTTAGACGCCGAACCTGTCGACGCCGAAATGCCTGAGGGTAAGTCGCCCGACGCACCGCGTCCGGAAGGTGCGGGGCGTTCTCCTGCCCCGCCGTCGTACCGGTTGCTGACTCCCGCAGGCGCCCGGGCGGAGATGGCGGCCGGCCGCCTGGACGCCGTCGTGGCCGCCTCGCCAAGCGCGGTGCGGCGCATCGACAGTGTGCTTTCGCCCCTGAACCGGTGCCGGCTGATAACCATCGGGCGTTCGACGGCGGAAACGGCGGCCCGCCTGGGCCTTGACGTTGCCGAGGTTGCGGCTGAGCCCACGCCCGGTGGACTGGTTGCTGCCATCGCCAAAGCCCTCGAATCCCGCCAGGACCCGGACCCAATGTGAAGGACGAATCATGAGCTTTCCTAGCCAACGCCCCCGCCGCCTCCGCACCACGCCGGCCATGCGCCGGCTCACCTCTGAGACCAGGCTGGCTCCCGCCGAGCTGATCCTGCCGGCCTTCATCCGGGAGGGCCTCACGGAGCCCAACCCGATCACTTCCATGCCCGGCGTGGTCCAGCACACCACGGACACGCTCAAGCGCGCCGCGGCAGAGGCAGTCAGGCTGGGCCTGGGCGGCATCATGCTCTTTGGCATACCGGCGGTACGCGACGCAGAGGGGACAGCGTCCCTGGACCCGGACGGCGTGCTCAACAAGGCGATCCGGGACGTCCGCTCCGAAGTGGGCGATGACCTGGTGGTCATGAGCGACGTATGCCTGGACGAATTCACGGACCACGGACATTGCGGAGTCCTGGACGCCGAAGGTTACGTGGACAACGACCGCACCGTGGAGATCTACGCCAGGATGGCAGTGGCGCAGGCCGACGCCGGGGCCCACATGCTGGGCCCCTCCGGAATGATGGACGGCCAGATCGCCGCCATCCGGCAGGCGCTGGACCTATCCGGTCACACCACGACTTCCGTGGTGGCCTACGCAGCCAAATACGCTTCGGCGTTCTACGGCCCGTTCCGTGAGGCCGTGGATTCCCAGTTGAAAGGTGACCGGCGGACCTACCAGATGGACTCCGGAAACCGTCGGGAAGCAATCCGCGAGGTTGAGCTTGACCTGGCCGAGGGCGCTGACATCGTGATGGTCAAACCGGCCATGAGCTACCTGGACATCGTGGCTGACGTCGCAGCCATGAGCCCGGTTCCTGTAGCGGCCTACCAGATTTCGGGGGAGTACGCGATGATCGAGGCGGCCGCAGCCAACGGCTGGATTGACCGGCGCGCAGCCATCACCGAATCCGTGCTCGGCATCCGGCGCGCGGGCGCGGACATGGTGCTGACCTACTGGGCTTCCGAGCTCGCCGGCTGGCTTAAGGAATCCCGGTGACGGGGAACGCAGCCAAACCCGGCGAGAGTCCCACAGCACCCGTTGCGGCGGACCGGATCCTGCTCGGCCTGAACACCTTCGGCGACGTCGGAGTGTTCCCCGACGGGCATCCCGTCCCGCATGCGCAGGTGCTGCGGCAACTCCTGGAGCAGGCGGAGCTCGCGGACGAGGTGGGCCTGCATGCCTTCGGTGTGGGGGAGCACCACCGCAGGGACTTCGCAGTCTCGGCCCCGGAAGTGTTCCTCGCCGCCGCGGCGGCCCGGACTAAGAACATCCGGCTGGGTTCGGCCGTGACGGTTCTCAGCTCCGATGATCCCATCCGGGTGTTCGAGCGCTTCTCCACCGTGGATGCCATAGCCAACGGCAGGGCCGAGGTCATGCTTGGCCGCGGATCCTTTATTGAATCCTTCCCGCTGTTCGGCTTCGACCTGGCGGACTACGAGGTCCTGTTCGAGGAGAAGCTTGACCTGTTCGACAAGGTCCGCGCGCAGAAACCCTTGCACTGGGAGGGCCGCACCCGGGCCGCCGTTAACGGGCTGAACGTCTATCCGCCACTGGAACACCACCTGCTGCCGGCCTGGATCGGCGTCGGTGGCACCCCCGGGTCCGTGCTGCGTTGCGCCCAATACGGCTACCCCATCATCTTCGCCATCATCGGCGGACAGCCCCGGTCCTTCGGACCACTTGCCGGCCTTTACCGTGAGGCGATGGCGAAGTACGGCCACCCGATGCAGCAGATGGCCACGCATTCCCCGGGCCACGTCGCCGCCACCGACGAGCAGGCGCGGGAGGAGCTCTTTCCGCACTGGATCGCCATGCGGAACCGGATCGGCGCCGAGCGCGGGTGGGGTCCGGGCAACCGGGCCGAATTTGACGCCATGTGCACCCCCGAGGGCGCCTTGTATGTCGGTTCACCGGAAACCGTCGCCGCCAAGATTGCCCTGCTCAAGAAAAACCTGGGCGTGGACCGCTTCGACCTCAAGTACAGCAACGGCACCCTGCCGCACGCGGCCATGATGCGCTCCATCGAGCTCTTCGGCACGGAGGTGGCGCCACGCGTGGCGGCACTCCTGGCCGGGGCCTCTACGGCCGACTGAAAGAATAGGAACCATGACTTCCAGCAACCCTCGCAATGAGGCACTTTTCGACCGCGCCCGCCGGCTGATGCCGGGCGGCGTCAACTCTCCCGTCCGTGCTTTCGGATCCGTGGGCGGAACCCCGCGGTTCATGGTTTCGGCCAAGGGCCCGTACCTCACGGACGCCGATGGGAAGGAGTACGTTGACCTGGTCTGCTCCTGGGGCCCGGCACTGCTGGGCCACGCCCACCCCGCCGTCCTTGAAGCGGTCCATGCCGCCGTGGACCGGGGCCTGTCCTTCGGCGCCTCCACCCCTGACGAGGCTAACCTCGCTGCGATCGTCAAGGAGCGCGTGACGGCAGTCGAGCGCATCCGCATGGTGTCCACCGGAACAGAAGCCACCATGACGGCTGTCCGGCTCGCCCGCGGATTCACCGGACGAAACCTCATCATCAAATTCGCGGGCTGCTACCACGGCCACCTGGACAGCCTGCTCGCTGCCGCGGGCTCGGGGGTCGCCACCCTGGCACTGCCGGGATCGGCCGGAGTCACCGAAGCAACCGCCGCCGAAACTCTGGTGCTGCCGTACAACGACCTCCCCGCCGTCGAGGCCGCCTTCGCGGCCCACGGCCCCGACATTGCCGCCGTGATCACCGAGGCAGCCCCCGCCAACATGGGGGTGGTGACACCCGGAGAGGGCTTCAACCTGGGGCTCTCACGCATCACCCGGGAGCACGGCGCGCTGCTGATCGTTGATGAGGTGCTTACGGGTTTCCGCACCGGCTACTCCGGCTACTGGGGCCTCACCGGAGGCGCAGCCGATGCCGTGGAGCCGTGGACCCCGGACCTGCTGACTTTCGGAAAGGTGATCGGCGGCGGCATGCCGACGGCGGCCCTCGGCGGCCGCGCCGACGTCATGGACTACCTCGCACCCGTTGGGCCGGTCTACCAGGCCGGCACGCTCTCGGGGAATCCTGTGGCCATGGCGGCCGGCGTCGCCACCCTGACCCATGCCACCCCGGACGTGTACTCCTTCGTGGACGCCCGCTCGCTGGAGCTGTCCTCGGCGCTGTCCGCCGCGCTGGATGACGCGGGCGTGGACCATTCCGTCCAGTTCGCCGGAAACCTGTTCTCCGTTGCCTTCGGCACATCGGCCGCCGGCGTGCACAACTACGCGGACGCGCAGGCGCAGGAGAGCTTCCGCTACGCACCGTTCTTCCATTCCATGCTGGAGTCGGGTGTCTACCTGCCGCCGTCAGTGTTCGAGGCGTGGTTCCTCTCGGCTGCCCACGACGACACTGCCATGGAACGGATCATCGACGCCCTGCCGGCCGCCGCGAAAGCTGCGGCCGCTGCGAAAGGCTAGTCCCGGCGTCGGCAAGTGTCCTGAGCCTGTCCGCGCGTCCTAAGCTTCAAGGTTCTGATTCGCGGACCAGCCTAGGATTCGCGACGCCGGCACCAGCGCAGGGGCTAGAGAACGTCCGAGAGGAAGCCTTTCAGGCGGCCCGTCTCCGGAGCGGTGAAGATCTGTTCGGGGTGCCCCGATTCCACCACCACGCCGCCGTCCATGAACGTAACGGTGTCCGAAACGTTCCGGGAGAAGCCCATTTCGTGGGTGACTACGACCATGGTCATGCCGCCTTGGGCGAGCTCTGCCATGAGGCCCAGGACACCTTTGACGAGCTCCGGGTCCAGCGCCGAGGTGGCCTCGTCGAAGAACATCACCTCGGGCTTCATGGCAAGTGCGCGGGCGATCGCGACCCGCTGCTGCTGGCCACCGGACAGGTTGGCCGGACGTGCATCGGCCTTCTGCCTCAGCCCCACCAGGTCCAGCTGTTCCAGTGCCTCGTCGCGGGCCTGCTCCTTGGACAGGCCGCGCAGCTTGCGCAGCGCCAGGGACACATTTTCCGCCACCGTCTTGTGCGGAAAAAGGTTGAACTGCTGGAAAACCATCCCGATCCGCCGCCGGAGCACGTCCGGGTTATCTTTCAGGACCGAGCGGCCGTCCAGGAGGATATCGCCCTGGTCGGGTTCGATCAGCCGGTTCATGACCCGCAGCAACGTCGACTTGCCGGAGCCGGAGGGCCCGATGACGGAGGCGGTGGTGCCTTCCGGCACGTGAAGATCGATGCCCCGCAGTACATGGTTTGATCCGAAGGAGAGATGGAGGTTCGTAGCTGTCAGTGATCCTGAGGCGAACTCGCTCATACCTGGGCACCCTTTCCGACCTTGGCGGCCGCTTCGTCCGGTTCCTTCTTTTCCGGCTTGCCGGAGCGCAGGCGGGAATCAATCCAGTTCACGAAATGGGTGAGTGGAATGGTGAGGGCCAGATAGAACAACGCGGCGGCCACATAGGGTGACAGGTTGCCGCTGGTAGACGCAGCGTCCTTGCCGATCTGGAAGATCTCCCGCTCCGTTGCCAGCAGCCCCAGCAAGAAGACCAGCGAGGACTCCTTGATCAGGGCGATGAACTGGTTGACCAGTGCCGGCAGCACCCGCCGGATGCCCTGGGGCACCACCACCAGGCGCATGGAAGGGCCGTAGCCGAACCCCAAGGCACGCGACGCCTCCAGTTGTCCCTTATCCACACTCTGGATACCGGAGCGGAAGATCTCGCCGATGTAGGCGGCCGACATCAGGGACAGGGCTGCGATGGCCATCGGGTACGGGCTCGTCGAACCCGTAAATTGCCGGATGATCGGGCCGAAGCCGAGGCCGATCACCAGGATGGTCAGCACCGGCGGGAGTCCGCGAAGGACGTCCGTGTACACACGGGAAACCCAGCGCGCGGCTGCGTTCCGGGAAATCCCCATGAGGGCGAGGACCATGCCGAGCACTGTTCCGATGACGCCCGACGTTACCGCCAGGAGGAGCGTATTGGGCAGGCCGACAGCGAACATCATGGGGATGACGTCGCCCATCGCCTTCCAGTCGAGGAAGGTGTCGCCGAGCTGTTTGAGGATATCCATGGAACGCCCGGGTTACTTCGCGGGAATCTGGATGGCCTTGCTGCCCGGCTTCCAGCCCTGCGGGGTCTGCTCCGACGACGTCGGACGGTCCGTGTACCACTGGGCCGTGAGCTTGGTCCACGTGCCGTCCGCAATCACGGCGTCAAGGCCCGCATTGAGTGCGTCGATCAGTGGCTGGTTGTCCTTGTTGACGGCGTAAGCGGTGAAGTTCTGCGTGTTCACGACCTTCTCGGCGATCTTGGTGTTGTCGCCGTCCTTGACCTGTCCCGTTGCCTGCTGGGACGGGGCCACCCATGCGTCCACCTGGCCGTTCTTCACATTGGCGTAGACGGTGTTGTAGTCCGGGAAGCGGACCGGCTCGAGCTTGAGGGTGTTGGTCACATAGTCATCCTGGACTGTGCCTTGCACGACGCCGATCCGGACGCCGGACTTGAGGTCAGCGAAGCCCTGGACCTTTGAGCTGTTCTTGGTGACAACCGCCATGTAGCCGAAGTCGTATCCATTGGTGAAGCCGACGGTCTCCCGGCGCTTGTCCGTGGTGGAGATGGAGGAGGATCCGACGTCGAACTGTTTGTTCTTGACCTGGGACAGCAGCGCGGAGAAGTCGGTGGAGGCGAACTCGACCTTGAGGCCCAGCTTGTCGCCGATGGCGCGCAGGAGCTCGTTGTCGTATCCGGTGAATTTGCCCGAGGGATCGATGAAAATGTTCGGCGGAGCGTCAGAGAGTGTGCCGACGCGCAGTGTGCCATCGGTGGCCAGGCCAAGCTTGCTCTTGTCGATCTTGTCGACCGGAGTGACGTCCTTGGTGGTGTACTTGTCCAGGGTGGTCTGGTCGCTACCGGCGAGGGCATCCGTGGGGCTGCCGCTTGGCTGTGCCGCCCCTGCGCCGCAGCCGGCCAGGGAAACAGCCAGTGCAATGGCCACAGGAACGCTGGCCAGCCAATTCATGGCTTTGGATTTCATGAGTAAGTCACTTTCATCTGAGTCATAAGTTCAACAGGGCTGCAAGCTGCGCACTGGAGCCTGGCGCCTGCCCGGCAGTGTTGCGGAAGATCGCGGCAGGGTGACCCGCAAAACTCAATGGTCTCACTTCCGGCTATCTTGCCGGTTAGATGAACAGGTGACGTCTAGCATGCCGATGGTGCGAACTTTCTTCGGAGCACTCGACAGGTGCCCACTGAAGAGCGGGAGGTATCTCCGAGTTGCCGAATTCCCCGTTGAACCATTACCGCACTTTGTGACCTCAAAGGAAGTGTGAGTTAGCTCGCAGCTAGAACTCGCCGCGGCTGGCATCTTCCGGAGGCAGGACCGGCCAGTCGCCTTCGATCACGGCGGCGGGCTTGGTCTTGCGGAGGTAGCCCTGGAAATCTGCTGCCTGGCTCACGGCCCAATCCACCTGGAGCTGGTGGAGCTGGCTTGCCGGCATCCTCAGCTTGGGAAACTTGCCGGCCATGGCGTCCAGCATCCGGAGGGTGGCCAGCGCATCGGCGGCCGACGTATGGGCGTTGTCCAGGTTCACACCGTACTCCTCGCAGAGTGCCGTGAGGGTCCTCTTGCCCTTGCGGTACCGGTCCACCTGTTTGTTCATGATGTACGGGTCCAGGACGGGAAAGCGGCTCAGCTGCGGGACGCCGTGGCGGGCAGACTCCGCAGCCAGAACGGTGAAGTCATAGCTTGCATTGAAAGCAATGACGGGGACGCCGGTGTCAAAGAGTTCCTGAAGGACGGCGGCCAGTTCCCGGGTCACTTCGTGGGCGGGACGGCCGTCGCGGCGGGCCCGCTCGGTGGTGATGCCGTGCACATCGCTGGCCTCGGTGGGAATCTCGATCCCTGGGTCCGCCAGCCATTCATGCTCCGTGATGACATCGCCCTGGTGGTCCACAACGGTCACCGATGCCGTGACGATCCGCGCAGCGCGCGAATTCCGCCCGGTGGTTTCAAGGTCGAAGGCTGCGCGGGGGAGGGTGTTCCAGGTGGTCATGCGTCAACGCTACCGGGGGCCAGAGACAATTTCGGTCAGCGCCACTGCGGCTAGTCTGGATCCATGCGGACTGAGTATGTTGAGGCGGTGCTGGCCCTCGTTGAGCTGGTACCGGCCGGCTCCGCTGTGGCCTATGGCGACGTTGCGGAGCTCCTCGGCTCCGGCGGGCCCCGCCAGGTGGGCTTCGTCATGAGTCATTATGGAAGCGCCGTGCCCTGGTGGCGGGTCCTCAAAGCGAGCGGGCAGGCGCCGGAGGGACACGAAGCCGAAGCCCTCCGGCATTATGTCCAGGAGGACACACCTCTGCTCGGCCGGCCCCAGGAGCATCTGCGGACCGGTGAGGGCCGGTGGCGGGTTGACCTGATGGCGGCGCGCTGGGCACCTGATGAGGCCGGCTTCGACCGGATAGACGCAATCGCGGAGCAGCTGGAACGGCGGCTGCACAGATTGTCGGTGGCTGATGATGGAATGTCGCTGTGACGGTAACAATCCCGCAGGCTGACCCCTCTTTCCAATCCAACGCAGATTCGGATACTGCATCACACACTGAAGGCCCGGCTGCATCCCGCCCCAATGGGACCCGGCTTCGACTGCTTCCGCCGCGGCAGGTCCACGTGGACGTTCCGTTGCTGTCAGCGGACCAGCGGGACGCTGTCGAGGTGCCCCACGGCTCCGGGCCGGTCCTGGTTCCTGGAGCGCCCGGAACCGGAAAATCGACCGTCCTGGTGGAAGCCGCCGTCCGCAGGGCCCTCCACGATGGCGTGGACCCGGAGCGGATCCTGATCCTGGCGCCCGGCCGGCTCGCCGCGGACTCCCTCAGGGACCGATTCACGGCCCGGCTGAACAGGAGCCTCAGCACCACGCCCGCACGGACCTGGGCGTCCTATGCGTTTGACCTGATCCGCCGTGCCAAGGCTGAAGGAATCCTGCCTCTTCCGCGTCCGCCCCGGCTCCTCTCAGGCCCTGAGCAGGACCTGATCATCAAAGAACTGCTGGAAGGTCACCGCATCCCGGGGCTGGAACTGCCGTGGCCGGGCGATCTGGAAGCAGCCCTGGAGACGCGGGGCTTCCGCCAGGAGGTGCGGCAACTCTTTGACCGGATCATCGAATCGGGCCGGACGGCAGAGGATCTCGAGGAGCTTGGCCGCCAGTGCCGCAGGCCGGACTGGATTGCCGCTGCCGCGCTCTACGCGGAATACCGGGACGTTCTTGACCTGCGCATGCCGGAGGCGTTTGACCCGGCAGGCATCATTACTGCCGCGCGGCAGATCTTCCAGGACGCCCCCGACTTCCTGGCCGCCGAGCGGAACCGCCTTCAACTCGTGCTCGTGGACGATGCCCAGGAAGCCAACCCGGCCGTGTTCGAACTCCTCGCCGACATCGCGGCGGGGAAAGACTGCTACGTCGCCTCATCCCCGGACACCGTGGTCCAGGGTTTCCGTGGGGCCCGGCCCGATCTTGTGGCGGAGCTGCCCAGGCTTCTGTCCTCCGGCGGCGGCGTGATTGAACGTCCCCTGCAGTACACCCACCGGCACGCCCCAGCCATCGCCGAAGCCTGGCTGGGAGTGGCGGGAAGGATCTCGCGGAGGGCCGGGGGCCAGGCGGCCCGCCGGCTAGAGCAGCCCGAGGCCGCGGGCAGCGGGCCGGAGCAACAGGAGGCCGCCCAAGAGAACCAGGGCCGCGGTGCGGTGGAGGCCCACCTGGTGCCCTCGGCGGTCCATGAGTTACGGTACGTCGCGCAGCGCATCCTGGATCAACACATCAACCACAGGCGTGAACTCGGCGACATAGCTGTGATCGTGCGTAACGGAGGCCAGCTCGGCGAGCTCCAGCGCTACCTGTCGGGCCAGGGAATCCCGGTGCGCGTTCCGGTGGCGGAATCGGCAGTGCGGGATGAAGTGGCGGTCCGCCCGCTCCTGGATGCCTATGCGATCGCCCTGGATCCCGCCCTGTTGACGCCAGAAGCCGCCGTATCCCTGCTCACCTCCCGGATCGGCGGAGCGACATCGCTTGAACTGCGCAGGCTCAGGCAGTCGCTTCGGCGCGAGGAACTCCTGGGCGGCGGCGGCCGGACCAGCGACGCGCTCCTTGTGGAGGCAATACTGCAGCCCGGTGCTCTGGCAACCCTGGGCATTGAGGGCCGCGCGGCGAGACGGACAGCCCGCATGATCCAGGCCGCCCGCGTTGCTGTTGCGGAAGCGGGGGCGAATGCCGAAACGGTGCTGTGGGCTTTATGGCATTCGACCGGCCTGGCAGGATCGTGGAGCGAATCGGCCCTGTCCGGAGGTATTTCAGGAGCCAGGGCGGACCGGGACCTTGATGCCATGATGGCCCTCTTCCACACCGCCGAACGCTATGTGGACCAGATGCCTGGTGCGGGGCCGGAACAGTTCCTTGAGTACCTCCTGAACCAGGAATTGCCCATGGATACCCTCGCGGCAAGAGCGCAGGTGGATGACGCCGTCGAACTGATGACGCCGGCCAGTGCCGCCGGAAGGGAGTGGCCGGTGGTCATTGTGGCGGGTCTGCAGGAGGGCGTGTGGCCCAACACGCGGCTTCGCGGTGAACTGCTGGGCAGCACCCTCTATGCCGACGCCGTGGAGCAAAGTGTTGGCTACGCCCTGCAGCTGGATCCGCTCAGCCGGTTGCGGGAGATCCGCTATGACGAGCTGCGAAGCTTTTCCACAGCCGTCTCCCGTGCCTGCGAACTCCTGATCTGCACGGCAGTCTCATCAGAGGACGACCAGCCGTCCTCATTCCTCGATTATGTGGCGCCGCTGGCAGCCGACCAGGACGTCCGGGAATTTACGCAGGTGGAGCGCCCTATGACGCTTCGCGCCCTCGTGGCTGAACTCAGGCAGTATGCCCAACTCGACGGCCGGTACGCTCCCGAAGCGGCCGAGGCCACCAGGGTGCTCGCCCGGCTCGCGGCAGCTGATCCTCCCGTTCCCGGCGCCCACCCGGACAGCTGGTGGGGTTTGGCGCCTTTGACAACCACCGAGGCCGTCGTGCCCCCAGACGGGACTGTGTACGTGTCGCCGTCCAAGGTGGAGTCGGTACAAAAGTCCCCTCTCGACTGGTTTGTCCAGGCTGCCGGCGGCGAAGCTGCTACCGATTTCGCGCGCAGCCTCGGCACGCTGGTCCACGCCATCGCGCAGGATCTCCCGGACGCCTCCGGCTCCGAGTACGTCGGTGAGCTCGTCCGCCGGTGGCCCGCACTGGGCATGAAGGACAACTGGGAGGGCAAGCTCGACTTCCAGCGGGCCGAGGCCATGGTGCGGAAACTGGCCCACTACGTCCTGGTGATGAGGAGCGAGGGCCGGAGCCTCCTGGGGGTGGAACAGGATTTTGAGGTCAAGCTTCCGGATGTGGCCGGCAACAGCGGAATTGAGCAGGCGGACTCGGATGCCGGCCCGGACCCAGCCTCCGGCACGTCATCCCGTTCGGCGATTCTTCGCGGCCAGGTCGACAGGCTTGAGATTGATTCCGAGGGCCGGCTGGTCATCGTGGATCTGAAGACCGGCAAACGCCAGCCAGGCAAAGCCGAACTCTCCCGTCATCCCCAGTTGGGTGCTTACCAGGCTGCCGTCCTGGCGGGCGGCTTCGAAAATGTTGCGGGCGTGCCCGGCAACGCCCTGCCCGGCGGTGCCGTGCTGGCGCAGCTCGGCACCGGAACGAAAAATCCCGGGGTGCAGCAGCAGGAGGCCATCGATCCGCAGGAAAACTGGGCGCTGGACATGGTCACGGAGGCTGCCGCCGTGATGTCCGGCAACAGCTTCGCGGCGCGGCACGATCCTTCCAAGGGCGGGCACGGAGGCCACGGCTGCAGGCTTCCCGAAGTCTGTCCCTTGTGCATCCGTGGAAAGCAGGTCACTGAATGAGCTCCGGCCCCGAGACCCCGCCGCAGCGTTTCAGCCCGGAAGAGCTGTCTGTGATGCTCGGCGAAAAGAACGTGCCAACGCCGGAACAGTCCGCCATCATTTCCTCCCCGCTGGCACCGCGGCTGGTGATCGCGGGAGCCGGCTCCGGCAAGACCGCAACCATGGCCGACCGTGTCGTCTGGCTTGTCGCCAACGGATGGGTCCGGCCCGAGGAAGTCCTCGGCGTCACGTTCACCAGGAAGGCTGCCGGTGAATTGGCCACCCGGATCCGCGCAAAGCTGGCAGCGCTGCAGCGGATCGCGGCCAAGGACACCCAGCACCTTGTGTTCCCGGAAGGACTGCTCAGCAGCGACGCCCTCGAACCGAAAGTATCCACCTATCATTCGTTCGCCAGCGGGATCGTGTCGGACTACGGCCTGCGGCTCGGCGTGGAACGCGATGTGGTGCTGCTCGGCGGTGCCCAGGCGTGGCAGCTCGCCAGCGAAGTGGTGGAGGCGTTCGACGGCGAATACCGCCACTTCAGCGCGGCCAAGTCCACGCTCGTCAAGGCGGTGATCCAGCTTGCCGGAGAATGCGCGGAACACCTGCAGGAGCCCGCCGACGTCGAGGCCTGGCTGATGGCGAGGCTCTCCGAGTTCGAGGGGTTGCCGTATATGGCCGGCGCCAAGAAGAACGCCCCACAGGCCGCAGCCGACCTGGCAGCCATGTTGCGGACCCGGGCAAGCGTCGCTGACATGGTGGGCCGCTATTCCACCGCCAAGCGCACCAGGGGAGCGCTTGATTTCGGCGACCTTGTGGCCCTCGCGGCCAGGGTGGCACGGGAAGTGCCGATGGCCGCGGACATGGAACGCCAGCGCTACAAGGTGGTTCTCCTGGACGAATTCCAGGACACGTCCTACGCCCAGCTGGTGCTGTTTTCACGGCTCTTCGGAGGCGGCCATGCAGTCACCGCGGTGGGCGACCCCAACCAGTCGATCTATGGTTTCCGGGGCGCTTCCGCCGGGCAGTTGTTCCACTTCGTCCGCGAATTTCCCGTCCGACTTGTGGACCCGGACACTGAGCCGGGCGGACACGGAAAGTTCGTGCCTGCCCCGACGTCCTACCTGACAACAGCCTGGCGCAACGGCCGCTCAATCCTCTCAGCGGCCAACGTCATGTCGGACGCGCTGGGCAGGGCGGCGGCGCGGGAACCGGCCAGCGAAAGTGCCCGTGCGACGGTGGGCGCGAAGATTCCGCCACTGGAGCCCAGCCCCTTTGCGGCAGATGGACGCGTTGTCCTGGGCCGCTTCGCAACCGACGTCGAGGAAGCCGCTGCCCTGGCCAGGGACGTACTGAAGTACCGAATCACCGACTTTGAGCACCGCGCGGACGGGACCACTGTTCCTCCGGCGCTGGCTGTCCTGTGCCGCCGCCGAGCCCAGATGGAGACCATACGCCGCGAGTTCGAGGCCCGGGGAATCGCCTACGAGATCGTGGGACTGGGAGGCCTTCTTGATACCCCCGAGATCGTTGACCTGGTCGCGACACTGCGCGTGTTGGCTGATCCCGGCCGTTCGGATTCGCTGATGCGCCTCCTTGCCGGTGCCCGGTGGCGTATCGGGCCGGCGGATCTGATGGCTTTGAGGGACTGGTCCAGCCAGCTGGCCCGCTGGCGCGGGCATTCAGCCGGTGCGGATTCCCCGGACGGCGCCGTCCCGGCGGCCGAGGAAACGGTGATCGAAAGCGATCTGACTGACGGTTCCAGCCTGGTGGAAGCCTTGGACTCGCTGCCACGCGGGGGCTGGACATCCTCACACGGAAGGTCGCTCAGCATGGAAGCCCGGCACCGGCTCAGCAGGCTGTCCCTCGAGCTGAGGCAGCTCCGCGGTTACCTTGGGGATGATCTGGCGACCCTCCTGGGCGAAGTGGAACGCGCCATGCTCCTGGATATTGAGGTTGCGGCACGGCCGGGCATCACTATCCACCAGGCCCGACGCAACCTGGACGCTTTCCAGGACGCGGCGGCCGGTTTCCTGCGGACATCCCAGCGGGTGGACATCCTGGCATTCCTCTCGTGGCTTGAGGCCGCGGCGGCGGAGGAGAACGGCCTGGATGCGCCCGCCGCGGAAGTGAACCGCGAGGCTGTGCAGCTTCTGACCGTCCACGCATCAAAGGGGCTCGAATGGGACGTGGTATTTGTGCCCGGCCTGAACGACGGCGCCTTCCCGAGCAACCGGGATTCCCGGTGGAGCAGCGGATCAGCAGCCCTGCCGTGGCCTTTGCGCGGGGACCGTGCCGATCTGCCCCAATGGGACACCGACCAGCCGGATCAGAAGGGCTGGCTGGAGGCGGAGAAGGAATTCAAGTCGGCTGTCCAGGCCCACGGTGATGCCGAGGAGCGCCGCCTTGCTTACGTGGCCTTCACCCGCGCCAAACACATTCTGTGGGCCTCCAGTGCCGCTTGGGTCGGTTCGAGGGCAGGCCGCGCCGGGATGTCACCCTTCCTCGCGGAGCTGGAACCGCTCGTTACCCGGGCCGTCCAGGGGCGGAAGATCAACGCCGCCGTCCATCCTGCTTCGGTGGAAGAGCTTTCCCTGCCGGAGAAGAGCCCGCTGACCCTGGAAACAGAGGTGGCCGGGTGGCCCTACGATCCACTGGAGGGCCCCGTGGATCCCCGGACCGGGGAGCGGCTCCGGCTTGTCCCCGGCCGGCGGGCCGCCATGGAAACCGCAGCGGCACGGATCCGGGCCACCCTGGCAGGAGAGGCCGTGGCAGGACCGGATATGTCTGGCTTCCCCCTTGCCGGCCTCGGCCGGGGAACGCGTGAGCTCCGCGGCAACGCCGCCGGATGGGCCGACGAAGCGGCCCTGCTGCTCGAGCGCCGGTTCAGAAGGGCCGGCGGCCAGGACGTGCACCTTCCCGGCCACATCTCGGCCTCGACCCTGGTGGATCTCGGCGAGGATCCATTGGCCGTAGTGGCGAGGCTGCGGAGGCCTGTCCCGCGGGAGCCGGGAATGTCGGCCCGGAAGGGAACCGCATTCCACTCCTGGGTGGAGGAATACTTCGGCGCTGCCGGAATGCTGGATCTTGGCGAAGCCCCCGGTTCAGACAGCCACATCGACGCCGCCTATGACCTTGACGCCATGGTGGCCACCTTCCGCGCATCGGAGTGGGCCGACCGGTCGCCTGCCTATGTCGAAGTCCCGGTAGAGACGCGGGTGGGCGACGTGGTGGTCCGTGGCCGGATCGACGCCGTCTTCCGCGACGCTGACGGCTGCTGGGACCTGGTGGACTGGAAAACGGGACGCCGCCCTTCAGCTGCGCAGCTCAGCGCCAAGTCCGTGCAGCTGGCCGTGTACCGGCTGGCCTGGGCGCGGTTGAAGGGGGTCGGCCTGGAGGAGGTGAGGGCAGCCTTCTTTTATGTGGCGGACAACCAGGTGGTCCGCCCGCACGACCTCGGGTCGGCAGCGGAGCTGGAACAGATCGTCGCGGACGCACTCGGCGTCAGTGCTTCCTGATGTCGATGACTGCGATCGCCGCGGTGGAAGTGTCGTCTGCGGACGGGGACTCGTTGCTGCTTTCGTGCCGGCCTGACACTGCCGTGGTTGGCTCGTCCTCAGTTGCGGCGGTTTCCTCGGCCGGAATGGGGGTGACACGGACGGCCGGCAGCACGGCTGCGGGCAGTACGGGAACGGGCTGCGCGGGGACAGGCGCTACTGTCACGGCAGGAGCCGGTACGGCGCCTGCTGGGTTTCCGTTTCCCAGGGTGGCGCCACGGATGTCACCGGCACCAGCGGTCCCGTCAGCGTCAGCGGTCCCGTCAGCACCAGGGGTACCGCCTGTGACAGCGCCTCCATCCGAAACGGGAACTCCAGAGGCTGGCAGCGGGTCCACGCTGATGGCCTGTCCACCATGTTCAATGATGTCGCTGGCGAGGGATTCGAGCATGCCTTCGGCCTCTGAAATCATGTCCGCGTCCGAGGCCGCAATGCCCTTGACCAAGTACTGAGCCAGCGCGAATTCGGCAGAAAGTGCGGCCCGGCGAAGCAGATGCTTGTCCGGGGCATCCCTGCGGCTTCCCGTGTAGCTGCTGAGTACGCTGTCCACAAAGTCCTGCTCGTTGGAGGCGACCAGCCAGGCGAAATCATCGGCGGGATCACCAATCCTGAGGTCCGTCCACCCGGTCACGGCTGTGACGCGGTCGCCGTCCACCATCAGGTTGTCCTCATGAAGGTCACCATGAACCACGCAGGGGTTGAACCGCCACAGCGACACATCTTCCAGGGCATGCTCCCACCGGAGCAGGAGCGCGGGCGGGATCTTGCCAGTGGTGGCCGCCTGGTCCAGCTCGTTGAGCCGGCGCTGGCGGAATTCATTGGGCGTGTAGCTGGGAAGATCCGCGTTGCTGACCAAGGTATGGGGCAGATCATGGATAGCGGCCAGGGCGACGCCGAGTTCCCTTGCGAGGGCGTCTGGACCAGCCGTGAGTTCCTCCACGCTCCGGGTCGCGCCGGCGAGGTGGGAGTAAACGAAAGTGGTGAGGCTGCCCAGGCGGACGCTGCCGGCCACGGTGGGCATGAGGAACGGCAATTCGGCCCTGATCCCCGGAACAAAGGCACGGAGCACCAGGAACTCTGTTTCAAGGCGCGCGCTGGCTTCGGCGTGCTGGGGCGACCTGACCCGCCAGCGTTTTCCTTCCGAATCGAGGAGAAGTGCTGAGTCGAAATCCGCCGGATCGTCCGGAGCAGCGCTGACGGCAGTCGGGGTCAGCCCAGGGACTGCTGCGGTTGCCACGGCTGCCAGTTCGATCGGTTTTCTTCTCACCGTTCCACGGTAGATTGAGTGGAGGCCAAGACAACGATGTGCGGCGGCGAGTCTCCAGATCGGCTCCAAATCTGGGCGCCTCGTACGGTGCCGGAGCGAGTGGGCCCCTGGAAATGTCAATTGTCGGTACGAGTCAGTACGGTGGACACATGAGTCATGCGGAGCCCACTTCACCCGCTTACAGGACCCCGGCCTACACGGCACCGGCCTATACGGGGCCGGCAGTGCAGCTGCGGGCGAACCATCTGTTCGACACAGTCCTTCCCGTCAGGCCCGCCTTGGTGGACCGTGGCTCGGCCAGCCGCATCAGGCCCGGGATGCTGGACGAGTTGCTCGGACGGGAAGGCACAATGGCAGCGGTCCTGTGCGAGAGGCAGGCCCTGGTGCAGGGCAACAGCCTGCTGCTGTCCGGAGCCCCGCAATTGCTGGCGGAGCTGCGTGGCGCTGGGGCCGCGCCCGAGCTGGTGGTTTATCTCGGTGCCGCCCTGGCCGGCTCAGACCTGACCGACGGTACCGAGGTCGTCCTTTTGGTTCTGCCTTCCCCCGTGGAACCCGGAAAGGCCGGGATCCCCGCCGATGCTTCGTGGACCGGCTTCCGCGACATCGCGGCCGACCTGAACCCGACAGACACTGCCCTGTTCGTGGAAGCCAGCGCCATCGCCAACTGGCATTCCGGCCATACCCACTGCCCCCGCTGCGGAGCTCCCACTGTCGTGGAAGCCGGCGGCTGGGTCCGCCGCTGTCCCAAGGACGGCTCGGAGCATTACCCGCGCACCGATCCGGCGATCATCGTGACGGTTGTGGGACCGGATGGACGGCTGTTGCTTGGTGGCGGCGGCCCCCTCGACGCCAGGAACTATTCCACGCTCGCCGGGTTCGTTGAACCCGGCGAATCCCTGGAGCAGGCGGTGGTCAGGGAAATCCATGAAGAAGTGGGCGTGCGGGTCACCGGCTGCCAGTACCTCGGCTCGCAGTCGTGGCCGTTCCCTGCCTCGCTTATGCTTGGATTCACTGCCATCACCATCGATACCGAGGCAACGCCCGACGGCGTGGAGGTGACCCGCGCCCGCTGGTTCAGCCGGGAGGAGCTCCAGGAGGCAGTACTGAACGGCGAAATAACGATCTCCAGCCGACTGTCAATCGCCCGCTCGCTGATCGAGCACTGGTATGGCGGAAGAATCCTGGACCTCACCGAAACCTGAGAACCAGGTATCACCCATTGACCAGACTCCAGTACCCGGTAGTCGAGACGACAGAGCAGCAGAAGTGACTACAGAGAATATTGACAGCGCCGAGACCCTCGAAGACCGGATTCTCGCAGGCCTGGACGCAGAGCAGCGGGAAGTCGCGAGTACGCTCAACGGGCCGCTGTGTGTGCTTGCCGGCGCCGGCACCGGGAAGACCCGCGCCATCACGCACCGCATTGCCTACGGCGTGCACTCAGGGGTGTACAGCCCGCAGCGGCTCCTTGCCGTGACCTTCACGGCCCGCGCGGCCGCAGAAATGCGCAGCAGGCTGCGGGATCTCGGTGTGGGCAACGTCCAGGCCCGGACATTCCACGCGGCCGCGCTGAGGCAGCTCCAGTTCTTCTGGCCACAGGCCGTTGGCGGCACACTGCCCAACCTCCTGGACCACAAAGCCCAGATGATCGCGGAGGCGGCGCGCCGTTTGAGGCTCAGCACCGACCGGGCCTCTATCCGGGACCTGGCCTCCGAGATCGAATGGGCCAAAGTTTCGATGCTGACTCCGGCCAACTACCTGGAAAACGCCCAGGGGAGGGGCGCACCCGGCGGGTTCGATCTCACGGCAGTAGCGAGGGTCTTCCAGTCGTATGAGGATGTAAAGACCGACCGCAACGTGGTCGACTTCGAGGACGTGCTGCTGATCACCGTCGGAATCCTCCAGGAGGACCAAAAGGTCGCGGCCACGGTCCGGGAACAGTACCGCCACTTTGTGGTTGATGAGTACCAGGACGTTTCGCCATTGCAGCAACGCCTTCTGGAGCTGTGGCTGGGGGGACGGGACGACCTCTGCGTAGTGGGCGACGCCAGCCAGACCATCTATTCCTTCACCGGGGCGTCGCCCAAGCACCTGCTTGGCTTCAAGGCCCGGTACCCCGAAGCCCATGTGGTAAAACTGATCCGCGACTACCGGTCAACCCCACAGGTGGTCAAGCTCGCCAATGACCTGCTGGGCGGGCGGCACAGCGGCGGACCGGCGGCCGACGCCGCATGGGCCACGCCGCTCCAGCTGGTGGCCCAGAGGCCGGCCGGTCCGGCTCCCCGGTTCACAGAATGCGCCGACGATGAAGCGGAGGCCGCCACCGTGGCGCTCAGGATCCGGGAACTGCTCGACGCCGGCTCCCCGGCGAGCCAGGTGGCTGTACTCTTCCGCACGAACGGGCAGTCTGAAGCCTACGAGCAGGCTCTCGCGGCAGCTGGCATCGGCTACCAGTTGCGCGGCGGCGAGCGGTTCTTTGCCCGGAAGGAAGTGCGGGACGCAATCCTTCAGTTGCGGGCTGCAACCAGGGCAATGGCCGAAACAGCGGCGCCGGAACCGCTCGGCCAGCTTGTCCGCGACATCGTGGCATCGCTGGGCTACACGGAAAGCCCCCCGCACAACGGCGGCGCCCTCAGGGAGCGCTGGGAATCCCTGGCTGCCCTGGTGGCCCTCGCCGATGAACTGGTCCAGACCCGGGGCGATCAGTTCAGCCTCGCAGATTTTGTCAACGAGCTTCAGGAAAGGTCAGTGGCGCAGCATGCTCCCACGGTGCAGGGAGTCACACTTGCCTCCCTGCACGCCGCCAAGGGGCTCGAATGGGACGCCGTTTTCCTGGTGGGCCTCAGCGAAGGTCTGATGCCGATCTCCTTTGCCGATACACCTGAAGCCGTGGATGAGGAACGCCGGCTGCTGTATGTCGGGATCACCCGGGCCCGCGAGCACCTTGGCCTGTCATGGTCCACTGCCCGCACCCCTGGCGGCCGGGCCAACAGGAAGCCTTCCAGGTTCCTCGATGGCCTCAGGCCGGATTCAGTGGCACGTTCCAGCACGCGGGGCAATGGCCCCGCCCCCCGCCGGAAGGCCGCCGTCCCGGCGGTTTGCCGGGTCTGTGGCAGCATGTTGGCAAGCGGCGCCGAGCGCAAGGTGGGGCGCTGCAACGGATGCCCCCCCAGCTACGAGGAACAAACGTTCGACGCCCTCCGGCAGTGGCGGAAGGCGGTTGCGCTTTCGGCCGAGGTGCCCGCGTTTGTGGTGTTTACGGACGCCACCCTGACTGCCATAGCCGAGGCGAAGCCTGCCTCACTGGAGGAACTGGCTGCCCTCGCCGGGGTCGGACCGTCCAAGCTGGAACGCTATGGGGAAGATGTGCTCCGTGTACTTGTTGAAAGCACTGAGCTGTGAGGCCACCGACGAACAGGGCACGGCCGACCACCCGGGACGGGGCCCCGGTGGAGGTGAGGCGTTCGGCCCGCCGCACGCGGACAGTGGCGGCTTTCTGGGAAAACGGGACCGCTGTGGTGGCCATACCGGCACGGTTCACGTCTGTACAGGAATCTGAATGGGTGCACCGGATGCTGGAAAAGCTGGAACGCCAAGGGGAGCGGCGCGCGAATAAGGGCACGAGGCGTCCTGCAACGGATGATGCTTTGGCGGCGCACGCCGCCGCCCTGTCAGATCGCTACTTCGGCGGCCGGGCCGTTCCGACCTCGGTGCGGTGGGTCACCAACCAGAACTCCCGTTGGGGTTCGGCAACGCCGTCGGAGGGCAGTATCCGTCTCTCCGACAAGCTCAGGCCCATGCCGCAGTGGGTTGTTGATTACGTGCTGCTCCACGAGCTTGCCCACCTCTTGGTGGCCGGGCACAACGCCGCTTTCTGGAAACTGCTGGAAGCCTATCCGGATACCGAACGGGCGAAGGCCTTCCTTGATGGTGTTTCCTTCGCCACTGCGCGCGGGCTGGAACCTGATCAGGCTGCCCGGCCGGGGGCCCTCGACTAGGACACCGGCCAAGGGTTCGGCTTAGCCCTTTGGCTGGTCGCCCGCACCGTTGCCGGATCCGGCGTCGCCCGGGCCCGTATCTTCCGGACCTGTATCTTCCCGGCCCGTATCTTCCTGGCCTGGACCTTCACCGGCGGGGCCGGTCTCGGCCTCTGTACCGGATTCGGGGGCGCCGTCAAAGCCACCGTTCAGCAGTTTCTGCAGGGCATCGTCCACCTCGGTGTCATTGGCCTCTGCCAGCTTCCGCCGGCCGGTGAAGCCCGCCGGATCGTCCAGGTCCTCGGCAGTTGGGAGCAGGTCGGGGTGCTGCCAGATGGCATCGCGTCCCCCAATGCCGCGTTCGTCCTTGAGATTGGCCCACAGGATGGCGGCCTCACGGAGCCGGCGGGGACGCAGCTCCAGCCCGACCAGTGACGCGAACGCGTGCTCCGCGGGACCTCCGGTGGCACGGCGGCGGCGGACGGTTTCGCGGAGGGCAGCCGCCGAGGGCAGCAGTTTCTCCGTGGCCGTTGCGGTCAGCTCGTCCACCCAGCCTTCGACCAGGGCAAGGGCTGTCTCCAGTTTTTCGAGGGCCTGTTCCTGGGCGGGGGTGCGCTGGGGCATGAAGACCCCCTGGGACAGGGCCTCCTGGATTCCTTCAGGGTTGCTGGGATCAAGGTCCCGGGCCAACTCTTCGATCCGTGAGGTATCGATGTGGATGCCCCGCGCGTACGCCTCGATCGCACCCAGCAGATGCCCCCGGAGCCAGGGAACCTGGACAAACAGGCGTGCGTGGGCAGCTTCCCGGACGGCGAGGAACAGCCGGATGTCGTTCTCCGGCAGGCCCAGCCCTTCGCCGAACAAGGCGACGTTTGCCGGCAGCAGGGCCATCTCAAGGTCGGCCAGCGGCACCCCGATGTCAGTCGAACTCACCACTTCGGCGGACAGGGCACCGATAGCCTGCCCCAGCTGCATCCCGAAGATGGCGCCGCCCATGTTCTGCAGCATGGAGGTGGCGCCGCCCATTACGGACTTCATTTCCTCGGGCATCTGTTCGGTCATGGCACTGGAGAGCGCATGGGCGATGCTGTTCGCCACCGGCTCGGTGAGCCGCTTCCAGGTTCCCAGGGTGGCTTCCACCCACTCTGCGCGTGACCAGGCGCGGCCGATCAGGCCGGTGGCAGGCAGGTCCGTCACCGGATCCAGCCAAAGTTCGGCGAGGCGCAGTGCCTCGTCCACTTGGCGTGACTGCAAGGACGTGACGGACGGGTCGCTGCCGCTGGCCGCAACGCGGCGCGCATTATCGTGCGCAAGCTGCCAGTTGACGGGTCCTTCCGAAGGCGCGCTCATCATGGCCTGGACCTGGGAGAACATCTGGGCCAGGAGATTCGGGTCATCCGGAAGCCCCGCTGCCTTCGCCAGCTCGGCCGGGTCGATGTTTTCCATGCCCTTGCCGCTCATCAGGTTCTGCAGCATTTCTGTCAACGGATCCTTGGGCGCATCATCGCCATCGGATGGATTGAGTGGGTTGGAGGTCATGGTCCCGCCGATCGTCGAGGTGACTGTTCAACTTCACGGTACCCCGGGCACGGTCGGCTGTCTGCCGGACGGCGCCCGCGTTCGCTGTGGGCAAAGAGCGGGTCGGAGGCGGCAAACGCGTAGTGTTGGTTCAGTGACTACAACCCGTGGCGGCCACCCAAACGAGGACCACGCCGCCAAGCCCGACGCCGGCGCAACAGCGGCCGCTGAACCAACCGACACAGGGGAGGGAAGCACGCTGCCCGGTGCGCTTTCCAGGGACGGCACCGCCCCGCCTGCCACGGGCCGGGGACCCAACAAGCTCTCCGTGATGACGGTGTCCGGAGTGCTGGCGCTGGGGCTCGGAATTGCCGCCGGCACAATCCCCGTGCCTTATGTTGTCGAATCTCCGGGCCCTGCGTTCAATACCCTTGGCGATACCCAGGGCGCCCCGGTTATCGGCGTCACCGGCCACGAAACGTATCCCGCCAAAGGGAACCTCGATCTGACTACCGTCTATGTCGACGGCGGCCCCAACGGCCCGGTCAGCATCTTCGGCGCCTTCGCCGCGTGGCTGGACCGGTCAAAGGCGGTGTACCCGGAGGAACTCATCTACCCGAGCGGGACCACCAAGGAGCAGGCGGATGAAGAGGGCGCGGTGGCCATGACCACCTCGCAGGAGAACGCTGTGGCTGCCGCGCTGACCGGGCTGAAGATTCCGTTTGGCCAGCAGCTTCAGGCGGCGGGACTCTCAGACGGCTCGCCGTCCGAGGGAAAGATCCAAAAAGGGGACGTCCTCCAATCGATCAACGGCAAACCCATTACGTCCCTGGCAGTTGTCCAGAACGAACTGGCCACAGGAAAGGGTGCGGCAGCAACCGTGGTCGTGGAGCGGGCCGGGCAGGCGGTCACCGAGAGCATCACACCCGTGGCTAACGCGGCCGGCCGCTACATCCTTGGCGTGCTCCTGCAGTACCACTTCACCTTCCCGTTCGATGTGAAGATCTCCCTGGACAAGGTCGGCGGGCCCAGCGCGGGGATGATGTTTTCGCTGGGCATTATCGACACCCTGACTCCGGGTGACCTGACCGGTGGCAAGCACGTCGCCGGAACCGGCACCATCTCACCCGAGGGGGCGGTCGGGCCCATAGGCGGAATCGGCCAGAAGATGCGCGGTGCCCGTGCCGCGGGAGCGACGTTGTTCCTCGCCCCGGCGGCCAATTGCGACGAGGTGGCGGGAAACATTCCTGCTGGACTGCAGGTGGTCAAAGTGGAGAATCTGGACCAGGCGCGCCACGCCGTCGAGGTGGCCGGAACAGGCCAGGACACGTCCGGCCTGCCTGGTTGCTCCAACAACTAGACTGGGGCCAGGAACTATGCTTTACCGCCACTCGTGGCAGATATGACGGACGTTGCCACACGCTTGACCGGTCGCGCACGTCTCTTGCAGGCACGCTTGAAATGTTAATCTGACGACAGCTATGAGGTACCGAGTTTGTCCCGTCCCACCAGCCCCATCCCGCCCGGAAGAAACCCCTCGAGACGCGGTGCCCTCACGCCGACGCTGATAGTTGTTGCCCTGGTTGTAGTGGGTTTCATCTTCTTCGCCAACGTGTGGACTGATGTCCTCTGGTACAGGCAGCTCGGGTTCTTCGAAGTGTTCGTGACTGAAAACGTCGCGCGTATAGGCATCTTTGCCGCGGGTTTCGCCCTGATGTTCCTTGCCGTCTTCTACGCCATTCGGACTGCCTACCGTGCCCGGCCGGTGTACGCGCCCGATTCGGAAGTCCGGGATAACCTGAACCGGTACCAGGCCCAGCTCGAACCGGTCCGCCGCGTCGTCATGGTGGGGCTTCCTGTCCTGTTCGGTTTGTTCGCCGGCAGCGCTGCCGCAAGCCAGTGGCAGAAGGTGCTGCTGTTCTTCAACCAGGAACCGTTCGGGCAGAACGATCCGGTGTTCAACCTCGACGTCAGCTTCTACCTCATGACGCTTCCGTTCTTCGGGTTCGTCACGGGTTTCCTGATCAGCGTCGTTGTGCTGGCAGGTATTGCGGGAACCCTGACGCACTACCTCTACGGCAGCATCAGGCTCATGGAACGCGGAATCTTCACGAGCCGGGCCGCCCAGATCCACCTTGCCGTCACCGGTGCCGCGTTCCTTCTCCTCCTCGGTGCCAATTTCTGGCTGGACCGCTACGGGTCACTGCAGAACAGCGGAGGCCACTGGGCTGGGGCACTGTACACAGATGTGAACGCCGTCATCCCGACCAAGGCGATCCTTGCGGTGGCCGCCGTGCTCGTGGCTATCCTGTTTATCGTTGCGGCGGTGATCGGCCGCTGGCGCCTGCCTGTCATCGGCACGGCGATGCTCATCATCACGTCCATTCTTGCCGGCGGCGTTTACCCCTGGGTGATCCAGCAGTTCCAGGTCCGGCCCTCCGAACAGACGCTGGAAAAGGACTACATCACCCGCAACATCAATATGACCCGCGCCGCGTATGGTCTGGATAAGATCCAGGTTGCCCAGTACAACGCCACCAACAATGCCACCACCGGTGCACTGGCACCTGACGCTCAGACCACTGCCAACATCCGGCTGCTGGACCCCAACCTCATTTCCGATGCGTTTGCCCAGCTGGAGCAGTACCGCCCGTATTATCAATTCCCCAAATCGCTCAATGTCGACCGTTACCTTGTGGATGGCAAGGTACAAGACACCGTCATTGCCGTCCGCGAGCTGAATCCCCAAAACGTGGCGTCGAACCAGCAGGGCTGGCTCAACCAGCATGTCGTCTACACGCACGGCTACGGCGTGGTGGCAGCCAAGGGAAACAAATTCACAGTCGACGGGAAGCCTGACTTCCTCCAGTCCGGCATTCCGTCTACCGGCGTCCTTGGGAACGATTCGACTTACGAGCCGCGCATTTACTTCGGCGGAGATTCACCGGAGTACTCTATCGTCGGCGGCCCGGCAGGGGCTGCGCCCCGCGAGCAGGACAGACCCTCAGGCAAGGCAGGTGACGATACCCAGTACACCTTCACCGGCAACGGCGGGCCCAACGTTGGCAGCTTCTTCAACAAGGTCCTCTACGCGATCAAATTCCAGTCTTCGGATCTGCTGCTGTCGGACGGCGTCAACCAGGATTCGCAGATCCTCTATGACCGCAATCCGCGCGACCGGATCCAGAAGGTTGCTCCGTACCTGACGGTGGATGGAAATGCCTACCCCGCCGTCGTGGATGGCCGGGTGAAGTGGATCGTTGACGGCTACACGACCAGCCAGTACTACCCGTATTCGCAGCAGGCACAGCTGTCCGACGTCACTGCTGACTCGCAGACCACTTCCGGACGCGCCGTGGCGCTGCCGAACAGTTCCGTAAACTACATCAGGAACTCCGTCAAAGCCACAGTCGACGCCTATGACGGTTCGGTGACCCTGTACGCCTGGGACGACCAGGATCCCGTACTGAAAGCCTGGCAGAAGGTATTCCCGACGTCCCTAAAGCCGTACTCCGAAATGTCCGGAGCCGTCATGAGCCACGTGCGCTACCCGGAGGACCTCTTCAAGGTCCAGCGCGAGCTCCTGGGCCGGTATCACGTCACCGATCCCGTCAGCTTCTACAAGACCGACGTCGCCTGGAGCGTCCCGAACGATCCCACTGTCTCAACTGACGTCAAACAGCCGCCGTTCTACATGTCGCTGCAGATGCCTGACCAGAAGCAGCCGGCCTTCCAGCTGACCTCGTCATTCATCCCGCAGATCGTGAACGGAAACGCACGAAACGTGCTGTACGGCTTCCTGGCAGCGGACTCTGATGCGGGCAGCCAGAAGGGTGTCAAGGCCGATACCTACGGACAGCTGAGGCTCCTCCAGATTCCGCCCGAGGCCCAGGTGCCCGGTCCTGGCCAGGCGCAAAACAAGTTCAACTCGGATCCATCTGTCTCGCAGGCGCTGAACCTGTTGAGGCAGGGGGCCTCGGACGTGCTGAACGGAAACCTGTTGACGCTTCCCGTAGGTGGCGGGATCCTTTACGTCCAGCCGGTCTACCTGAAGTCCACTGGCGAAACGTCCTATCCGACGTTGCAGCGTGTGCTGGTGGCCTTCGGGGACAAGGTGGGGTTCGCCCCAACCCTGGACGCGGCGCTCAAGCAGCTGTTCGGCGGTGACTCCGGGGCTGCCGCCGGGGACTCCGCCAACAATGGCCAGACTCCAGCTGCTACCGGTGGTCCGCCGGTGGTCAGCGCGGGTGCGCAGGCTGACCTGAAGGCGGCACTGGATGCAGCAAATGCCGCGATCAAGGCTGGTCAGGCGGCCCTGGCAGCCGGTGATTTCGCCGCCTACGGTGACCAGCAAAAGAAGCTCGCTGCAGCCATCCAGAGCGCCATTGACGCCGAGGCCAAGATCCCGGCAGCGGCTGCGAATACCGCCCCGGCCCCCACGGCCACCCCATCGGGCACCGCCACGCCATCGGGGGCTGCAAGTCCCTCAGGTTCGGCCACGCCCTCCCCCTGAGCGGACACTGACAGACGCTGGCCACGACAGGCAGCCCGTCCGGCAGCCGGCTCCGCCCTGAAACGGGTGGGGCCGGCTGTCCGGTCCTAGCCGGCCGCGGGACGTTTTCCCATGTCAGAAATGCAATGGCCGGGGACTGAGACGCAGCTCACGGCTTCTCGATTTGGCCTCCCGTTCGCCTGAAGGTAGAGTTGATCTTGCGACGCGGGGTGGAGCAGTTCGGTAGCTCGCTGGGCTCATAACCCAGAGGTCACAGGTTCAAATCCTGTCCCCGCAACTGACGAAAGGCCCGGATCCTGGAAACAGATCCGGGCCTTTCATTTTAAGCGGTTGCAGGCTGTTGAGCCGGCTGCACCGGGCAATGAAGGACGTGGCAAACGTGTCCGCCGAAGTAGGGTAGTCTTGATCAAGCGACGCGGGGTGGAGCAGTTCGGTAGCTCGCTGGGCTCATAACCCAGAGGTCACAGGTTCAAATCCTGTCCCCGCAACCAGATGGAGGCCCCGACCGGCAGTTACGCCGGCCGGGGCCTCCTTTTTGCTCGAATATTAGTCCCTAGTATTCTCTTTCGCAGAGCCCTCACATTTTGAGCACTGGCCAGTCATTCTCGAGAGGAATGTTGTTCGATGTCCACACCCACAAAGAAGCCCGGCCCCGCGACAGACAAGCGGTCACGACTCTATTGGGGTGTTCCTGCCGCGCTCGTGCTGCTGGTGCTGGTGGTGCTTCTCGCCAAATGGTCCACGGGCCTTCCGGGAGTAGCGTTATTCCTCGCAGACTATCCCGGCCGTTCAAAGCTTCCCGAGACCGCGCCGGTCGGTTTCCCGGCGTGGCTTGCGTGGCAGCATTTCCTGAATGCGTTCTTCCTGCTCCTCATCATCCGCACGGGCTGGCAGGTCAGGAACACCACCCGCCCCAGCGCGCATTGGACCCGCAATAACAAGGGCCTGATCAAAACAAAAACGCCGCCTGCGAAGATCACCCTGGAGCTCTGGTTCCATCTGACGCTGGATGCTTTGTGGATCCTCAACGGGCTGGTTTTCGCGGTCCTGCTCTTCGCGACCGGGCAATGGATGCGGATCGTTCCCACGAGCTGGGATGTCTTCCCGAATGCGCTGTCGGCTGCCCTTCAGTATGCGTCGTTGAACTGGCCCACAGAGGACGGCTGGGTGAACTACAACGCACTCCAGCTGCTCACATATTCCGTCACCGTCTTCATTGCCGCCCCGCTTGCCTTCATCTCCGGCATCCGGACCTCGTCCGTGTGGCCGAAGAAGGCAACTGCGCTGAACAAGGCTTATCCGATTGAGCTGGCGCGGGCCATCCATTTCCCGGTGATGATCTACTTTGTCGCGTTTATCGTGGTTCATGTCTTCCTGGTTCTGGCCACCGGTGCGTTGCGCAACCTGAATCACATGTACGGCGGCAGCGACGACGACGCCAGCTGGTTCGGGTTTTGGGTTTTTGTCGCTTCGGTGGCGGTCATGGCGGCTGCCTGGTTCCTGGCCCGTCCCATCTTCCTTCGCCCCATAGCCTCCCTGATGGGCAAAGTCAGCCGCTGACCGCGCATCGGAGGCCGGGGTCCGTTGTGAACCCCGGCCTCCGAACGCTCCGGCAGGCCAGTGGCCCGCGTGATGTCTAGAGCTTGTCGAAATCGGCTTCGTCGACGATGGATTCCGAGGCAGCAGGAGCACCGGAGGCCCCGATGGCCGGTTTGCCGCTGCCGGACTTGAGCGCGGCCAGGCGTGCCTCGATTTCAACCTGCTCGCCAAGGTCCTCAAGCTGGTTGAACTGGGCATCAAGGCTGGATGCGGCAAGTTCCTGCTGGCCCCGCACCTTGGCCTCTTCCCGGCGGATCTTCTCTTCGAACCGGCTCACCTCGCTGGTGGGATCCATGAAGTCGATGCTCTTGATGGCATCGTGCACCTGGGTCTGGGCTGCGGCCGTCTTGGAACGGGCCACGAGCTCGTTGCGCTTGCTGGTGAGCTCATTGAGCTTAAACTTCATCTGGTCCAGGCCGGTCTTGAGTTTGTCCACCACCTCGGACTGCGATGCGATGCTGGGCGCTGCGCCCTTTGCCTCGCTTTCCGCGGACATCTGCCGCTGCAGGGCCACCTTGGCGAGGTTGTCGAATTTCTCGGCGTCGGCCACATCGCCACTGCTGCGGTACTCGTCCGCCTTGCGCGAGGCCGCGAGGGCCTTGTTGCCCCAGTCGCGGGCGTTCTTGATGTCCTCGTTGTAGTCGTCCTGGAGCATCCGCAGGTTGCCGATGGTCTGCGCAACGGCGGCTTCGGCCTCCGCAATGTTGTTGGTGTAGTCCCGGACCATCTGGTCCAGCATCTTCTGCGGATCCTCAGCGTTGTCCAGCAAAGAGTTGATGTTCGCCTTTGCCAGCTGCGCCATGCGGCCAAAAATGGACTGCTTAACCATGGTGATACCTTTCGTTCTGCTCAGTGGTGGCCACTGAAATCAGTGAACAGTTCTTGTACTGCTTCTATCCTTCTATCCGCCGGCCGTTCATGACGGCGGGCGCCTGGTTCCTACCGGATCAGAAACTCCCGGAGTCGCCTCCGCCGAAATCGCCTCCGCCAAAGTCACCCCCACCGAAGCCGCCGGAATCTCCGCCGCCCCAGCCGCCGCCATCGCCTTGGCCGCCGCCCCAGCCGCCGCCCCTTCCGCCGTTAAGGATGGAGTTGATGAGGATACCGCCGAGGATGGCGCCGCCCAGGCCGCCGCCACGTCCGCCGAACATGCCCCCTCCGCCAAACCCCTGGTTGGCATAGCCATCGAAGTGCTCCACGTCGGCCTGTGCGAGCTGTGCTGCCTGGGCGGCCAGTGCATGCGCCTGCTGGGCATAGGTAAGGGCGGTGACCGGGTCAGTGCGGGAAATGGACAATGCATAGTCGAGATTGCGCTGGGACTCCGCCAGGCGGGTCCGGGCCTCGGTTCCTACTCCGCCGCGCCGGGCTGTGATGTAGTCCGAGGTGGCGCTGATCTGGGCCTGGGCGGACATGATGGTCTGCTGCAGCGAGGCCTGGGCGCGCCGGGCCTGTTCCTGCTGGTCGCGGATGCCTGTCAGCGACTGGTCCAAGGACTGGTGCGCCGTTTCCACCCGCTGGAGAGTGGCGATGGGATCTATCCTGCCCCCCTGGATCTCGGCTCTCACCTGGCCCAGCGCTGCCTCTACTCCAGCGACCGGTCCGGCCAGTTCAGGGTGCTCACCGGACTGGATCATGGCCTTGGCCTGGGCAAGATCCTGGGAGGTTTCCGCGATGGCTGAGTCAAGCCCGTTGCGGGCCTTGTCCAGGCTTGCGGAGAGCTTGGCTATCGCATCGAGCAGGACGTTGGTCTGGTGCAGGCTTTCTTCGGCGGCCCGGACGGCAACGGCCGCCAGGCTGCTTTCACCGGCGTCGAGCTTTTCCTGGGCCGTGGCGCTGGCGTTCTGCACGAAGGCGAGGCGTTCTTTGGCCTGCGTGATGTTGTCCGAGACCTGAACCACCGCGCTGTCCGCATATTTGGCGCGGAGGTCCGTGAGGGACTGTTCAGCGCTGGCGATCTTTGCCTCGGCCTCCTGCGACCCCGCGCTGACGATGGCCAGAGCCTGCGGAGCGTTCTTCTCGAGTTCCCGCAACGAGTCGAAGTCGGCCTTCTGCTCTTGCAGCGAGGCCAGGGCTGCCTCTGAGCGGCGGATGATTTCGCCCAGCCAGCTGCGCTGCTGCTCTTCCGTGTCGGGGATGTGATCGTCCAGCTGCTGTTGCAGTTTGAAGGACTCGGACATATGCGCCTTGGCTTCGGTCAAGGCCTTCGTGAAGTTGCCGACGGCAGAATCACCGTACTGTGCCTGGGCGAACCCCAGTTCCTGCTCGCTGGACTTGATGGCGTCGTCGGCCTCGATGATCAGGGAGTCACTCTTGCGCCGCAGCTCCTCCACGCTCAGCGAAGCCAGGGGATCAAGCTCGGCACCCTGCGGGCCGTAGCTTGCGCTCGATGCCAAGACAGCTTTCCTGCGCCGGTTACGGAAGTACAGGTAGGCGCCTGCTCCGCCGGCAACAACAACTCCGGTGCCCACCAGGACCGCGGCTCCGGCACCGTCGCCCGAGGAGACCGACCCGCTGCCGCCGCCGGCGGCGTCGCCGACGGCCGAAGCTGTGTCGATTGCCGCCTGCGCGAAGTCCCGCTTGCCACCCGCCAGGTTGGCGACGATGGCGTTCTGGCTGATGTTTGTGGTTTTGGAATAGATGGCGCTGCCGGAGTTGGGGGAGAAGTAGTATTTGCCGTCCGCTGACATGGCGAGGATGACGTCGGCCCGCCCCATGCCCTTGGCCGCGGCGACTGCCTGTGACCAAGCCTTCGGGTCGGAGGGATTCTCGAAGGTCTTAACCGTGACCACGTAGAGGTTGTACTTGTGGTCCTTGAGGAGCTTCTGGATCGCGTCCTGGACTTCGCCCTTCCGGCCGCCCAGCACGTTTGCGCTGTCCACGATGTTTTGGCCGGACGGTATGGTCACCGGATCTTCGGCCCATGCCGCGCCGGCAGGAGCCGCCAACAACCCGGCCAGGCCGATCACGGCGAGAATGCGCTTGAACTTTGACAGCATGTGCAACCCTTCAGCACGCCTGACACTGATTCGGGACGAATCAGTCGTCTCAGAATGCAGCAGCGCCCCCACGCGTGGTGTAAAAGCCGCAGGTCGCTGTGGCAATTCCTTTTGATTCTATGGTGCACCTATCGGCTGGTCCACCGCCCGGAATATGCCACCAGCGAAACGTATCGGAGACTTGAACGACCGGCCGACCGTCATTCAGGAACCTCCCAGCTAACGTCCGCCCTAGTTCCAGCCACAGAGTCCATAGTTAATACAGACGAGGATGAAAGGAAGTCCAATGACTGAGAACCCCACGCCGGGTGCGGCGCCTGAGAATCCGGGCCAGCAATCGCCGGAGCCGCAGGTTGGTCGCGACCCCCAAACGAACCGCGACCCCCAAACGAACGAAGGCGGCGGCGCCGGTTCCGAAGGGCAGGACAACCCCACGGAGCACCTCAGCCGGCCGCAGGAACCGGGGCATCCCACCCAGCAACTCCCTGGTTCGCCTCGTCCCGTCTACCCGCCGCGCGAACCGTTCTATGGCCAGCAGAACCCAGGCCAGCAGAACCCCGGCCAGCAGAACCCCGGCCAGTACAACTATGGCCAGCAGGACCCCGGCCACCAGCATTCCGGCCAGCAGGTCCCTGGCCAGTACAACGCGGGCCAGCAGTACGCCCAACACGGAATGCATTCGCCCGCCCCGGCAGGTCACAACGTTATGGCTCCCCATCCGGCCAACGCACCCCGCAGGAAGGCGACCTTCGGCGTCGGAACCCTCGTGGCCAGCATTCTGGCCGCTGGCCTGGTGGGCGGGGGCGTCGCCACAGTGGGATCCGCCAACCTGTTCAGCCACGGCACCGGGTCCACAGCCAGCAGCAGCGGCCAGCCGGGAACCGTCATCGTCAATAACAAGGATGACGTTAACGCGATCACTGCGGCCGCTTTGAAGGCGTCCCCGAGCGTTGTGACCATCAGCGCCACCAGCGGCAATTCCGGTGGCACAGGTTCCGGCATCATCCTCGACAACGATGGCCACATCCTGACGAATACCCACGTGGTGACGCTCGACGGCCAGACGGCCAGCGCTGTACTTGAGATCCGGACCAGCGACGGCAAGGTCTTCCCCGCCAAGGTCGTGGGCACTGACCCGCTGTCCGACCTCGCGGTCATCAAGGTGGACAATGCTTCCGGCCTGACCGCAGCCACCCTCGGCGATTCCTCCAAACTCAACGTCGGGGACACGGCGATTGCCATCGGCTCCCCTCTGGGCCTCACCGGCACGGTCACTGACGGCATCGTCTCCACCCTTAACCGCACCATCAGCGTTGCATCCTCCGCGGCGCCGAAGAACGGCGACAATTCCCAGGGCGGCGACGGAGGCTTCCAGTTCGCCCCTCCAGGCGGCGGACAGAGCCAGAGCACCGCTGGGCAGGGCTCCATTTCCATCAACGTGATCCAGACGGATGCCGCCATCAACCCTGGCAACTCCGGTGGCGCGCTGGTCAACACGAAGGGCGAGATCATTGGCGTCAACGTTGCCATCGCCTCCGCCGGTTCTGACTCCTCCTCGGCGTCCCAGAGCGGGAACATCGGCGTAGGCTTCAGCATCCCGATCAACAACGCCAAGCGTGTTGCGCAGGAGATCATCAACAACGGCAAGGCGTCCCACGGCCAGCTGGGGGTGAGCGTCAAGGAGAAGTCCACCAGCGGCTCAACGTCCGGATTCTCCGTGGGAGCCGAGGTTGCCACCGTTGAGTCCGGTTCCGCGGCCGCCAAGGCAGGCATCAAGGTGGGGGACGTCGTGACTAAATTCAATGATCTGTCCATCAGCGACCCAAACCAGTTGACGGCGGCAGTCCGCGAACAGTCCGGCGGGTCCACGGTGAAGATCACCGTTCTGCGCAACGGCCAGGAGCAGACGCTCGACGTCACGCTGGGGACCGCACCGGAGTAGCACGGAAAGCACAGCAAGAAAAGCAGTCAGACGACGGCGGGGGCCCCTTAACCGGTGCCTCCGCCGCCGTCGTCGGCCCGGTACGTGACGGGCGGCTGACACAGGCCTTAACGGGGCGGCGCCGGGGCCCGGCTATATGGTTAGCTAGGAGCTACCCGCACCCCGGGCGTTCCGCGGCCACGTCCTCACCCGGCTGGCTGTCCACAAGCATGGAAGGCTGCTGTAAACACAGTGGAAGAGACATTGAAGATCATCGTCCTGGTCAAGCATGTACCGGACGCGCAGTTCGACCGTCACCTCAACGGGGAGGGCCACACCACGGACCGCGACGAAAGCATCCTTTCGGAGCTGGACGAATACGCGCTTGAGGCGGCGTTACAGCTGGCTGAAGCCCGCGGCGGCGGCAAGGCAGGCAACCAGGTCATTGCCCTGAGCATGGGACCTGCCGGCGCCGTGAACGCAGTCAAGAAGTCGCTGCAGATGGGTGCAACCGAAGGTTTCCACCTGACGGATGACGCCCTCGCCGGTTCGGATGCGGCCGCCACGTCATTGGCCCTCGCAGCCGCCGTCCGCCATATCGGCACGGGCGCACCGGTGGACCTCGTCCTCACCGGCATGGCCTCCACCGATGGCGAAACGTCGCTCGTACCCGCGCAGCTGGCCGAGCGGCTCGGTCTTCCCCAGGTCACCTTCGCGTCATCCCTGGAGGTCGACGGCGGACGCCTCACCGCAGGTCGGGACGCCGATACCTACTCCGAGACCGTGGAAGCATCCCTGCCGGCAGTAGTGTCCGTAACGGACCAGATCAACGAGCCGCGCTATCCCAATTTCAAAGGCATCATCGCCGCCAAGCGCAAGAGCATCACCACCCTGTCCCTGGCGGATATCGGGGTTGATCCCTCGCAGGTAGGCCGGGCGGGATCCTGGACCACAGTGACGTCAGCGGAGGAACGCCCGCCGCGCACCGCCGGCACCATCATCACCGACGAAGGCGACGCCGGCATCAAGCTGGTGGACTTCCTGGCCGCCCAGAAGCTGCTCTAAGAGGGATCACAGACATGGCAAAAGTACTCGTATTCATTGACAACCCAGGCGACGGCCTGAAGAAGAGCAGCCTCGAACTGCTGACCCTTGGGCGTTCGCTGGGGGAGACCGCCGTGGCGCTTAACGGAGACCTGCACGACGGCGTCCTGGCCGCGTTCGCGGAATATGGCGTCAGTGTGGTCTACCGGCCGTCGGCGCAGGACCTGGATGACTACCTCGTGGCGCCCAAGGCGGCCTACCTGGCGGAGGCCGCACAGGCGGCGGCCGCCGGCACCGTGCTCCTGGACAACTCGCCTGAGGGCAAGGAAATTGCCGCCCGACTGGGAATCCGGTTGAGCGCAGGTGTCATCACGGACGTAGTGGCGGTCGACGCAGACGGAACAGCCCACAAGTCGGTGCTGGCGGGTTCCTACACGACGGCCGCCAGGGCCACTACGCCGGTGGTGGTGCTGACAGTGAAGGCCAACAACGTAACGCCCGAGCCGGCAGCCAGTCCAAGTGTTCCGGAAACCGCAACCGTTCAGGTGCCGGGTGACAGCACCCTCACAGCTGCGCGCATCACCGAACGCCAGCAGAAAACAGCCAGCGGCCGGCCGGACCTGACCGAAGCACGGATCGTGGTGGCAGGCGGGCGGGGGCTGGACGGCGACTTTAGCCCCGTGGAGCAGCTCGCAGATGCCCTGGGTGCTGCCGTGGGTGCTTCCCGTGCGGCCACAGACGCCGGCTGGATCGGCCACGACGCACAGGTGGGCCAGACGGGTAAGACGGTTTCACCGCAGCTGTACATTTCGGCAGGCATCTCCGGTGCCATCCAGCAGAAAGCGGGCATGCAGACGTCCAAGGTCATTGTGGCCGTGAACAAGGATGCCGAATCACCTGTGTTCGAGATCGCCGACTTCGGTATCATCGGGGATCTTTTTGACGTCCTTCCCCAGGCCGCCGAAGAGATCAAGAAGCGAAAAGGCTGAAACTTGACTGACCACGCTGTTCCAGCACAGAGCCCGTTCAACCCGGCCACGCACCGGGTTGGGCGGGTGCTCTGTTTCGCGGCCCATCCTGATGACCTCGACTTCGGAGCTGCGGGGACCATCGCCGCCTGGACCGCAGCCGGCGTGGAGGTCAGCTACTGCATCATGACAGACGGCGACGCGGGCGGCTTCGACCCGGCCCAGCGGGCGGAAATCATCGCGCTGCGGGCGGCCGAGCAGGAACGTGCTGCGGCGCTCGTCGGGGTCACTGACGTTTATTACCTCCACGAGCGGGACGGGTTCCTCGAACCGACTCACCAGGTGATGTGGGGGGTGGTGAAGCTGATCCGGGAAATACGCCCCGACGTCGTGCTTTCGATGCATCCGGAGCGCAACTGGAACCGTATCCAGAAGAGCCACCCGGACCATCTGGCGGTGGGCGAAGCCGTGACACGGGCGATCTACCCCGCGGTGGAAAACCCGTTCGCCTATCCGGAGCTCGCCGAATCCGGCCTGCAGGCCTACAAGGTTCCATGGTTGTGGCTCTATGCAGGGCCGGAGGAGCGGGAAAACCATTTCGTGGATGTCACCGGGCAGGTGGAGACCAAGCTTGACGCCATCCACGTCCACGTCAGCCAGCACCCGGACGTCGAAGCGATGGAAGCTGCTGTTCGGAAGGGAATGGTCCTGAACGCGAGGCGTGCAGGACTGCCTGAAGGGAGCAGCGCCGAGGCATTCCACGTCGTTGCGATCAACAGTCCCGGAACCATCGCCGGCTTCTAGAATTGCCACAATGTAACCCGTGTCATATGCTTGCCTCTGTTTAAATCATATTTATTCAGGAAGGCAGACTTTGATGGCGAAGACTGCGCAACAGCCCGTTCTGGTAATCATGGGCGTTTCGGGATCGGGCAAATCCACAGTCGCCGGTGTTCTTGCCGGCAGGCTTGGATGGGACCTCGCGGAAGGCGACGACCTGCATCCGGAGGTCAACGTGGCCAAGATGCAGACCGGCTCACCGTTGACAGACGAGGACCGGTGGCCGTGGCTGGACATCATCGCCGGCTGGATCCGGCAGCACACTGAGAACGGCAGGCCGGGCGTCATTACCTGCTCGGCCTTGAAGAAGAGGTACCGGGACGTCCTCCGCGGCGAGGGGGTGGTCTTTGTCTTCCTGCAGGGAAGCAAGGACAGGATCTCCGACCGGTTGTCCTCCCGCCACGGCCACTTTATGCCGCCGGCGCTGCTCGAATCCCAGTTCGATGCCCTCGAAGAGCCCACCGCAGACGAAAAATACATCTCCCTGTGCGTCTCCGCCACCCCCGCGGAGGAAGCACAGGAAATCATTGAGACACTCGGCCTTGAAAGCGCCACCAGCGCCTCGGGCCAGAACTAGGAACCCATTGTGAATTCTGTAATAGCAGGGCAGCTCCCCGCTGCCGTGGAGGACTGGACCGGGCACGACACCCAACTCCTCGTCGTGGCGGGACTGGGCATCGCCCTCATCGTGGTCCTCATCGCCAAGTTCAAGCTCCACCCTTTCCTGGCGCTGGTGCTGGGATCCGCATTTGTGGGCCTTGCGTCGGGCGTGGAACTGGCCAAGGTCATCAGCAACTTCGAGGACGGTGTTGGCGGCGTCCTCAAGGAAGTTGGCCTCCTCATTGCGCTTGGTGCCATGCTGGGCAAGCTGCTGGCGGACTCAGGCGGCGCCAACCGGGTGGTTGACACCCTCGTTGAAAAGGCCAGCGGGAACAAGGTGGTCTGGGCCATAACGCTCGTTGCCGTGATCATCGGCCTGCCGATGTTCTTCGAAATCGGGCTTGTGCTGCTGCTGCCGGTGATCGTCCTGGTGACCCAGCGCTCCAAGATGCCGCTGATGCGAATTGCGATTCCGGCCCTGGCAGGGCTTTCCGTCCTGCACGGGCTGGTTCCGCCGCACCCCGGTCCGCTCATTGCGATCAGTGCGGTTAAGGCCGACCTTGGCACAACACTTGCGCTTGGCATCCTTGTTGCCATCCCCACCGTCATTATCTGCGGCCCGCTGTTTTCCCGGCTGGCTGCCCGCTGGGTACCTGTGGGCGCTCCGGCGGTGGCCGGCGGCATCGACACACAGCATGGCGCCGACACCGAGGGCGTCAAGCGCCAGCCGACATTCCTGGTCACGCTGCTGACGATCATCTTCCCGGTTGCGCTGATGCTGCTCAAAGCCATTGTCGATATCGTCTGGCCTGATCCGGCCACCGCCCCGGCTGTCCGGATGGTCTTTGATTTCATCGGCCAGCCGTTGGTGGCCATGACCCTCGCCGTGCTGCTGGCGATGCTGACGTTTGGCTACGCAGTGGGCTTCACCAGCAACAGGATCACCTCCAAGATCGGTGCCAGCCTTGGCCCCATTGCCGCGATCCTGCTGATCGTTGGCGCCGGCGGCGGCTTCAAGCAGACCCTGATCGGCGCCGGGGTGGGTGACGCCGTGAAGAAGTGGGCGGAAGGCACCAATATGTCTGTCCTGGTCCTCGGCTTTATCGTGGCTGTGGCCCTTCGCCTGGCCACCGGCTCGGCAACAGTGGCCACCGTCACGGCAGCCGGGATCGTGGCACCCCTGGCCAGTTCACTGACGCCCACCCACGCGGCGCTGCTGGCCCTCGCCATCGGTGCGGGGTCACTGTTCCTCTCCCACGTCAACGACGCCGGATTCTGGCTGGTGAAGGAACTGTTCGGTCTCACTGTGGGCCAGACGTTCAAGACCTGGTCCGTGATGGAAACGCTGATCTCCGTTGTCGGGTTCGGCTTCGTGATGCTCCTGTCGCTCGTTATTTAGCCCGGCCGCATTTTCTCCGCCGGCATTGTTGGCACGCCGGGCCATTAGCGCGGCACCAAGCCCCGCTGCAAACCTTCCGTCCGGAAGAGATGCAGCGGGGCTTTTGGTTCTGTCCGTGTCAGGCACCTGGCGTCAGGCAGTCAGGCAGTCAGCCGGGCAGCGGCAACAGCGGGCGAGGTCGGGGAGGCGGAACCTCCCGCAGGCTCCACAGTGATGCCCAGGGCAGCGGCCGACGCGATGCCCTTGACTACGGCAGGCCGGGACAAAGCTGCTTTGTCCATCAGTCCCTGCGATACAGGTGCGGAGCCGTCCTTGGGGATCAGCCACATCTGGTAGACCTTGCCGGCCGGAGGCGCAGGAACCCCGTTCATCCTCACCACAGCTGCATCCTTGGACGGAGAGATCAGGACCGTGGCGGTTCCGCCGCCAGCAACGTCGACGGATTCCTCGCGGACGTCCTCAGCCCGCACCACCTGGTTCAGCGGATCGTTCTGGTCCGCGATGTAGGCGCCCACGCCGGCACCACCGAGCGCTAAGAGTGCGGCGGCCGCGATGCCCGCAAGCCAGCGGCGCGGACTGGCCTGCCGGCGTCGTTCTCCGCGGCGTTGCCGGGCTGCGGAGAACTCATCCCTCATGACCGTGGGTCCGCGCTCATCCGGGGGAGACTCAACGTCTGCCGACTTTTGCGGCAACCCCGTCCGGGCGGGCGGCTGCGACTGGGCCGGCAGCAGCGAAACGATGCGCGCGAAGAGATCTTGGGATGGTTCTTCCTCGGCAGTGAACGTCGCCGCCAGGCTCTCACGGGCCTGCCGGACGCGTTCAAGGAACAAGTTTCGCTCGGCCTCCGGTGCGGTGGAGATGTATTGCTCGATGGCCGATCGCTCTGCCTCGGTTATTGCATCAAGGGCGTACAGTTCGGCCAGATCCACGGCGCGCCCCGACGTGAGGTCGGCGGCAACAGTCTCGCCGAACGGGCCCGGACGGCTGCTGGCTTCATGATCGTTCATCTCGGTCATCTCAGCTCACCCCCAGGCAGGTCTTCAGGCGGATCAGCCCGTCGCGGATGCGAGACTTGACGGTCGGCACGGCGGCGTTCAGCCGTTCCGCAACCTCCCGATACGTGAGTCCGCCGTAGTAGGCAAGGCGGACAGACTCCTGCTGCGTATCTGTCAGCGTTTCCAGGCACCGCACCACGGCCTCGGCCTCGAGTCTGGTGTCCACTTCGTCAGAAACAGAATCGTGGTCGATGTCCTGGCTGCTCGCGCTGTACCGGGCGTCGCGGTCGCTGGAAGATTGTGAGGACCGCACCTTGTCCACGGCCCGGCGGTGCGAAATGGTCATCAGCCACGACAGCGGGCTTCCTGCCTCGGGGTTGAACTTCGAGGCGTTCTGCCAGACCTGGAGGAACACCTCCTGGGTGGCGTCCTCGCTGAGCCCGGGGTCGATCAGGACCCTCCTCGCCATTCCAAAAACCCGCCGGGACGTCAGCCCGTAGAACTCCGCGAACGCCGCCTGGTCGCCTCCGGCAATGCGGCCGAGCAGGCCGGCAAGGCGTTGGCTGAACTCGGCCGGCGGATCTGTGAGGGCAGCCGGCGCCTCGGAGTTGGGCGCGTGCGGAGTTTCCATCACCACCAAGCATAGGTCTCGGGGCGGCAGGCCATCCACGGCAGCGCTGCCACCACCCGGACCCCGGGATGCCTGGCGGCGTGTTGCCAGCGCCGCATCCAGTAGTTTCACCTGCCGCTCCTCGCCGCAATGGCATGCTGTCGGAAGTTATTCGGGGCAGGTGCCGGTCCGGATTGCCGGGGCAAGGAATCAGATACGGGCGCCGGCGAATCCATGCTGTCGCCAGGCTTCGTAGACAGCGATGGATGCCGCATTGGCCAGGTTCAGCGAGCGGAGGGAAGGCAGCATGGGCAGGCGTACGGTGGCTGTCACATGTGGGTCGCGCTTGAGCTGTTCGGGCAGGCCCACAGACTCCTGCCCGAACATCAGGACGTCGCCGGGCCGGTATTCGATGTCGGTGTAGCTGGACTGCCCGTCAGATGTGAAGGCATACACGTGCGCCGGCAGGAGTTCCTGCCAGGCAGCCTCGATGGATTTGTGGACGGTGACGACGGCGAGGTCGTGGTAGTCCAGGCCGGCACGCCGGAGCTTTGCGTCGGAAAAATCGAAGCCGAGGGGCTCCACCAGGTGCAGTTCGGCGCCGGTGATAGCTGCCAGCCGGATGGCGTTGCCGGTGTTGCCCGGGATTTCGGGAGCGTTGAAGAGGATACGGAACACCGTCCCATCCTAGTCAGCGCGCGGATAACGTCAGTGCATCCCTCGCAGCAGCCGCGCCAGCACCGACATATTGACCGTATTGGGCGCGGGGCCGGAGGACAGGAACTGCCTGAGGCCGCGGACCAGGCCTGCGGCGTTGACAACCTCGATCGTGTCGTGGCCACCGGCAGACCGGCGGTGACGGTCGATTACGGGCTCATGCAGATTGCCGTCGGGGCTGTGGACCACGGTCCACCCGGTGACATTCAGTTCCGGGAAGATATCCTGCATGGCCCGGACCACGTGGCCCAGCTGAGGCGGGGCAATGGAGCGGCCGCCATGGTTCAGCGTCTGTCCGTCCCACGCATATGCACCCTTGGGCAAAAGCATGGACCCGATGAGCGCCAGACGGTAGCCGGAGAGGAGGGCATGGTCAATGTGGCTGTTGTCCGCCGGTGACTGCAGCCCGTTGATCAGCCGGGCCGCCGGGATAGCGGGCAAGACCTGCCGGCTGATCAGCTGCACGGTCCGCATCTCGCGCTGGATCCGGGCCTCTGCGCCAAAGATGCCCCGCTTCCGCGGAATGCCATGGACCTGCTGGCTGGCCTGGCCAAAGGGAATCAGCGGCACCGCCCCGGCCGCTTCGGAGGCTGCTGCATACGGCGGGACGTAGACAGCGGGGTCGCCGGCGGTGTTGCGCGGAATGTTGGGGCGGTGGACCGTGGCGGAGGCATGGCTGCCCGCAGCCGGGGCGTCAAAGTGCGCACCCGGGGCATCGCCTGGCGAACCGTCTCCGGCTCTCCCCGCGGCATAGGAACGGTCATAGGCGCCCCGGCGCCTGGGATCGATAAGGGTTTCATAGGCTGCCGTCACCCGCCTGAATGCAGCCGCGTCACCGCCGTGATCTGGATGGGCCCTGCGGGCAGCCCGGCGGTAGGCCACCTTGATCTCCTTGTCGGTGGCCGTCACAGCGACATGAAGCACCTCGTAATGGGAGCTGCTGCTCTCGGTCAAGCACTCATCCTTCTCTTGGTGTGGCCAGTCCACGCAGGCAGCCCGGTCAGCCCAGTTTAACGGCCTGACCAGACAACGACCGCGACGGCACCTGTGGTTCCCGCGGCCGACGCCGGGCTGCAGGACGCCGCGGGTTCAGGAACCGCTGGCGTCTAGACTCTTGGATGGCAACGGGTGCGGCCAGACGGCGCGGAGAGTATAGGGGTGGATGTGAAGGCAGGGGTTGAAGCAGTGCTGGCGGCATGGTTGCTCGGAGGCGCGGTCCTGGGTGGCTGCAGCATCACCGTGCCTGCTCCGGCCGGCCCGGCACCGGAGCAGAGCCCTTCCGTGCTGGCCACCCCCACTATCACCCCCGGCCACGATGCCGGGGCGGTGGCTGCCAAGGACCTGCCCTTCTCCGCAGGCGGCTCGCTGGCGCCCGGAGTCCCCGTGGGGATCTCCGAGGGGTTAAAGGACGCACCCGGCTGGAAGCTGGTCAAGGAAGATGTGGCAGGCGAGAGCCAGTACGTCAAGGCGGACGGTTGCCTCGTGGCTGCCAAGGTCCGCGCCAACCAAACGGCGCTGTCCCGTGGCGACGACCGTCAGTCGACAGTCGCCCTCTTCGCTTACCTGGACCCGACCATCCTGCCGGAGTACCTGAAGACGGCAAAACTGCGTTGGGGCGGAGTCCCGGAACAGCCAGGTCCAGCGGTTGAGGTGCTCGTGCTTGAGCCGCCGGCCGTCCCGGGGGCCAGGGCCACCGCCATCATGGCAAGGCTGTTCGGAACCGCCGGTTCGTCTGTCTACATCTCAGTCGCGTGCCCCGATGCCTCCGCGCTCGCCGCTGCGAGGGCGGACGTTGCGCAGCGCCTCCAGATTATTCCGCCGCCAAACTAGCCGGGCGCCGACAAACAGTTGGCGGCCTGTCCGAATCAACGGCCCTTTCGCCACGTGCCCGCGGGGGAAAGCCGGTTCAGGGCCAGCGCGGCAACCAGCAGGCCGAAGTCCCGAAGGGCCACATCATAGAAGCTGCCCAGGACCAGAAGGTTGACGATGATTCCGAGCAGCCAGACGGCCACGAGCAGGGACCCGAACCGGGGACGGACCGCCACCGCGATGCCGGCAATGACCTCGACGACACCGACGATGTACATAAAGGTCTGCGGCGGCAGCGGGACCACGGATGTGGCCACCGGTGCCAGGTATACCGTCCAGTCCGTGAGGATGTTGGTGAACTTGTCCAGGCCAAAGAGAATCGGGGCAACGGTGAACAGGGTTCGCAGCAGCAGGAAAGCCTGTCGGGCCGGTTTCATGACCGGTGCCCGGTTGTTTGCTGTTTCTGCGGAGGTGGATTTCATGATGGACTCCTTCTAAAAGTAGGTATCATTATTTTAGAAACATCCGGACAATTAAGCAACGAATCTTGTTTTTAGAAGGAGGGGTTCCATGCGCAGGCTCTCTTGGCTGCGCCGCATGGCGGCGGTGGCCTCGCTCGGTGACGAGAAACGGCGGCAGCTCTTTGAGCTCGTTGCCGCCTCAGCCTTCCCGGTTGGGCGCGAAGATGCTGCGCTGGCCTTGGGGCTGCCAAGGAGTACGGCATCCTTCCACCTGGACAGGCTGGTGGAGGATGGCCTGCTGGCCGTTGAATTCCACAAACCTTCAGGAAAATCCGGCCCGGGTTCCGGGCGCCCCGCCAAGATGTACCGGACGGCGGCCGCCGAGGTGGGTGCATCGGTGCCCGACCGCAACTACGATCTCGCGGGTGAATTGATGGCCACGGCCATCGAGCATGCTGCGGCGTCGGGGAGTCCTGTCGGCGATTCCTTGCTGGCCATGTCGTACCGGAAAGGGCAGGAACTGGCTACGGGCTGCGAAAGCCTGGAGGACTTCCTGGCGGAGGAAGGTTACCGGCCCGAGCCTGACGGGCGGGGTGGCGTCATCCTCGCGAACTGCCCATTCCATCGCCTGGCGGACGGACATCCGGAAGTGGTCTGCGCCATGAACGGGGCGTTTCTGGGCGGCGCCGCTGCAGGCTGCGAGGATTCCCGGGAGCGTGTGGTGAAAAACAATGTCCCGGGCCAATGCTGCGCCAGGATCACCGCGCCCTGACGGTCAGGGTTGCCGCCTGGTCCCCGCGGCCGGCGCGGCTAGAATTGATGGGTGCCCGTATATCTGGATCATGCCGCCACCACGCCTCTTTCCGCGGAGGCGCTGGCCGCCCTGACGCGGGAGCTGGCCCATACAGGCAACCCGTCATCCCTCCATGGCTCAGGCCGCCGCGCCCGGCGCTCGGTAGAGGATGCCAGGGAAATCATTGCGGCGGCGGCCGGAGCCCATTCCTCCGAAGTCATCTTTACGTCCGGAGGGACCGAATCGGACAACCTGGCGGTGAAGGGGCTGTACTGGTCCCGGTCCGGCGAAAACGGGTCCCGGCGCCGCATCCTCTGCTCCGCCGTCGAGCACCATGCCGTGCTGGACACCGTGGAATGGCTGGAGCGGCACCAGGGCGCTGAGGTCACCTGGCTTCCGGTGGACGGCGACGGCGTTGTGGACATGGACGCCCTCGCGTCCGAACTTGCCCGTGCTCCGGAGACCATCGCACTCGTGACAGTCATGTGGGCCAACAACGAAGTCGGCACCATCCAGCCGGTGCACAGGATCGTGGAGTTGGCGCATGCGGCGGGCGTACCCGTCCATTCGGATGCTGTGCAGGCTTTCGGGTCGTTGCCTGTGAACTTCAGGGCGACCGGCCTGGATGCGATGTCCATTTCCGCGCACAAAATCGGGGGACCTGTCGGAGTGGGAGCCCTGCTGCTGGGGCGCGCCGTCAAACTGACGCCTGTCCAGCACGGCGGCGGCCAGGAGCGGGATGTCCGCTCCGGGACATTGGATACGGCGTCGATTGCCGCCTTCGCCGCGGCCGCAGAAGCCGTTACCGCCCGGCTCGCCGCCGAGTCCGCCCGGATTTCTGTCCTCCGCGACAAGCTGATAGACGGCGTACGGCTGGCCGTTCCGGAGGCAGTGCTGCGGGGGGCTCCAGGCCAGGGACGGCTTCCCGGCAATGCCCACTTCACCTTCCCGGGCTGCGAAGGGGATTCGCTGCTGTTCCTCCTGGATCTGGCGGGGGTGGAATCGTCCACGGGCTCGGCCTGCACCGCGGGAGTCCCGCGGCCGTCCCATGTGCTGCTGGCTATGGGCCTGGACGAGGAAACGGCCCGCGGCGCCCAGCGGTTCACGCTGGGCCACGCATCAACTGAAGCCGATGTCGACGTTTTGCTGGCGGCCCTCCCCGCCGCGTACCGGCGCGCCCGGGATGCTGGCATGGCAGGGCACGAATCCTCGATCCAGACAGCCGGAACGGTGGCCCGTCAGGCGTCCGGCAGGAGCTGATCGAGTCCCGCGGAGCTGTCCGCCAGCTGCTCCGGCGAGATGGTGGTCCGAGCTGAAATGAGGGCCTTGATGGTCTTCTGCGCCCCCGGCCGGACCTTCCGTGGCCAGTTGACGCTCATGCCGGCCACCACCTTGGAATCCTGCTGCCAGAAGGCGATGAACTCTTTGCGCTCCAGCGAACCCCGGATGACGGGCTCTGTGCCTGCAGCCAGGGTGGGGAAGCCCGAATACTCCATGCTGACGTCAAACTGGTCTGTGTAGAAATACGGAATAGTGCTGTGGGAGGCGTCCTGGCCGAGCATGGCCTTGGCCGCGACCTTGCCGCCATTCAGCGCATTTGACCAGTGCTCGCTGCGGTGGTGTTGTCCGGTGAAGGGGTGCAGGGCGTTGGCCACATCGCCGGCCGCGAAGATGCCGGGCGCACTTGTCCGCAGCGACCCGTCAGTCAGGATGCCGTTGTCGATGTCCAGCCCCGCGCGGCGTCCGAGCTCTGTCTGGGGGAGCACGCCCACCGCGATGACCACGACGTCCGCCGGGAGCAATTCGCCGGAGTCGGTGACGACGCCTGTGACGGCTCCCGACTCGCCCGTGATTTCCCGGGCTGACGCCGGAAGCCGGAAGGAGACCCCGTTCGCTTCGTGGAGGGAGCGGAAGAAGCTTCCCAGCTCCGGGCCGATGGCAGCGGCCAGCGGGATCTCTTCAAGCCCGAGCAGCGTGACCTTGTTGCCATACATGGCAGCGGCCGCGGCAAGTTCCATGCCGATCCAACCCGAGCCGACCATCACAACGTTCTTGCCGCCTTTCTCCAGGCTCTGGCGCAGCCTTCGGCTGTCGTCCAGCGTGCGGAAGGTCGAAACGCCGGCCAGTTCGCTTCCAGGCAGGGACAGGCTGCGTGGCGTCGCCCCGGTGGCGATCAGCAGGGAACCGTAGCCAAGGGACGTTCCGTCGCTTAGCCCTACGGTCCGGGCATCAGGGTCAACACCCGTGACTGAAACTTTCAGGCGGAGGTCGACGCCGTTCTCCGCGTACCAGCCGTCGGGCACCACCGGGACGCTGTCTTCGCCGGCTTTGCCCAGCAGATACTCCTTTGACAGGGGTGGGCGCAGGTACGGTGCATGGCTCTCGGTGCCGAGCAGGATGACAGGCCCGGCATGTCCTTCCGCCCGGAGGGTCTTCGCGGCGGTCGCGCCTGCGAGGCCGCCGCCGACGATCACGATGTTCCCGCTGGTCATGGAGGACTCGCTTCCTGCAGCCCAGGGCTCGGCCTGTGCCGCCAGTCAGAGGGGGATATCTAAAACCGTTCCTCTTGACTTTAGAAGGCGGCGAAGGGGCAGTCAAGGTCTTTTGGGGAAGGATTCGGCGGGGCGATAGAATAGGGCGGCAGGCATTGTGCCATTTCCGCGGCGAACAGCCGCCGGTGCCCGCAATACCCCAACCCCCGGAGAAAGCCAGCATGCGAGTTCTAGCAGCCATGAGCGGCGGAGTCGACTCCGCCGTTGCCGCAGCACGCGCCGTTGAGGCGGGGCACGACGTCGTCGGCGTTCACCTCGCGTTATCCCGGATGCCCGGAACCCTGCGGACAGGCAGCCGCGGCTGCTGCACCATCGAAGATTCCCGCGATGCCTGGCGGGCCTGCGACGTCCTGGGCATCCCCTACTACGTCTGGGACTTCTCCGAACGCTTCAAGGAAGATGTGGTCCAGGACTTCATCGACGAGTACGCCGCCGGCCGGACCCCCAACCCCTGCATGCGCTGCAATGAGCGGATCAAGTTCGCAGCATTGCTGGAGAAGGCCATCGCACTGGGATTCGACGCAGTCTGCACCGGGCACTACGCCAAGGTGATCACCGATGCCGCAGGCAACCCGGAACTTCACCGCGCCGCGGACTGGGCCAAGGACCAGAGCTATGTCCTGGGTGTCCTCACCCACGAACAGCTCAAGCACTCCATGTTCCCGTTGGCTGACACGCCCTCCAAGGCGGAGGTGCGTGCCGAAGCCGCGCGCCGTGGCCTCTCCGTGGCCAACAAGCCCGACAGCCACGACATCTGCTTCATCCCCGACGGCGACACCGCCGGGTGGCTTGCCGAGAAAATCGAGATGACCACGGGCGACATCGTGGACGAGACCGGTTCGAAGGTGGGGGAGCACCCCGGTGCCAACGCCTTTACCGTTGGTCAGCGCCGCGGCCTCAAGCTGGGAACTCCCGCGGCGGACGGCAAGCCGCGGTTCGTGCTGGAGATCCGGCCCAAGGAAAATAAGGTTGTGGTCGGTCCCGGGTCGCTGCTGGCCATTGACGAGATCCGCGGCATCAAAGTGTCCTGGGCCGGGTTGCCGATTGCCGAAGTGGGCGAAGGTGCCGGGTTTGACTGCTACGCACAGGTCCGCGCCCACGGTGACCCGGTTCCGGCGACGGCCCGCATGGTGCCGGGTGCAAACGGCGTCGGAGACGGTGCGGCAGATCAGTTGGTTGTCACCCTGGCCACACCGCTCCGTGGCGTGGCCCCGGGCCAGACGGTGGTGCTCTACCAGGGCAGCCGCGTGCTGGGGCAGGCCACCATCGACGCCGCCCGTTCATTGCAGCGCGCCGAACTCTAACAACGGCCACAACAGCCCGCACCCTGGTGCGAAGTGCAGTCGTGGCCTTGAATCCAGTAGGCCTTGAATTTCGACGGCGGTTGGCGTGCCGGTCCACGTTCGCGCTGTTTCGGTGCCGTCGGGTTAGACCCGCACGCCTCGGTGGCGACGTTGCCTGCGTGGTCCGAAAGTTCCGGCCAAGAACTGAGAGTGGCAAACCAATCAGGTAAATTTTGTGTACCAAATCACACTTTGAAACGACTCATGACATTTTGGTCTGGTTGAATCTAAGCATCAAGACAGCGCGCTGCCCGCTCGAGCAATACACCCCTTGGCAGGCGGCGAGCGCGTACTCATCGAACAGAAAGTTCACTGATGACCAAGAGCACCAAAGCCTTGCGCAGCGCAATCGCGCTGGCAGGCGTTTCCGCCTTCGCATTGACAGCCTGTACGGGCCCCTCAGGCGGCGGTGGTGGCAGCACCGCATCGGAGAATACAAGCAGCGTCATTTCCTACGGGACCACGGACAAGGTCACCGCACTGGACCCCGCAGGCTCGTATGACAACGGTTCGTTCATGGTGATGAACCAGATTTACTCCTTTTTGCTGAATTCCAAGCCAGGCGGTGCCGAACCCGTGCCGGACCTTGCTGAATCGGCCTCGTTCACCACGCCCACCGAATTCACGGTCAAGCTCAAGAGCGGACTCAAGTGGGCCAACGGCCACGTGCTGGATTCCAAGGACGTGAAGTTCTCCTTTGACCGCCAGAAAACGATCAATGATCCAAACGGCCCGGCATCGTTGCTGACAAACATCAAATCGATTGCCACGCCTGATGCCACTACCGTGGTCTTCACGCTGGGGAAGGCCAACGACCAGACATTTCCGCAGATTCTGACCAGCCCGGCCGCCCCGATCGTTGACGATGAAGTCTTCCCGGCAGACAAGCTCCTCAGTGACGAGGACATCGTCAAAGCCAAGGCCTTCTACGGCCAATACGTGATTGACTCCTTCAACAAGAACACGCTGATCAGCCTGACGGCTTGGCCCGATTACAAGGGCGTTCTTGGCAAGCCGGCCAACGGTGGGGCCACGATCAAGTACTACACCGACCAGACCAACATGAAGTTGGACGTCAAGGGCGGCCAGATCGACGTTGCCAACCGCAGCCTGAGTGCGACGGACATCGACGATCTCAAGAAGGACTCGAACGTCAAGGTCAACATCGGACCGGGCGGCGAGATGCGGTACATCGTCTTCAACTTCAACACCATGCCCTACGGCGCCAAGACCGCGGAAGCGGACCCGAAGAAGGCCCTTGCCGTCCGTCAGGCCACGGCTGACCTCATCGACCGCCAGGCGATTTCGGATCAGGTCTACAAGGGCACCTATCTGCCCATGTGGTCCAACGTCCCGTCCGGATTCGTGGGCGCCAACGAGTCCTTCAAGCAGGCCTACGGCGACGGCTCCGGCAAGCCCAGCCTGGACAAGGCCAAGAAGGCCATGTCCGACGCCGGCATCACCGGCCCCGTGACCCTCAAGCTGCAGTACAATCCGGACCACTATGGCAAGTCATCCGGTGATGAGTACGCCATGGTCAAGGACCAGTTGGAAAAGAGCGGACTCTTCAAGGTGGATCTGCAGTCCACGGAGTGGGTCACCTACAACTCGGCTTCGAAGAAAGACAGCTACCCGGTGTTCCAGCTGGGCTGGTTCCCGGACTTCAGCGACGCGGACAACTACCTGACACCCTTCTTTGTGGGCGGCGGCTTCATGAACAACCACTACTCCAACAGCCAAGTGGAAACGCTGATCGCCAAGCAGTTGGTCACGGCCGACAAGTCGGAGCGTGAGAAGACGATCCAGGAGATCCAGAATCTGCTGGCCCAGGACATCTCGACCCTGCCGTTGCTGCAAGGTGCCCAGGTGGCCGTTTCGGGAACGAAGGTCAAGGGCGTGGATTCCACTCTGGACGCGTCGTTCAAGTTCCGGCTCGGCACGGTTTCCAAGTAACACCGAACGAACCGCGTGAGGAGGTGGGGCCGGACGGCCCTGCCTCCTCCGCGTTGGCTCCCCAATATCCAGTTTCACATCAAGCAGGGACAGCATGGCCACATTAATTGATGCGCCGCCGCCAACGGTTGCGCCCCCCAAATCCAAGTCCGCAGGAGGTGGCCTCGGGAAGTACATCCTGATTCGCTTCCTGCTCATTTTTCCCACGATTTTCATCCTCGTCACCCTGGTTTTCTTTCTCATGCGCATCACTGGCGATCCCATTACCGCAGCCCAGGGCGGACGCCTGCCACAGGAGCAAATAGACGCGTTAGTGCACCAGGCCGGCTACGACCGGAACATCTTCATTCAGTACATCGAGTACCTTGGCCACGTCGCCACCGGCAACTTCGGCCGGACCATCTCCGATGGCAGGTCCGTTGCAGAGATGCTCGCCAAATTCGGTGCCGCCACGCTGGAACTGGCCATCAACTCCCTGGTGGTGGCGTTGCTGGTGGGAATTCCCTTGGGAATGTTTGCCGCCCACAAGCGCGACAAGGTTCCGGACGCTTTCCTTCGATTGTTCGCCATCCTTTGCTACGCCACGCCGGTGTTCTTTGCCGGACTGCTGTTGAAGCTCACCTTTTCCGTGACCCTGGGCTGGTTCCCGGTGGCGGGCCGGGCTTCCACCACCACGGAATTGGCGATGGGCAAGCTGGCCGCACCCAGCGGGATCTATTGGCTGGATGCCCTGCGCAGCGGCAATCTGGCGGCCTTTGGCGACATCGTCCAACACGCAGTCCTTCCCGCCGTCGCGCTGGGCCTTCTGACTGCTGGCGTCTTCCTCCGCCTGGTCCGTACCAACGTGATCGGCACGCTGGGCAAAGACTATGTCGAGGCAGGGAGGTCCCGGGGAGTCAGCGAATACCGCCTGGTGACGAAGCACGCCTACAAGCCGGCCCTGATCCCCATCATCACGGTCATGGGTCTGCAGATTGCCTTGCTGCTCGGCGGTGCGGTGCTCACTGAAACCACCTTCGAGTGGAAGGGACTCGGCTATCAGCTGGCGCAGTACCTCACTGCGCGCGATTTTGTGGCCGTCCAGGGCATCGTGATGTTGTTGGCCGTCATTGTGGCGGTCACCAATTTCGTGGTGGATATCGCCGCTGCCCTGATTGATCCGCGGGTGAGGTACTGATGAGCGCTGCAGAACTGCAACCGACAAGGAAGCCGTTGCTGGACAGGCTTCCGGTCTCCTCCCACATCCGCCAGAGTGTTGGCCTCCAACGCACCATGCTGTTGGCCGGCGTCGTGCTTTGTGCCGTTTTTGTGGTGACCGCTGTTTTTGCGCCGCTGCTGGCACCTTATGGATATTCCCAGATTTCCGATGCCGCCGGTTCGTTTCCGGCCCAGGCCGAACCCGGTGGCAAGCACCTGTGGGGAACAACCGTGGGCGGCTACGACGTCCTGTCCCGGGTGATCTGGGGATCCCAGACGGCGGCAGCGGTGATTGTTGCCGCCGTGCTGATGTCCATATTCCTGGGGGTATTCCTCGGACTGGTCAGCGGCTACTTTGGCGGCTGGCTGGACCGGGTCCTGGTGGTCATCGCTGACGCAATTTACGCCTTTCCGACGCTCCTCGTGGCGATCGTGATGTCCATTGCCATCAACAAGGGACAATCAGGATTCTGGGGTGGGATCATCGCCTGCGGCTTCGCCATCACGGCAGTGTTTGTGCCGCAGTATTTCCGCGTGGTCCGGGCTGAAACCATCCGGCTCAAGGCCGAACCATTCGTGGAATCAGCCCAGGTAGTCGGCGCCTCCAGCGCCAGGATCATTGGGCGGCACATCTTCGCCAACGCCACCCGGACCCTGCCGCTGATCTTCACCCTCAACGCCTCCGAGGCCATCCTCACGCTCGCTGGCCTGGGCTTCCTGGGGTTCGGTATCGAGCCGAGCTCCGCCGCTGAATGGGGCTTCGACCTGAACAAGGCAATGTCCGACGCCTCCTCCGGCATCTGGTGGACGGGCGTGTTCCCTGGCGTGGCCATTGTCTTGACGGTTCTGGGCCTCACCCTCATGGGTGAAAGCATCAATGACCTGAACGATCCGCGGCTGCGCGGGCGCAAGCGGGCCGGCGGCAAGGGCGGCCCGGGCTCATCGCCTGCCGGTGCACAGGCCTCCATCGAAGCGGAAGTGACAGGACTTTGACCATCAACCTTGGATCAGTATCTGACCAGTCCAGGCCGGCGGACAAACCGGTCCTGGAAATCGACCACCTCAAAGTCACGTTCGCCACTGACAGCGGAGACGTCTACGCAGTCAAGGACGTGAGCCTTGATGTCCGCGCCGGTGAGGTCCTGGCAATTGTCGGTGAATCAGGCTCCGGCAAGACCGTAACCGCCAAGACAATCCTTGGGCTGCTCCCGGAAACCGCCACCAGCGGCGGTGCCGTGCTGATCAACGGAAACAACGTCATCAGCGTCAGTAAATCGAAATTGCGGCAGATCCGCGGGCGCGATGTGGCCATGGTGTTCCAGGAGCCCTCCACTGCTCTGAACCCTGTGTTCACGGTGGGGTGGCAAATTGCCGAGGGCATCCGTGCCCATGCCGGCACCGACGGGAAGCGGGTCTCGGCCAAGGACGCCAAGGCGCGTGCCATTGAGGCACTGCGCCAAGTGGGTATCCCGGATCCGGAGCACAGGGTGAACCACTATCCGCACCAGTTCTCCGGCGGACAGAAGCAACGTGTTGTCATCGCGGCGGCCTTGGCCCTGAACCCCGGACTGATAGTGGCCGATGAACCCACCACTGCCCTTGACGTCACCGTCCAGGCCGAGATTCTACAGTTGCTGCGGGACCTGAGGGACAAATTCGGTACCTCCATCGTGCTGATTACGCACAACATGGGCGTGGTGGCTGACCTGGCCGACCGCGTTGTGGTGATGTACCAAGGCGGCGTGGTGGAGGAGGCAACGTCACGCGTCCTCTTTGCGGAGCCTAAACAGGACTACACCAGGAAATTGCTGGCGGCCGTGCCCCACCTGGGGCTCAACTCGGCGTCGGAGGGGATGACGGAGCGCGCCCACCAAAAGGCCAAGGTCCTGGTGGAGGCGAAGGACCTGACCATTGAGTATCCGGGCAGGTTGGGAACACCTTCGTTCAAAGCCGTGGACAGAGTCAGCTTCACGGTTTCCGAAGGCGAGGTTTTCGGACTGGTGGGGGAGTCCGGTTCCGGAAAAACCACCATCGGTCGGGCCATTGCGGGGCTGAACCGGACCACGGGCGGCAGCCTGAAGGTGCTTGGCTACGAAATGCTGAACCTGAAGGAGCGAACGTTCAAGCCGCTGCGCAGGGACATCGGCTTCGTTTTCCAGGACCCGGCGGCGTCCTTCAACCCTCAGTTGACCATCGGTGATTGCGTGGCGGAGCCGATGCTCATCCATACCAACCCGAGTCCGGCGCAGGCCCGCAAACGCGTCGGTGAGCTGCTCGAGTCAGTCCAGCTGCCGGCGTCGTACGCGGCAAGGTATCCGCACGAGCTGTCCGGCGGACAGCGTCAGCGGGCTTCGCTGGCACGGGCACTGATCCTGAACCCGAAGCTGCTCATCGCGGACGAGCCGACGTCGGCCCTGGATGTTTCCGTGCAGGCAAAGGTCCTGGAACTGTTCAAGGAGATCCAGGCTGAGTTTGGCTTCGCAGCCCTGTTCATCAGCCACGACCTTGCGGTGGTGGACATCCTTTCGCACTGGGTTGGCGTGCTGTACAAGGGCAAGCTGGTGGAGCAAGGGATCGGCAGCCAGGTCATGGGAGCGCCGCAGCATGACTACACCAAGCGGCTGATCGCTTCCCTTCCTGTGCCTGATCCGGATGAGCAGGCCAAACGCAGGGAAGAACACCGGGCGCTGCTGGGAATCTAAGCCCCCAGACCCACGGAAGGACACCCCGCCGACAGACCAGGCGGGGTGTCCTTCCTCCCGCGCCGCCCCCTTACCCGGAGCGCTTAACAGCCGCGGGAATGCTGCGCCTGCCCCTAGACTTGGACCATGACGCAGCACAACCACGATGTTCCTGACTCCGAATCCTACGATGCCTCCGCCAGTTCGCTGGCGGGACAGGTGGACAATTCGGTGATGGCGGAACTGCTGTCCATCCGTTCCAGCATCGACAACATTGACGCCACCCTGGTCTTCCTCCTCGCGGAACGGTTCAAGGCGACCCAGAAGGTGGGCTTCCTTAAGGCCGCACACAGGCTTCCGGCGGGAGACCCCGGCCGGGAAACCGCCCAGATCGCGCGGCTCCGGCGGCTGGCCGAAGAGGCGCACCTTGATCCCGCCTTTGCGGAGAAATTCCTCAATTTCATCATTGGCGAGGTGATCCGCCACCACGAAGCCATCGCCGAGGACCATCAGGCCGCTTCCGGGAAGCTGGACGGGAAACCCGACGCGCAGCAGGTCACTCAGGGGACGGGCGCCGGCCAGGGTCCCCACGCCTCCGCCGTCGCATGAGAATCGCCGTCGCATGAGGGTAACCAGCAGGCACGAACCAGGGCAGCACAAACCTGAGCCCGCCCGCGCTGCACCCAAGGAGGTGACAGCAACCGGCCTCGGTCCGTGGCCGGGTGAGGATCCGGTGGAGGCCGCCCGGATTATCCGCGGCGAACTCGGCAGCCCCCACATGCCGTTCCTTGCCGAGCTCCCCGACCGCGGAGTGGGGTCGGACAGTTTGGGACGTACGGCGTCACTCCTGGTGGAGATGGCAGTGGATGTTCAGCCTTACGGTTGGCGGCTGGTTGACCGCCCAGGCAAGGACTTCCGCCGCGCAGCCTCTGCGCTGTCCACGGACATCAACGTCCTTGCGGACGTTGCCGGCGCAGAAGACAGCCCCGCCGCTGAAATCAAGGTCCAGTTGGTCGGACCCCTCACCCTGGCCGCGGGCCTGCACCTGCACAACGGTGAAAGGGCACTCATCGATTACGGTGCGCGCCGCGATGTGGCAGCTTCGCTGGCCGCCGGGGTCGGTGGCTTTCTGTCCCGGGTGGCCATGGCAGTCCCGGGCGCCCGGTTGGTAGTGCAGCTCGACGAACCGGATATCGCCGCGGTCATTGCCGGTACCATTCCGACGTCGAGCGGTTACCGGACCCTTCGCGCTGTGGGCGGCCAGGAGGTCACCGAATCGTGGCGAGTCGTCATTGACGCGCTCCGTGCGGCCGGCGCCGCCGAAATCGCCGTTGCGGTCCCGGAGGTGGAGGCGCCGTTTGAGCGGATCCTGTCCGCGGGCGCCGACGGCATAGCGGTTCCCCTGAAAGCCTTGACGTCACGCCAGTGGGAGCAGCTCGCCGGAGCAGTTGAAGGTGGCACGCTGCTCTGGGCCGGGGTCCTGGACATCAGCACGGGCAGTCTGCCAAAGGTGGCTGACGCTGTCGATGCCATCTGGCGTCCATGGCACCAGGTGGGGCTGCCGGCGTCGTCCCTCAGCACTGTCCGCGTCACCCCGTCGGCCGGGCTCGCCGGCCACACGCCTGCAACGGCGACGGCCGTTCTGAACCGGCTCACGCAGGTGGCTGACGGGCTGAACCAGCGGGCGCTCGGCTAGGTCCGGTTCTCCCAACGGTCCGGCTGGGCATAGGGTGGCAGGAAGCTGAGCGCCGAGCTGCCTCCCGTGTAGGGGCGCAACCGGTAGTCGAAACTCCCCGCATACACAAGAACAAGGCCGATCTGCGGCTGGATGACCTTGACCTGGATCCGGTGTTTTCCGTTTTCACCCTCCGAACTGTCCCACCACTGCTCGGCGTAGGCCTTGGCATCGAGCGCCGGTGGCAGCGGCAGCCGGAGGGAGCCGAGGAACAGCCGGGAAGCTTCGGAGACCCCCCGCAGCCGGCCCTCCGTCGTGACGCTGAGGTTCAGATCCGTGACGGCGCGCCGGTACCTCCCCACGTAATCCACCAGCTGCGGACCACTGGCCGTGCCGGTCACGCTGGTGGTGTCCTGGAAGATCCGGGTTACGGCCGGGAATCGGATTTCCCGCCTTGCCGTCAGGCTGGAGCGTCCGAAGGGGTCCAGGTGCGCATGGTTTTCGATCCTGAAGGGAATACCTTCACCGTATTCGGGAAAGAACGCCTCCTCAGAGGACGTGAGCCGCAACAAGGGGCGCAGCCATGGTTGCCTGCAGCCGACCACGTCGAATACGCCCTCGCCCACACCGTAGCGTCCGGATCCTGGAACCAGGGAGAAATAGTCCTGAAGCTCCGGTTGCAGCCGGTTGAAGGCTTCGCCCAGGACCTGCTGGTAAATGGGAACGTTCATCATGGACCTCCTGGTGGCGGCTGTGACAGCGGAGCTGCGTATGACCTCACAATCTACCTGCAGCCTTAAGCCTGATGTACATGTCAGCGAGCTGTGGAGGCAACTGGTGCGGTTCCGCGTCCACCACTTCCACCCCCTGATGCCGCAGCTGGGCGCTGACCGCCTCGCGTTCCAGGAGCGCGCGTTCGGCGGCTGACGCCCGGAACACGCTGGAAGCGTTACTCCTTTCCTGCAGCATCCGGCCCAGCATGGGATCGCGGACGGATGCCACCACCACAACATGCTGCTGCGCCAGCTGTGCCGCCATGGGGATCAGTCCTTCTTCAGGGGCGCCACCCTCGAGGGACGTCAGCAGCACAACGAGTGAACGGTGAGCCGAGACGGCACGGACCTGGCCCGGAATTGCGGACCAGTCAAACTCGATCAGTTCGGCCTGGAGCGGCGCCATCGCCTGCACGAGCTGGCCCAGGAGATTTCCGGTTGTGGCGGATCCTGCTCTGGCCCTCGGGCGGCGGTCGAAGGCCAGGAAGTCCACCCGGTCACCGCCCCGCTCAGCCAGCACAGCCAGGAGGAGGGCAGCTTCCATGCCCGTGTCCAGGCGCGGCTCGTCATCGATGCGTGCCGCGGATGTCCTGGAGGTATCCAGGATGATCACCACCCGCCGGTCCCTCTCGGGCCGCCAGGTCCGCACGACGACGGCGGAACGGCGGGCGGTTGCCCGCCAGTCGATGGACCGCACATCGTCGCCGCGGACGTAATCCCGCAGCGAATCGAACTCGGTACCGGCACCCCGGATCTGCACAGCAGCCTTGCCATCGAGCTCACGAAGCTTCCGGAGTTTGGAAGGAAGGTGCCGCCGCGATGTGAAGGGTGGCAACACGCGCAGAGAGCCAGGGCAGGGGAGGGTCCGCTGGCGGGCCGCAAGGCGCAGCGGCCCGTGCGAGCGCACGGTGACGTGCGGCGCACCCAGGTCTCCGCGTCGCAGCGGCCGGAGCCGTACCGTCATCCGGCGGCTTTCCCCCGCGGGGACGTCCAGGTCCTGCACCGGATTCTGTGCGCCGGCGGAGGGCTGCCAGGCGTCGCGAACTGTTGCCCGCAGGCGGCGCGGACCGTTGTTCCGGAGCGTGAGGACGGAGGCCGCCGCGCCGTCCAGCGTCACATTGCCGGACTCGGAGCGTTCCAGGACGATGCCGCGCAACGGCGCCGCCAGGCCAAGCTCCAGGGCCAGAAGGAATGCCAGGACCAGGAGCACGAGCAGTACGGTACCCCACCGTGGCAGCAGCAACACCGGCGCCAGGCCAAGGAGAGCCAGGAGCACGAATCGTCCAGAGAGGGCCATCCGGTCAGCGGGGGACAGCGACGGAGGCCAGGATGCTGCCCAGTACGTCGTCTGCGCGGACCCCGTCCATCTGGGCTTCCGGCTGCAGGGCCACGCGATGCCGCAGGCAGGGAAGAGCCAGGGCCTTGACGTCGTCGGGAGTGACAAAGCCTCTGCCGGAGAGCCAGGCCCAGGCCCGGGATGTGTTCAGGAGCGCTGTTGCTCCGCGGGGTGAGACGCCCAGCTGGAAGGACGGCGCGGCGCGCGTGGCACGTACAAGGTCAACGATGTAACCGATGATCTCAGGTTCAACAACCACGGTGGCCACGGCCTGGCGGGCGCGCTGAAGATCCTCGGCACCCGCGACAGCGCGGACGCCGGCTGCCTCCAGGTCGCGGGGATTGAATCCGGACGCATGCCGGCGGATCACCTCCATCTCGTCGGCCCGGTTGGGCAGCGGCATGGCGAGCTTGAGGAGGAACCGGTCCAGCTGGGCTTCCGGCAGTGGATACGTTCCTTCATATTCCACCGGGTTCTGCGTTGCGGCCACGAGGAATGGTTCCGGCAGCGGGCGGGACACGCCGTCCACGGAGACCTGCCGTTCTTCCATGGCCTCCAGCAGAGATGCCTGGGTCTTGGGAGGTGTGCGGTTGATCTCGTCGGCGAGCAGGATGTTGGTGAACACCGGTCCCTCGCGGAAGCTGAACTCGGACGTGTGAGAGTCGTAGACCAGGGAGCCGGTGACGTCGCCGGGCATCAGATCCGGCGTGAACTGAATCCGCTTCGTGTCCAGGCTCAAAGCCGCAGACAATGCCCGCACCAGCAAGGTCTTCGCGACCCCCGGCACACCCTCAAGGAGCACGTGCCCCTGGGACAACAGTGCGATCAGGAGCCCTGTGACGGTTGAGTCCTGGCCCACCACTGCCTTGGCCACCTCGTGGCGGACGTCCAGGAGGGCCTGCCGTGCAGGAGCGTGCTGATCGGCATCCAGGATTTGCGGGCCGCTGCGGTGTTCGTTCATCGGGTCCTCACTTCGTTCTCTAGTTTCGCCAGTTCCTGGGACCATTGCACCAGCCGGGCTTCGTTCCGGGGATGCTCCCGGAGAAGTTCGTTGATTTCGTTTTCCGGCCGCGCCAGGAGCCGGGCTGCTGCTTCCGCAACCCCGTCAGCAGTCGTGGCCGTACCGAGATGCAACTCCTTGGCCAGCCTCACCAGGGTGCCGGCCCGCAGGTTGTCCCGCGCCCGGTCAACGGAATGCGAATCGTGGTACAGCCGCGCGCGGCCCTCGGCTGTTTCCACGGCTTTGACCACGACAGGCAGCGGTTCAAAGACGAGCGGGCCAAGCCGCCGTCCCCGCCACACAATGGCGAGTGCCGCCACGATAGCCAGCCATGGACCCAGGAAGTGCACCCACTCCGGCGCGAGGTCATCGAGCGTCCGGCTGGAGCCGGAGTCGTTCACGTCGGCCAGGCCGGGGAGGTACCAGACGAGGTCCCTGGAACTGCCAAGAATCCTGAGCGCCAGCGCGGCGTGTCCATAGTCGGCGAGCCGGCTATTGCTGAAGACCGCAGTGCTGCCGAGGACCGTCAGCGCGCCGTCATCGGTGGCGGCGAGCAGCCCGGAGGCCATCCCGGGAGGCCGGTAGCAAAGCGTGCCGCCGTCGTACAGGAACCCGGATTCACCGGACACGGTTCCGGCCGATTCTTCGTCGGCGAGGCTGCAGCCCGGCTCCAGAACCGGTGAGGTGTCGGGCACCACGCCAGCCTGGCTGATTCCGCTCCGCAACTCCGTCAGGGTATTCAACCGCGGCGTCACGACCACCAACCGCCGGGCCGACGCCTTGAGGCCGCCCAGCTGGGACCCGTCCAGGAAGCCGTTCCGGTCATAAACCATGAGCGTGGCGCCAGGCTTGTCGGCCAAGGCAGCCATGGCGGCGCCGAAGGTTTCCACGCTGTGCACGGCAACGCCGTGGCGGCCCAGGATTTCGCCCACAGCCCTTGCGCCCTCGGGCCCGGCGTTGTGGACGGATAATGCAACGGTGTCACCTTTGGGGGCAAGCTGCGAGGAGATGAGCACTGCCAGCGCGGCGGCGAACACGGCACCCATCGCTGCACGGCCGCGGTGCCGCCGGACCCAGGCAACAGCCCTGCCGGGAGGGGAACCAACGTCGGCACTGGCGGCCGCTTCACCGGTAGACCCCTCCACACCCGCCTGAAGAGAATTGGTCACCGGGGGACCGCCGGCTCAGCGGGGACCGACGCGTTCAGGGGCTTCAGGGACCGCAGGGCGTCATCCAGCTCCAGCAGGGCAAAATAGGTGGTGCGGTCGGCGGGCTCGTGACCATATCTGATCCCGTCGAAGGTCCTGGCCGCCCAGTCCAGGCGCCGGGCTTCGGCGGCGAACGGACCTGCCAGCGCCCGCGCCACTTCATCTGCTGTCCTGCCCGGCCGCGCGTCCAGGACGTTCCTGTCCTCGGCAGTCCGCACCAGTGCGCGGAAACAGTCGACGACGGCGCTGCCCCAGTCGCCAGCGGACGCTGCGGCCGACGCCCGCCCCCGGTAGTTCGAGGCACTCAGGGTGGTGTCGGCGTCGAACACGTCATCGGCCGGCCTCGACGCCGGATTCAGGCGGGGACGGACGAGTATGATGGCGACGCCGATCACCACGGCTATGGCGACTCCGATCAGCGGAGCTGCCGCTGTGCCGCCCACCCCGGGAAAACTCTCCAGGGACTGCAGCCAGTCCATCAGGTTGTGCCACAAACCATCCAGCCAACCAGGCGCGGCCTCGCCGTACTCGGACTTGGAAAGTTCCTCCGCGGCCCACCGGCGGGCTTCGTCACTGCCGGGGAGCACCGGAGGCTCAGTTGCCATCCGGCCATGCCCCGTAGGCGGGCCGCTGGCCGTAATCCGCGCCTGCGGAGTACACCGGCACGCCGCGGCCCGGCACCCCGTCTGCGTCCGCGCCCGATTCCAGCAGCCGCAGCAGTGCGATATCCAGGCCATCCTTCCGCATCCTGAGATCCAGGTAGAGCAATGCCATGACGGAAGTCTGGAACGCGTAGCCCACTGCCCCAACCAATGCGCTGACAATGACAGTGGCAACGCCCACCACCACCGCTGCCGCCAGTGCTTGCTCCGGGCCGCCATGGGGTGAGACCACGCCGCTATAGAAGGCGGACAGCAGGCTGACCGGGATCATGACCACCTGTGCGACGACCCCGACCATGATCCCCACCACCAGGGTGATGCCCAGGATCCGCCACCAATTCCCGCGGGTCAGTTCCCACGAACGGCGCACGCCATCAAGGGCCCCGAGCTCCTCGATGACAACGGCCGCCGGGGCAACCATCAGCTTGATGTAGATCCAGATCGTCAACGCAAGGCAGGCCAGGCCGGCGGGGATGAGGACCAGGACACCAACGCCGCCCACGGCGCTGACCAGCAGGACGGACAGCGCTGCGAAAAGCAGTACAGCGAGCACCCAGGCAACAAGAAGCAGCCCCGCGAGCCGGAGCAATGCGCCGGCACGGGGGCGGGCCAGAGTCCACATCTGCCGGAAGCCGGTGGGACGGTTGAGGACGGAGCGCGCCACCGGCACCACCATGGCGCCCTGGAGGACTGCGGAGATGAACAGGGTCAGGACGCTGAACAGCAGGATGCCGCCGGCAAAACCCAGCCCGACTGAGGCCAGCTCCTGCCGGTTGAGGCCTTCCATCCACGTTGCCAGGGATCCTTCAGAGTTGGCGGAAATTGCTGCAAGGACCGCTGTCAGCACGGCTGCCAGTGATTGCGCCAGCAGGGAGGCGCCCAGCATGGCTTTGGCGTTGCGCCTGATGGTCTGGAATGAGCCGTCCAGGATTTCGCCGAACAGCAGGGGACGCAGCGGAATGATGCCGGGTTTGGGCGGCGCGACGTACATTGCCTGGCGGTAGGGGGGTGGACTGCCGTCGGGGTGGTAAGGGGGTGTGGCCCACGGCGATTGTGGCGGAACTGGCTGCGCACCAGGGGGTGGACCCCAAACGGGCTGCCCGCCCCACTGCGGCTGTTGCGGCCGGGGCCTCTGGCCAGCCGGGGGTCCCCACGGCGGCTGGCTGCTCTGGTGCGGCTGCTGCATATTCGGATCCTGTTGTGACAACCTGTTCCTTCCCCCGGGAGGACGTCCACTCTTCGCTGCGCGTTTCCTTCTGCGTTTCCCTTGGGGCGGATGTCACCGCAGCTCACGCGGCGGGCACCCGGCGGCAGCCGGCACGATCCCAGACTATAGTTCCGGCGTCGGGCGTCATAGCCTGACGCCATGCCGGGAAGGCGTTCAATAGGACAAAGGCACATCAATAAGGGAATATGTAACTATGAAGGCACGCATTCTGGTAGTTGATGATGACGAAGCGCTGGCCGAAATGATTGGAATTGTTCTCCGCAACGACGGTTTTGAGCCGGTCTTCTGCGCCGACGGCGGCCAGGCGCTTGACGTGTTCCGTTCATCCAAGCCGGACCTCGTGCTGCTTGACCTCATGCTTCCCGGCGTGGATGGCATTGAAGTCTGCCGGCAGATCCGTTCGGATTCCGACGTGCCCATCGTGATGCTTACCGCCAAGTCGGACACGTCCGACGTCGTCCGCGGCCTGGAATCCGGTGCCGACGATTATGTGCCAAAGCCGTTTAAGCCGGCTGAACTGGTTGCCCGCGTCCGTGCCCGCCTGCGCCCAGGCGACCAGAAGGCCCCTGAAACGCTCCGGATCGCCGACATCACCATCGACGTGGCCGGCCACACCGTCAGCCGCGCCAACGAGCGCATCTCCCTGACCCCGCTGGAGTTCGATCTCCTCGTGGCCCTGGCCCGGAAGCCCTGGCAGGTGTTCACCCGGGAGTTACTTCTTGAGCAGGTCTGGGGTTACCGCCATGCGGCCGATACCAGGCTGGTCAACGTCCATGTCCAGCGCCTCCGGTCAAAGATAGAGCGGGATCCGGAAGCCCCGGAAGTAGTAATGACGGTTCGTGGTGTCGGCTACAAAGCAGGTTCCTGACCCCTCAGGAGCAGACGGCGGCCGCGCGCCGGACGCTGCCGCCCCGGAGCAGGCAGCAGCCCGCAAGGAGCGCCACGCCGCCCCGGAGCATACTGATGCCCTCGCGGCGCGCCTGAGGCGGCTGCCGTTCCGCGCGGGCATCTGGAAGCGCCGTGCCCTGATCATCAGCCTCAGGGCAGGACGCCTGGTCCGGACCGGGCTCGGCCGCGTCTTCCCCGCGCTGCGCTACCTGGCAAGATCACTTCACCGGCGCTGGCGGCGCTCGCTGCAATTCCGGACCGTACTGACCACGCTGCTGCTGTCCGTGACCTCTTTTGCCGTGGTGGGTGCCTATCTGTCAAACCAGATCGCCAACAACCTCTTCCAGGAGCGCCTGACCCAGGCCGAGTCTGAGACCCGGTACAACGTCAAGCAGGTCCAGGACACGTTCGACGGCGCCCAGGTCACCGACCAGTCCAGCGTCATTACCTTGGTTTATGACACCCTGAACGCCGTGGAGGGACGCGGCTCCGTGATCCAGCGCCGCTATGTCTTCGAAGCGATGCCTGAGCAGACCAAGCCCCGCAACCGCTGGGTGGAATCCAGGGCCTCGGACCAACTGACCGTCAGTGTCATCCCGCCGGATCTGCGGCAGGCGGTCCAGCAGTCCGGCAAGGACCAGTACTGGGCTTCCACCGTTATTCCGGTAGGCACCGAGGACCGGCCGGGCATTGCAGTGGGCAATAAGGTGACCTTCAACGGCACGGTGTACGAGCTGTACCTGATCTACGACCTCAACACCGCACAGCAGACCCTCGATGAGATCCAGAGTGTGCTGTGGGCCGGCGGCGCGGCGCTGGTACTGATGATCGGGGCCATCGCCTGGTATGTCACGCGGAACGTTGTCAGTCCTGTCAGCCATGCGGCCCTGGTGTCCGAAAAACTCGCCGCTGGCCAGTTGCAGGAGCGCATGGTTGTTAAAGGCGAGGATGAAATGGCCAGGCTCGGCGCTTCGTTCAACCATATGGCGGCCAGCCTGCAGGAGCAGATCACCAAGCTCGCCACGCTGTCCCAAATGCAGCAGCGTTTCGTATCAGACGTTTCGCATGAGCTGCGGACCCCTCTGACCACCGTGCGGATGGCTGCGGAAGTCCTGTACGACGCACGCCACGATTTCGACCCCATCAACAAGCGCTCCGCTGAGCTCCTGTACAACCAGGTTGAGCGTTTCCAGTCGCTCCTTTCGGACCTCCTGGAGATCTCGCGCTTTGATGCCGGCGTGGCAGTGCTTGACGCGGAGCCGGAGGACATCGTGCAGGTCATCGGCCATGTCATCGAAGGGGTGGCGCCAGTCGCGGCTGAGTACGGCAGCGAGATCACGCTCCGTGCGCCCTCCGGGGGGATCGTCGTGGAAATGGATGCCCGCCGGATCGACAGGATCCTGAGGAACCTGATCCTGAACGCCGTGGAACACGGGGAAGGCAGGCCGGTGAACATCACCGTCGCGGCCAACCGGACTGCCGTGGGGATTGCCGTGCGTGACCACGGCATAGGAATGACCCCGGCGGAGGCGGCCCGTGTCTTTGACCGATTCTGGAGGGCGGACCCGGCCCGGGCACGGACCACGGGAGGAAGTGGCCTGGGGCTGTCCATCGCCATGGAGGACACCAAGCTGCACAACGGCTGGCTGCAGGCCTGGGGAAAGAAGGGGAGCGGGGCCAACTTCAGGCTTACCGTGCCCCTGAGGCAGGGCGAGGAGATCGACAGGTCACCCGTTCAGCTGGAGCCGGGGGAAATACTGCTGCCGGAACTGCCGGAAGGAAAGAACATGCTGGTCCTGGAACGCAGTCAGGTGCCCGCTTCACCGGCCCCTGACGCCGGGCACCCTGTCAACGACGGGCCTGCCCCGGAATCCGGCCAGAGCCGGGAGTCTGCACAAGGAAGCGTGGACAAGGCTTCCTCTCAGCCGCCCGTAGCGACTGCAGCTGGGAAGAAGAGGCCATGACTCGGAAGAATTCCGGGATGCGGCAGCGGGCTGCTGTGATGATGATCCTCCTGATGCTGCTGCTTGCAGCGTGCGCGCGCATACCCACCTCTGGTCCGGTAGGAAAAAGCAGCGAGGGAAGCGCAGGAAACGTCAGCGCCCCGGTCTTCCTGCCTGCCGGGCCCCAGCAGGGAGCGGCCCCGGAGACCATTATTGAGGATTTCTATCGCGCAGGGAGCGGCTACGAGGATGATTACGCGGTGGCCCGCGAGTACCTGACGCAGGCAACTTCCGTGGCCTGGAAACCGGACCAGCGAGCCCTGGTGTACCGGGCGGCGCGGGTGGTGGCCACGAGCGTCGAGAATGTATACAACTACGAGCTCGACGTCGCCTATACCGTCGACGCAGACGGTATCGCGACCCAAAGCCCGCAAGGGACCATGGAGAACATTCCGGCCACCGTCACCCAGGTTGATGGGCAATGGCGGATTTCAGCCCTTCCTGACGGGACAGCGATCCCGGAGGAAACCTTCAAAGTGATTTACGGCGCCTATCCGATCTACTTTTACGATCCCAGCTTCACCTATGCCGTTCCTGACGTCCGCTGGTTCATCAAGAACAAGACCGTCAAGTCCATGACCAGTGCCCTCCTTGCCGGGCCGGCACCCTACCTCCGGGGCGCCGTCGTGAGCGCCTTCCCGTCCGGAATCAAACTCGCACGGGAGTCCGTGCCAGTGGTGTCCGGGGCTGCGCAGGTGGACCTGACTGCCAAGGAACTCACTGAGGCTTCTGCGGAGGACAGGCTGCGGATGCAGACGCAGCTTGCACTGACCTTCCGCAGCCAGCCCGACGTGGTCAACGTTGAGCTGCGGGCCAACCATGACCTGGTCAGGGTGGAAGACAACGGATCGGTGCTGCCGCCGGTGCTGAACAAGAACGTACCTGCCCGCCAGATCGCCGTCAGCGGAAAGGAACTGGTGCGTTACGAGAACAACAGGGTTTCCCCGCTGCCCGACATGCAGACAGTCTCGGCCCTGAATCCGCGCTTTCCGGCAGAATCCCCGGTTTCCCAGACGGTCGCGTTCCTGAACGAAAGCCGCACCACGCTGTACAGCATGGTTCCCGGCCAACCGGCCAGGGCCTTGACCACGCGCAGCACCCTGACGCACCCCTCCTTCAGTCTCCATGACTGGGTATGGGCCGCAGGACCAGGGGCTGCCGGGGGTACTGAAATCGTGGCCTACCATCCCGCAGGCGTGGCAGAGGGCGCAGCCGTTCCCGCAGTCACCCTGGCACCTTCCTGGCTTGCCGGATGGATCATCAAGGACCTCAGGGTGTCCCGCGAAGGAGTCCGCGCCCTGGTCATTTCCGAGCAGAACGGCAAGACCCGGGTACAGGTTGCCGGGATTATCCGTAATGCCGACGGAACCCCCAGGGAGCTGACGTCTCCCATAACACTGATGACGGACAGTGAGCCGGACCAGGGCGTCTGGGTCAGCGACACCACAATTGCCGTCATGAAGGGCGCCGCAGCGGCGAACGTAACCCCGGAGCTGTTGTCCCTCACCTCCGGACAGCCCCAGCAGCTCGCGCCCTGGCCCGGTCTGGTAGGGCTCAGCGCCGGCAACGGGCAGGAGGAGATCTACGGCCAGTCCAACGAAGGAATCTTCCAGAGGCTGGGAAATGGTTGGTCCCCGCAGCTTAAGGGTCCTATCGATCCGTCCTTTCCTGGCTAGCCGTCCAGCGGAACTGTGGAGGGCCGGGCGCAGTCCTTGTCCACATAGTCCCTGCCAAGGCCTTGTCCACATAGTCCCCGCCAAGGCCTTCCGCGGTGATCATTGCAAGGTGACCATGGTGGTGTGACTGACGGATGGCCTTCCCGGGGACGAGGCAGAGCCATGGCTCCGTCCGGTCCGGTTGTGGCTTCGTCCGATCCGGACCTTCTTCCGGCACCGCTGAGATCCGCAAAGCACCGCGCCGGGCACCGACGGCGGATACTGAGGGTGGCCGACCACATGGCTGCCGCCCTGGCCGAGCTTCTGGCTCTTGCCGTGCCCGTGGACTGTGTCTGCTGCGGTGCCGAGGACCGGGCCCTGTGTGTTGCCTGCGAACGGCAGGTCAGGATGTTGACCAGTACCCCGTTCAGGGCCGAGACGCAGGCCCCGGCGCTGATGGATGTCGACGGCGGCACTATCCTTCCGGTGGTCGCCGCCGGGGTGTACCGCGAAGAGCTGGCGCAGGCGCTTCTTTCCTTCAAGCGCCATGGCCAGTATGCCCTCAGGTCAGTCTTGGCGAAGGGGCTGGGGAAGGCTTTCGCCGCTGCCATGGACGGCACGGACGCCGTCTTCCTTGTGCCCGTCCCCAGCAGTGCCGGAGCATTCGTCAAGCGGGGGTTTAGCCCCGTACACCTGCTTCTCGGCTCGTTGGGGCAGGTGAGTCCCCTGGCGGGAACTCCGGTCCTGGATGTGCTTCGCAAGACCCGCCACGGCAACGTCGTGGGGCGGCTTTCCGGTGGCCAAAAAGGCCTTGGCCGGGGTGCCCGGGTCAATCGCGTCAGGGGTTCCATGCGGGTCGCAGGCCGGAAGCGGAAGACTGTCTCCGGCCGCCGGTGCGTCATCGTGGACGATGTCCTGACCACCGGTGCGACACTGTCCGAGGCAGCCCGGGCATTGCATCTGGCAGGGGCCGCTGTCGAGGGAGCGGTGGTCCTGGCGGCGACACGCCCGCCCGATTCCGGAGGCGGCAGCACCGCATCCGCGCGTGCTGGCGGAAAGCCCCGTGACTTACAAAAAAATAAACGACGAAAGGATGAATAACGTGTGGCTATGAACTAACGTCGGTTGTGGGTACCAAGAACAGATGTACCTGTCGATGGCGGCTCGGAGAGGGGCTCGACTGTCAAGCAGATCGGCCCTGGGAAGTGTCGCCGTCGTGTCACCGAAGTCATTTGGAGGGCACCATGGAGTTTATGATCAGCGGACGAAATCTGACGGTCTCAGACCGCTTCCGCGAGTACGCCAGCGACAAGATCTCGAAGATCGAATCGCTCGGCGACAAGGTCCAGCGGGTGGATGCGAAAGTTTCCAAGGAAACGAATGCCCGGCAGACCGGCGACCAGCTCACCGTTGAAGTGACCGTTCTGGGACGTGGACCAGTGATCCGTGCCGAAGCCACCGCCGCGGACAAATTCGCTGCGTTTGATCTCGCCTATAACAAGCTGCTGGAGCGGCTCCGCCGTGCGAAGGACCGCAAGAAGGTCCACCACGGCCGGCACACGCCCAAGGCAGTCCGCGAAGCTACTGCGGCATTGGAACCCGCCAGCGCCCATGAGCCCATCTATGTCGAGGCAAGCCACCGGAATGAACCCGTGGCCGCGCCCGCCGAAACATCGCCTTACGAGGTCGACAATGACATTCCGGCAGGAGACTCTCCGGTCCTGATCCGGCGCAAGGTTTTTCCCGCCGCCTCCCTCTCCCTCGACGACGCAGTGGACAACATGGAGCTCGTGGGCCACGATTTCTACCTTTTTGTGGACAAAGCCACCAATACGCCGTCCGTGGTGTACCGACGGCGCGGCTGGACCTACGGGGTGATCACCCTTGATCACGAGTGCGAGCCGGGAGATACGGTGATTGAAGACAAAATCATCGCTTACCGCTCGGACGATGAAGCAGCAAAAGTCTAGGATGGCGAACACCATTCAACGAGAGGACTAAGGTGGCCGCGACGCTGAGCCTGGACCGGGCCCGGCGGATCGCTTTGGCAGCCCAGGGCCTCGACAAAGGACGGCCCGCCGGCCCCGTGACTTCACGGACGGTGGGCCGTACCTTTGCCCGGCTCCAGCTTGTCCAGATCGACTCCGTCAATGTGCTCTCCCGAAGCCACTACCTTCCGTTTTTCTCCCGGCTGGGGAACTACGACCGCAGCATTCTGCAGCGCATGTCCGCCAGCCATCCCCGCCGCATGATCGAGTATTGGGCACACGAAGCCAGTTACATCCGGCCTCAGCATTTTCAGGACCTGGTTCTGTGGCAAAAACGCAAATGGGTCGGTGCCTCAGCCATGCAGCCGGAACTGCGGGAGGACGTGGCCGGAAGAATCCTCGATGCACTTTCCACAGGCCGGCCCATGACAGCCGCCGAGCTGACAGCCAGGCTGGGACACGTCGAGGACCGGCGGACGGAAAACTGGGGCTGGAACTGGAACGCCGTCAAAAGGGTGCTTGAGCATCTATTCGAAGAAGGGCTGGTCTCCGCCGCTTCCAGAACGGACCAGTTCGAGCGCAGGTTTACCCTCACGGCGCGGGTATTGCCGGATCTTCCGGGTGAAAAGATGGAACCCCGTGACCCGGTTGCCGCCGTGCGCAGGCTCGTCGATGCCGCCGCCCAGGCACATGGCATCGGGACCGTGAGGTGCTTTGCCGACTACTTCCGGATCCCGGGAAAAGCAGCGGCAGCATCCGTCGATCACCTGGTGCACACCGGCAGGCTTGAACCCGTCAGGGTTGCGGGCTGGGACAGGGAAGTGTTCCGCCACGTGGATGCCAGGGCGCCCCGGAAAGCCGTGGGGCGGGCGCTCCTGAGCCCGTTCGATTCCCTGGTCTTCGAGCGGCGCCGGCTTGAAGAGCTGTTCGGCTTTCACTACCGCATCGAGATCTACACCCCAGAACGCAAAAGGCGTTTCGGGTATTACGTCCTGCCCTTCCTCCTGCGGGACAGGATAGTGGCGCGGGTGGACCTAAAGGCCGACCGTGCGGCCGGAAAGCTGCTGGCCAAGTCCGCCCACACCGAGCCGGACGCGCCGCTGGATACCGCCGTCGAGCTTGCCGCCGAACTGGAACTCATGGCCGAGTGGCTGGGACTGAACGAGGTGGTGGTTGGGACTTCGGGGGACCTGGCCGCAGCGCTGGAAGCGGCCATTCGAGGCGGCGCTGGACCTATCCGCTCTGAGGGAACACAGGCATCGTGGCCTGTGTCTCTCCCGTAGACTAAAAACGCGAGAATTCGGCAGCATGAGACTGGGAGCATCTTCACGTGGCATCACTTATCGAAAAACTTCTCCGTACGGGGGACAAAAAAACCCTGCGGCACCTGCGGAACTATGCCGACTCCATCAATGCTCTCGAGGACTCGTTCAAGACTTTCACCGACGCCGAACTGCGCGAGGAAACGGATCGCCTCCGTGCCCGGCATCAGGACGGGGAGAAGCTCGATGATCTGCTGCCCGAGGCCTTTGCCGCCGTCCGTGAGGCCTCATCACGGACGCTTGGCATGCGTCACTTCGACGTCCAGCTGATGGGTGGCGCCGCCCTCCACCTCGGCAATATTGCCGAGATGAAGACGGGTGAAGGCAAGACCCTGGTGGCCACCGCTCCGGCCTACCTGAATGCCCTCACCGGAAAAGGCGTCCATGTCGTCACCGTGAACGACTACCTCGCGGAGTACCAGTCCGATCTCATGGGCCGTGTCTACCGCTTCCTCGGGCTGACCAGCGGCTGCATCCTGTCCAACCAGGACCCCTCCGTCCGCCGGGAGCAGTACGCCGCCGATATCACGTACGGCACCAACAACGAGTTCGGATTCGACTACCTTCGCGACAACATGGCCTGGGATCAGTCCGAACTCGTCCAGCGCGGGCACCACTTTGCCGTCGTGGACGAAGTCGACTCCATCCTCATCGACGAGGCCCGGACCCCATTGATCATCTCCGGCCCCGCCCAAGGGGATACAAACCGCTGGTATGGCGAATTCGCCAAGGTGGTACTGCGGCTCCAGGCTGACCAGGACTACGAGGTGGATGAAAAGAAGCGCACCGTGGGCGTCCTTGAAAGCGGCATCGAGAAAGTCGAGGACTACCTCGGCATCCAAAACCTCTACGAGTCCGCCAACACACCGCTCATCGGATTCCTGAACAACGCCATCAAGGCCAAGGAACTGTTCAAACGGGACAAGGACTACGTCATCCTCGACGGCGAAGTCCTGATTGTGGATGAGCATACCGGCCGTATCCTTGCCGGGCGGCGCTACAACGAAGGAATGCACCAGGCAATCGAGGCCAAAGAAGGCGTCGAGATCAAGGCCGAAAACCAGACCCTGGCCACAGTGACACTGCAGAACTACTTCCGCATGTACGACAAGCTGGCAGGCATGACCGGCACAGCCGAGACCGAAGCTGCCGAATTCATGGGCACTTACAAGCTCGGTGTGGTCGCCATCCCCACGAACCGCGACATGCAGCGGATCGACCAGTCCGACCTCGTCTTCAAGAACGAAGCCGTGAAATTCGACGCTGTGGTCAAGGACATCGCAGAACGCCACGAAAAGGGCCAGCCCGTCCTGGTTGGCACCACCAGCGTGGAGAAGAGCGAATACCTCTCCAAACTCCTCGCCAAGGAAGGCATCAGGCACGAAGTCCTGAACGCCAAGAACCATGCGCGCGAGGCTGCGATCGTGGCCCAGGCCGGCCGGAAGGGTGCCGTCACCGTCGCCACCAACATGGCAGGCCGTGGTACCGATATCATGCTGGGCGGAAACGCTGAGTTCACCGCGGTCGCCGACCTCGCAGTGCGCGGGCTGGACCCGGAGGAAAACTCCGAGGAGTACGAGGCTGCCTGGCCGGCGGCCCTCGAAGCAGCCAAGCAGTCCGTCAAGGACGAGCATGAGGAAGTCCTGGACCTCGGCGGCCTCTATGTGCTGGGAACCGAGCGGCACGAATCCCGCCGCATAGACAACCAGCTTCGGGGCCGCTCAGGACGCCAGGGGGATCCGGGTGAATCACGGTTCTACCTCTCCTTGACTGATGACCTGATGCGCCTCTTCAACTCCGGCGCCGCCGAACGCCTCATGAACAGTTCGGTGCCGGATGACGTTGCCCTGGAGTCCAAGCTCGTCTCGCGAGCGATAGCGTCGGCGCAGGGCCAGGTCGAGGGCCGGAACGCCGAGCAGCGCAAGAATGTCCTGAAGTACGATGACGTCCTGAACCGCCAGCGCGAAGCCATTTACGGAGACCGCCGCCGGATCCTCGAGGGCGATGACCTGCATGAGAAGGTGCAGTTCTTCGTCGAAGACACCATTAATGCCATGATCGACGCCGCCACTGCCGAAGGCAACGGCGATGACTGGGACTACAACCAGCTGTGGACGAACCTGAAGACCCTGTATCCCGTCAGCGTGACGGCTGAGGACATCATTGAAGAGGCTGGCGGCAAATCGCGGCTGACCGTGGAGTTCCTCAAGGAGGAACTCCTGTCCGACGCCCGGCTCGTGTACCAGGCCCGCGAGGAAGCCATCGGCTCCGAAAGCATGCGGGAGCTTGAGCGTCGTGTGGTCTTGTCGGTCATCGGACGCAAATGGCAGGAACACCTCTATGAGATGGATTACCTGAAGGAGGGCATCGGGCTCCGGGCCATGGCCCAGCGGGATCCGCTGGTTGAGTACCAGCGCGAAGGCTTCATCATGTTCCAGAGCATGATGGAGGCCATCCGCGAGGAAAGCGTGGGCTTCCTGTTCAACCTTGAGGTGGAGGTCACTCCGGCCCAGGATCTCGTGGTCGCCGACGCCGCCGGGGGACATACGGAGCACGTTGAACCGCAAATCCACGCGGCAGGCCTGGAGGCCCCGGAAAAGCCCGCACAGCTGCAGTACACCGCGCCCGCCGAAGACGGCGGCACGCAGACCCGGGTGGAGAGCCGCTCGTCCTCCCGTTCCGGCAACCCGGCTAAGGCGGCGGCGCAGGACCCGGCCAAGCGCCCGGGCAAGAAGAAGCGCCGCTGACGCCCAGCGCGGGCAATCTCAGATCGAAACAAAGGGCAGGATCCGGAACTCCAGTTCCGGATCCTGCCCTTTGAGTTCTGCCACAGCATGGATCAACCAATGACAAGCTCTGTCACGCGCCAGACCTGCTTGCTCTGTTCAAGCCTGATGGCAACCGCCCGCGCCCGGACATCGTCGACCACCACGGCGCTGGCCTCATAGATGCCGGGTGCCACCTGGCAGGCACGGACGGAGCGCACTATTGAATTCTTATGAAGCCTGCCCAGAGACGGGGAAGCCGAGCGTGCAAGTTCCCGACGGATCAACGAGGCCCGGTGCTGCAGTACCGCGAGGCAGCGCGGGTCCAATCTCCGCGCGAGCTGGTGGACAGGCCGGATCCCGGCGAGGACCTCCATCGCGGCCTGGACGGTGCTCCGGGCGATGGCTCGGATTTCCGCATCCTCGTCCCCTCCCCGCAGAGGATGGAGGGGCGTATCTGTCCGGGCTGGAACTTGGCGGGAGGCTCCCGGCGGGATGCCAGTGGCGGCCGTGCGGATCGGTGTTACTGCCCTCATGATTGTCCCCTTGACTGGTAGCGGTTCGTTTACACCGTCGGCTAAGCCGCGGAGGGTGATCGAAGGATCTGGCCGGGCAGCAGGACGTCTGGATTCTGCCCAATGACGGCCTGGTTGGCCTGGTACCAGCGGGGCCAGCGAAGGGCAACCTCAAGGTCTGTAGCCGAAGGCCCCAGCTCCCGTGCAGCTATATCCCAAAGGCTGTCGCCGGCAACTACCGTAATATCGACCGACGTTTGGAACGGAGGCCGCGCGGCGCGGGCTGGCTGGCCCGCGAGAAGGTCCGGATCGGTTAGCGGGGCACTGGGCCTCCAGTCCGGCTGAAGTTCCGATGCCTGGGGCGGTTCGTCCGTTCTGCCTGTCGGACTCCAGGCCGCCGAGACCACGACGTCCTGGGTGGGTACCCACTCCGGACCGGCCGGCAGAGGCGCGGCGGCGTTGGCCAACGGCGCCGAAAGGAGTTGGACGGATAGCGCGGCCAGGGCGAGGCGGCGCATGAACGCAGGACACAGCGCGCCTGCTGCTGCCGCGGCCCGGGTTCTGCCGCTCTTCGCCAGGTAAGCCGCGGCCGTGGCCAGAAGCATGGTCAGGACCCACCACGCGACGATGGCGAGGCCCACAGCATTTGCGATGGCACCCAGGAGGTCGTCGAGGTCGGGCGTGTGGCCGTGGGCGGCGGAGTCACGCCACTGATCGGCAAGGGCCGAACCCGTGAGAACAAGAAAGGAACCCAGAAACAAAACCGATACCGCCATTGCAGCATCGGCGCCAATACCTCGTTCTATTTCTGCGTCCACGACTTTCCCCATCTTCTGTTTTGACCATGTTTGATGCAGTTTGTTATAGCTGGCTCAAGTTTGCCCTATCTGTTCGATTTTTGTCCAGACATTGGAGAGAATAGGTTCCGTGAATTGACGGCAGCGGCCAGCAGTCCTACGCTGGCGCCATGCGCTGGGATGCACTCTTCAATGACATGGAGTCACAGTTCGCCGAAGGGGACAGGCTGTCCCTGGAAACCGAAATCACGGAACGGGCCAGGATTGAGACCGCCACTGTCTACCTGGCCGACAGGCTGCGTGGCGCAGTGGGGTCCCAAGTGGCAGTGCACATCGTGGGCGGAACGGTCTTCGAGGGGACGCTAAGTCATGCGGGGGCAGACGCGTTGGTCCTGAACGAGGCGCGGCATCAGGTTCTGATCCCTTACGCCGCGGCTGCCCGGTATGCCGGCCTCGGCCGACTGTCGGTCGGTGAGCCCTCAGGGGTGCGCCGCGGCATCGGGTTGGCCAATGCCCTGCGCGGCCTGGCCCGCGACAGGGCCGAACTCGCAGTGACCCTCAGGGACGGATCCGTGCTAGGCAGCGGGCTGGCGGGTGTCATCGACAGGGTTGGCAGGGATTTCTTCGACCTGGCCGCCGTTAGCGCCGGCGAAGTCCGCCGGGCGTCCCAGGTGGGACAGGTATCCACCATCCCGTTTTGCGCACTGGCCGCCGTCAGATCGGCGCGGATGGGGGAGGGGTAATGCCCGGTCAGACGGACTTGGACTTGGCTTCCTGGATCATTCGACTGGCCTCGGCGTACCGCTCCTCGATGTATAGCTCAAGCATCTTCTCTTCAACCCGCCACTGGCCGCGGCCGCCTACCTGGATGGCTTTGAGTTCTCCGCTGCGTACCAGCGCATAGGCCGCGGGTGAATTGATCTGAAGCTGTTCGGCAACGTCTGCAAGCGTAAGAAATCGGGGCATGTACCTATTTTGCCATTGCAGAGGCAATCTGATGCCGTTATCCACAGTTTGATGCGGTTTGGTTTTTTGACTTTTGGTTGAAGCGCCCTTGCCGTCACAATGAGGGTGTCCGGGGCGCAACCTGCCGTCCGGTGCGGAGCTAGGGGGAGAATTCGCATGAGTTCTGATGGTGCGGTCACGGCAGCAAGGTTGAAGCGGCCATCGTGGAAGGATCCCAGGTTGCTGATAGGCGTGCTGCTCGTCTTGGCATCTGTTGTGGGCGTCACCTCACTCGTGGGCGGCGCTGACCACACCACCGAGATCTATGCGGCAAAGGATGCGATCGCCGTCGGTGAAAAGCTGACCCCCGATAATGTCGTCCGCGCCAAAGTCAGGCTTGGCGAAACCGAGCAGCACTACGTCACGGTCGAATCGGGGCTGCCTGAGGGGATGGTCGCCGTCCAAAGAATCGGGAAGAACCAGCTGGTTCCCAGGGAAAGCCTCGGCAAGGTGGACGCACTGAACCGTAAACCTGTGGCGGTGGCCATTGAAGAAAGCCTTCCGCCGCAAGCAGTGGCGGGTACGCGGGTGGACGTCTGGGTAGCCTTGCCGGATGCGCGAAATGGGTTCAGCGAGCCCAAGCTCCTGCTTCCCGGTGCCGAAATTGCCCAGGTGACCAGCGGCTCCACCACTCTGGGGTCCTCCAGAGATACGTTGGTTATGGTCCTGGTAGCAGACAGCCAGATGCCGGCATTGCTGGGGGCCCAAGCCAACCAGGCCAAAATTTCCGTGGTGTGGAATCCGGGCGGGGGAGCTTCATGAGCATTCCCGTGGTGACGGTTGGAAAGTCGCAGGAGGATGTGGTGGGCGGTCTGGAACGGCTCCACGGCCCTGTAACGGTCGTTCGGCGGTGTGGCGAACTGGCCGAACTGCTGGCAGCCTGCCAGAGCGGGCTGGCGCTGGCAGCCGTCGTCGCCGATGGTTGCGAGGAGTTGACGGCTTCCCTCGTTGACAGGCTGGGCGCTGTCGGAGTCGCCGTCATTGCCCTTACGGACAGCCCCGACGAGGCGGCCAGGCTGCGGGGCATTGGGGTGGCATCAGCGCTGTCCGGAATAGAATCCGCGGGACTGGCCGGACGGATCGCCGAGGCAGTCTCCCAACTAACCGGACACGGACAATCCGTAGATTCCGGGAGCTCCCTGGCCGACACAGGTGCTGCGCTCAGACCCCTTCCTGCCGCCTTGGCTGATGTTCCTCCGCCTGCCGGAGCCGGGGCGATCATTGCTGTGTGGGGGCCTGCTGGAGCTCCCGGACGCACCTTCATCGCTGCCAACATGGCCGGGGAATTGGCGGCTGAAGGTAAGTCGGTGCTTCTCGTAGACGCCGACAGCTATGGAGCAAGTATCGCGGCCGTCCTTGGCCTCCTGGACGAGTCTGCAGGCCTGGCTCAAGCCTGCAGACTGGCCGACCAGGGGCTCCTGGACAGCGAAGCCCTCCTCAGGGTGGCCGCGCCGGTTGCAACGAGGCTCGGGACGTTCCGCGTCCTTACCGGGATTACGAGGTCCGACCGCTGGACCGAGCTCCGTGCCGCAGCGCTGTCCCTTGTCCTGGAGCGTGCGAAGGACATTGCCGACGTCGTGGTCGTGGATACCGGATTCTGCCTCGAAGCGGACGAAGAGCTCAGTTTCGACACCATGGCACCGAGGCGGAATGCTGCCACCCTGCGCAGCCTGGAGCTGGCTGACACTGTTTACGCTGTCGGTTCTGCTGACCCGATCGGCGTCCCGAGACTCGTCCGGGGCCTGGCCGAACTGGAATCGGCCGTTCCGCACGTTTCGCCGGTTGTCATCATGAACAAAGTGCGGGCCGCTGCCGTCGGCAGGTCGCCGGAACGCCAGTTGCGCGACGCCTGGGACAGATATGGGCCCACATTCCCGCTCAAGGCATTCCTGCCGGCAGACCAAGCTGCTGCCGACGCCGCGTTGCTCGCTGGTTCATTGCTGCTCGAGACAGCCCCGGAGTCGAAGCTGCGACGCGCCGTTGCAGATTTGGTTTGTGCACCTGTACAACGAACTTCACGATCCTCTGTATTTCCTCCCACAGCAAGCCGCCGGGTAAAGGGTTAGGCTCACCATAAGAGCTGCAAAGGTGCAGCATTAATCTTGTCATGGAGGCGTTTGTCGATGTCGTCTGGATCCAGCGTGGAGGATCAGCCCCTTTCGATCGGAGACCGTGAAGGTTTCGTCGGGGACTACTACCAGCACCTAGCCGAAGAGGACGCCCGGAGCTATCCGCAGGACCTCCTGGCCAGCCGCGCCGAAACCCATCGCGAGGTGGCCGCTGTCCGATCGCCGGGACAGGCGAAGGTGTCCATCGTCAACGAAGAGGAAAACAGCGTCGTCTACGTTGTGACGGACGACATGCCCTTCCTGGTCGACTCTGTGAACGCCGAGCTCGTGCGCCAGAACTCGGCCATCCATCTGGTGGTACACCCGCTCTTCGTTGTGACCCGAAACCGCGAAACCGGTCAGCTCGTCAAGGTCGACAAGGTTCCCTCCAACGTCGGTATCTCCAGCGGTGACACCGCAACCATGCCGAGTCTGTCCCACCTGATCGCCCAGGGAGACAACGCCTCGCACATGGAGTCGTGGATTGCGGTCGAGATCGGCCGCGCCTCAGATGAGGCACGCGCATCACTTCTCGCAGGACTGGAACGGGTACTGGGTGATGTCCGTGCCGCCGTCGACGACTGGCCCAAGATGCGGAACAAGGCCCTTCAGATCGCGGAAGATCTCGACAAGGTGGCCAATCCGGCGCAGATCGCCGAACTGCGGCAGGCGAAAGACCTCCTGCGTTGGCTCGACGAGGGAAACTACACATTCCTGGGCTACCGCGAATATGACCTGGTCAATGTCGACGGCGAGGATGTCCTGGAATTGCGTGAAGGCAGCGGACTGGGCCTGCTCAGGGCTGCCGACGACTCGCACCATATCCAGCACCTCACGGAGGCCGGCCGGAAGAAGGCAAGGGAAAAGCGGGCACTCGTCATCACCAAGGCGAACTCGCGCTCCACCGTCCACCGCCCCGCTTACCTGGACTACATCGGAGTGAAGAGCTTCGACGCAGCCGGTAACGTCAATGGCGAGCAGCGCTTCATCGGGCTTTTCGCCACCAGCGCCTATGCCGGTTCCGTGAGGAACATACCAATTGTCCGGGAGAAAGTGGACGCGGTACTGAGGAGTGCCGGGTTCCCGCCGGATTCCCACTCGGGAAAGGACCTGCTCGGGATCCTGGAGACGTACCCCCGCGATGAACTTTTCCAGATCGAAATTCCGGACCTGGCCGCGACCGCCACAGGCATCCAGAAGTTGCAGGAGCGTCGCCGGACCCGGCTTTTTCTCCGGCCGGACATCTATGGCAGGTTCATGTCCGCTGTCGTTTATCTTCCCCGTGACCGCTACACCACCAACGTCCGGCTCCGGATCGAGGAAGAGCTGAGGGAGACGTTCCAGGCCGTTTCCATTGACTACGAGGCGAGGATGACCGAGTCCGCGCTGGCGCGTCTGTTCTTCCGCATCCGGCTGCCTAAAGGCGCCGAAGTCAGCCATGTCAACACCGAGGAGCTGGAGAAGCGGCTGGTCCGCGCCACCCGCTCGTGGAGCGAAGGCATCGCCGAAGTCCTGAAGGAACGGCGCGTCGAGGGTGACTCCAAGGAACTGGCCACAATCTGGTCCGAGGCATTTCCTGCCGGATACCGCGTGGATTACGAGGTTGAGGACGCGCTGGAGGATATCCTCCGCTTCGAGAAATATGGAGCGGAAGCCGAGCGGACTGCCGAAGCCAAGCAGGAACGGCCCGGAGTCCATGTCTATCTTCCGCAGGGTGCAGGGGCCACGCTGGAGGAAGACGCACGCGTCAAGCTCTACATGCTGGAGCCCAAGAGCCTCAGCCAGATCCTGCCCTACTTCCATAACCTTGGACTTGAGGTGCTGGATGAGCGGCCGTTCGAAATCGAGACGGCGGACCGCCGTGATTTCTTCCTTTACGACCTGGGCCTGAAGTACCCTGCAGGAGTCGATCCGATGTCCACGGGACAGTTGCTCGCCGACTCCTTTGGTGCGGCAGTGTCCGGCGCCGTGGAGTCTGACAGTTTTGACCGCCTGGTGCTCCGTGAAGGAATGCATTGGCGCCAGATTACGGTCCTGCGGGCGTATGCACGGTACATGCGGCAAATGGGAAACACGAACTCCTTTGAGTTCATGGCCGATACCCTGCTGGCGAACCCCCGGGTGACCATGGGCCTGAGTGCGCTTTTTGCCGCGCGGTTCGATCCCTCCCTGAGCGAGGAGGGACGCAAGGAGGCCCAGGAATCCGTTCGCGGGGAACTGGCTGCCGCCATTGAGCAGGTTGCCACGCTCGACGCTGACCGGGTGCTGCGGACCTTCGCGAACCTGATCGAATCCACTCTGCGCACCAATTACTTCCAGTACAAGCCGCACCTGAGTTTCAAGCTGGACCCCTCTGCCCTCGAAGGCCTGCCATTTCCGCGTCCGATGTTCGAAATCTGGGTTTATTCCCCGCAGGTCGAAGGTGTCCACCTCCGCTTCGGCAAGGTGGCACGTGGCGGGCTTCGCTGGTCGGACCGCCGTGAGGATTTCCGGACCGAGATCCTGGGCCTCGTGAAGGCCCAGACGGTCAAGAATGCCGTCATCGTTCCCACCGGGGCAAAGGGCGGCTTCTTCGCCAAACAGCTTCCTGACCCCGCTGCCGACCGTGCCGCCTGGATGGCTAAGGGCATCGAAAGCTACAAGACCTTCATCCGTGGCCTGCTGGACCTGACTGACAATCTGGTCACCCGGCCTGACGGGGAAACGCTGGTTCCGCCGTCGGATGTTGTACGGCACGACGACGACGATTCCTACCTCGTGGTGGCGGCGGACAAGGGGACGGCGACGTTCTCGGACATCGCCAACGGGCTGGCCGCCGAGTACGGCTTCTGGCTCGGCGATGCCTTCGCATCGGGCGGCTCGGTGGGCTATGACCACAAGGCGATGGGCATCACCGCGCGGGGGGCGTGGGAGTCGGTCAAGTACCACTTCCGCGAACTGGGCGTCGACAGCCAGTCGCAGGACTTCACCGTGGTCGGTGTCGGCGACATGTCCGGTGACGTGTTCGGCAACGGGATGCTGCTGTCCGAGCACATCCGCCTTATCGCGGCGTTCGACCACCGGCACGTGTTCCTGGACCCCGATCCGAAGCCCGCGAGCAGCTACGCCGAGCGGCGCCGGATGTTCGACCTGCCGCGCTCGTCCTGGGCCGACTACGACACGTCGCGCATCTCCGCGGGCGGCGGGGTCTACCCGCGCACGCGCAAGTCGATCCCGATCAGCCCGCAGGTCGCGGCCGTCCTGGATATCACCGAGGGCACGGTCAGCCTGACGCCCACCGAGCTGATCCACGCGATCCTGCTTGCGCCCGTCGACCTGCTTTGGAACGGCGGCATCGGCACCTACGTGAAGGCGACGACCGAGCAGCAGGCCGCGGCCGGGGACAAAGCCAACGACGCTC
>DATCNU010000056.1:0-5624 GCA_036565085.1 Arthrobacter sp.
GCCTGGGCTGTCATCTGGTCCCTGACCCGTGTGCCGCTGGTCCTGATCCCGGTGATGATCGCCCTCATCCTGGCTTCGGCGATCTCCCCGCTGGTCGCCTGGCTGACCGGACACCGGTGGCCGCGTGCACTGGCGGTCGCATCATCCTTCGTAGCGATTCTTGTGGTCTTCGGCAGTGTCATTACCGGCATCGTTTTCCTCATCCGCGCACAGTCCAAAGAACTGACCGTGCGATTCACCGCGGGTATCGAACAGCTGCATGTGTTCCTGAACAACGGCCCCTTCAGGGTCAGCGACGCGCAATTGAACTCCACCCGCGATACCATCCAGCGATTCTTCACCAACGGCAACATCGGCGCCGAGGCACTCACAGGCGCCAGAACAGTCGGGGAAATCCTCGCCGGGATCGTCCTCATGGCAGTGATCCTGTTCTTCTTCCTCAAGGACGGCGAAAAGATCCGCGGATTCCTCTTCGGCTTCCTGCCCGTCAGCCACCGTGCCAACGCCCACCTTGCCGCCGAACGCAGCACGGCTGTCCTGGGTGGCTACGTCCGCGGAACTTCCGTAATCGCGGCCACCGACGGGCTCATCGTCGGGGTCGCAATGGCCATTCTCGGTGTCCCCCTGGCACTGCCACTGGGTGTGTTTGTCTTCATCGGCGGATTCATCCCGATCGTTGGGGCGACCGCAGCAGGCACGTTCGCTGTCGCTGTGGCACTGCTCTCCAACGGGCCGGTGACCGCTCTGGTTGTTCTGGCCGTCGTCATCGCCGCCAACCAGCTCGAACACCACCTCTTGCAGCCGTTCCTGATGGGCAAGGTCCTGAGCATCCACGGGCTGGCCATCCTGCTCGCACTGGCAGCGGGAACCATGCTCGCCGGAATTGTTGGTGCCCTCCTCGCGGTGCCGATCACCGCCGTCGGCTGGACCATCATCAAGACCTGGTCAGGCCGGGGCACGGAACCCGTCGCAGCCAAGACTACCTAACCTCCCTGAAGGCCGCCTTACAACAAGCTGAGCGGCCGTGCCCGGATGGGGTGGATGAGGTGCGGGCTGCACGCCTGATTTTCGCAAGAACAAAACCCGGCAACGGGAGCTGCCGACCGACTGTACATAATCACTGCCAGCACAGAAAGCAGTGAGAGCGGAACGGCCTCCGGCTTCATCGCCGGCAGCCTGGTTGTGCTGGCTGTTGCGGCCGGCGGCGTGCAGTGGCTGCGGATGAGGAAGTCCCGGCCCACCCCCTGGTGCTGAGGACTTAGGAGCAGCGGGCATGCGTCCGCGCATATGGCCATGGACCGGGCGGAAATCCGCCCTGCAGAGAGCACCGCCATGACATAAGCCCGTGAATCTCACCGAACGAGCCCCGGCGGGGCAGTGGCCCCTGTCATCTGACCGGACGGTGAGAGCCTCACAGGCCGCCGCACACATGGGGAGGGTGCCGGGATCAGCGACAGCCCAGGGCCGAGGGAAGCCGTCCGACCAGGGCTCCCGGGAAGCAGACTGGCCGGTCGTGGTGCCTGATGCCACGGAGCGTCGGAGAACACCGTGGAGGTGCCGGGGCGGAGGACCGACGGGACACCGTTGATCTGATCCGCACAGCAGGCACGCCCGGGTAGCTCAGCGAACAGAGCGTCCCACTACTAATGGGGAAGACCTACATGAGAATGGCCAAGGGTGCTCTGCGCCTGCACCACGACGCGCGGCTCGCCAACACCGTCGGTGGCGCCTACATTCCGGACCTCATGGAGGACGGTTTCGTCGACTCGTACGGTGACGTGAATTTTCACCACAGCGTCTTTCTTCCCTTCACCCCCGGTGGGTTCCTTGTCATCGACCTGGAAATCGAGGGGGAATGGTCCAGCCCCGCTCTGGCCTACAACGCATATTTCGAATACTTCGAAGGCGATGAGCGCGGTCGCGAGGCGGGCCTGGATTACAACGAGGCGCGGAACCTCGAGTGCCGGGCCGAAATCCACCGCTACCTCGTCGCCCTGGCCAACAAGGAGATCGCAATCTAGTAATCGTTCATTAGACAGACCAGAACAGAAGGGCTCCGTTACGGCGGGGCCACTTCTTCGTGCCGCCATGAAAGGATCTACGCATGCTTCGGAATATGGCGTTACCGCAGACAATTCAGATTTACCTGCCCCAGGGTGATCCGGCTGGAATCCGCATGGCCGAGATCACCACGCGCACAGTGCGGGTATTCGAAGTGCCCCGGCCGCTGCTGCGGGATTTCAGGGACATGCCGGAGTCCAAACAGGTCGGCGTTTACTTCCTGTTCGGTTCCTCGGAATCCGACCGTCCTTCCTGCTACATCGGACAGAGCGGCGCTATCGGCGATAGGCTGAAGACACACTCGAACAAGAAGGACTTTTGGGATCACGCACTGGTCGCTGTCTCTCTAACCAACGCCTGGACGAACACTCACACCGGGTATATGGAATGGCAGGCGATCAAGAGGGCAACGGAGGCCGGACGTTTCGAGTTGCACAACGGAAACGACGCCTCGAGTCCCCACACGCCGGCGCCCCTGGAAGCGGACTGCCTCGAGTACCTGGAGACCATTTCGGTCCTCCTGACGACTCTTGGCTATCCCGTCCTTGAGCCGATCAAAGAAATCCGCCTCGCAGGTCCTGACAGCAACGGAGCTGCGGAGACTCTAATCTTCCGGGAGGGCGGAACTGAAGCCAGGGCAAGGCCAACCACGGAAGGGCTTCTTGTGTTGGCTGGATCGGTAGGCAAAGCAACCGCTCGCCCATCCCTGTCGGCCTCACTTTTGCGACGGCGCGAAGACCTCGTTGAGCAAGGCGTCGTGGAGATCCGTGGCGACGAGTACGTCTTCGTGAAGGACCAGTTGTTCAGCAGCCCGAGCACCGCTGGGGCTGTCGTCGTTGGCGGCAACATCAACGGCAGAATTACCTGGAAGACTGCCAAGGGACAGACGTTTCAGCAGCTTGAAGATGAGGCGCTGAGCTAACCAGCTCCGCAGGCCAAGCTGGCGGCCTGCGCCTTTGGAGGCCGCAAACACGGCCCCGATGACTGTCAGGTGTCTGTACACATAGCTGTCATGACTGAAACCCAGACCACCTTATCCGTCCGTTCTGTACTCGAAAGGCTCGCCGCATATGGAGCTTGGCGCTGCCAGGAAGCACTTGCCGATAAGGGCAGGCTTACCGCCCGGCGTGTCGAGCCGGATACACCGTTAATTCCACAGCCCCGAAAAGACGCCGGCCGGAGCAACGGTGTCAGGAGGTTGCGCCGGCTGGTTGACGGTCCGGGAGCGTGTGCATGTTGCCGGTTTTGACGAACCTGTCGTGCCAGGAGAGGGCTTCGGCGAGGAGGTGGGGGGTGTGTTTGCCGTAGCTCTCGCGTCTGGCGCGGTCGTAGTAGTCCTGGAGCATGGGGCGGTAGTCGGGGTGTGCGCAGCGGTCGATGATCAGTTGTGCGCGCTGTTTGGGTGCGAGTCCGCGCAGGTCGGCGAGGCCTTGTTCTGTGACGATGATCATGGTGTCGTGTTCGGTGTGATCGACGTGGCTGACCATGGGCACGATGCCTGAGATGCTGCCGTTTTTTGCGGTGCTTGGGGACATGAAGATGGAAAGGGATCCGTTTCGGGCGAAGTCCCCGGAGCCGCCGATTCCGTTCATGACTTTGCTGCCGGCGATGTGGGTTGAATTGACGTTGCCGTAGATGTCGGCTTCGATCATGCCGTTCATCGCAATGACCCCCAGGCGCCGGATGAGTTCGGGGTGGTTGGAAATTTCCTGGGTGCGCAGCAGGATCCGGGTGCGGTAGAAGTCGACGTTGTCGTTGAATTCCTTTACACCCGCGGCACTGAGCGAGAACGAGGTGGCCGAAGCCATCTTCAGGACGCCGTTGCGGATCAGGTTGAGCATGCCGTCCTGGATGACTTCAGTGTAGGCGGTGAGCCCTTCGTAGCCTCCCTCGGAAAGGGCGGCGAGTACGGCGTTGGCGATGTTGCCCACGCCGGATTGAAGGGGAAGCAGTTTCCCGGACAGCCTGCCCCGCTTGATTTCATGATCGAAGAAGTCCAGCAGGTGCCCGGCGATTTGCCGGGAGGCTTCATCGGGGGCGCTGAAGGCGGAGTTCCGGTCGGGCGCGTCGGTGGTGACGATGGCGACGACTTTGGCGGGGTCCACATGCAGGTAGGGTTCGCCGATGCGTTCATCCGGTGCGGTCAGCGGTATGGGTTTCCGGTCCGGGGGCAGGGCCGTGCCGTAATAGATGTCATGCATTCCTTCCAGTCCGGCCGGCTGGAAGGCGTTGACTTCGAGGATGACCTGAGCTGCCTGTTCGAGCCAGGTTTTGTTGTTCCCGACCGAGGAGGACGGTATCAGCCGGCCGTCCTCCAGGATGCCGGCGACTTCGATCACGGCGAGGTCGATGTTGCCGAAGAACCCGGACCAGGTGTGCTGGGCGACGTGGCTGAGGTGCATGTCGATGTAGTCGATTTCGCCGTTGTTGATGCGTTCCCGCAGCGCAGGATCGGACTGGTACGGCAGCCGGAGTTCCATGCCGTTGGCTTTGGCCAGGGCGCCGTCGAGTTCGGGGGCTGTGGACGCGCCGGTGAGGACCTTGATCCGGAACGGCCCGCCCGTGGCGGCCGCGGCCTCCATCCGGGCCGCCAGGGCCCGTGGCACGGCTTTCGGATACCCGGCGCCGGTAAACCCGCTCATGGCCACCGTCATGCCCGGCTTGATCAGAGCAGCGGCCTGCTCGGCGGACATCAGCCGGTCGTGCATGCCGGCGTTACGGATACGGTCGTGCATCAAGGCTCCTTCGTTGGAAACTTCCTCATCAACTTTACGGCCTTGGCACGAACGTGGCGGACCATGTCCGAGGTATGGGCCTTCAATGCGGGCCTGCGGATCCGGTAATCCCGCAAGGGGGCCCACTGCCGGCGGCCATCAATACTGGCGCCCAGTGCCGCCGTAAGTTGCTGGAACAGTTTGGGCTGGCGTTTGCCGTTTTCAATCAGGCCCAACCGGCCCGGGCGGTTCCGGCGGTGGCGCCCAGATCACCGGGCGTCAGGCCGGCCGCTTTGGGCAGGCTGGCCGCGCTTCGTCCCTGGCTGGTGATGTCCGGTGGCTCCAGCGGATGACTGCACTTTTTATGAATACGTGAAGAAGTGCGTTTCTTTCCATGGTTTAGGTCTAGTAACCCCCTTGAAAGTAGAGAAAAGTAGGTCTTACGGAAAGAAACGCCGCTCCGGACCAGCTGGCCCCGACTGCAAAGGCGCAGGACGGGCCGGCTCAAGGGGCACAAACAAGGAGACAATGATGACTGCAGCATTTGAGCCCGCCCAGCAGACGCCCGAAGAGCAGGCCGCCGCCCTGGAGCTCGAGTGGGCCTCCAGCCCGCGCTGGGAAGGCATCACCCGGGACTTCAAGGCAACGGATGTCGTCCGTCTCCGCGGCCGCGTCTCCGAAGAACACACGCTGGCCCGCCGCGGTTCCGAGAAGCTCTGGAAGCAGCTCACCGAAGAGCACAAGACCGGCGGGTACACCAACGCCCTGGGTGCCCTGACCGGCAACCAGGCCGTGCAGCAGGTCAAGGCCGGCCTCCGCGCCATCTACCTCTCGGGCTGGCAGGTTGCC
>DATCNU010000057.1:0-3630 GCA_036565085.1 Arthrobacter sp.
GCAAGGCCTGACCCTGAGCCGAAGGAACGACTGATCCATGGGCAACTACGAACTGCGTGTCATATCGGACTGTCCGAACAGCGGCCCAGCACTGGATCTGTTCCGTCGTACTCTGGCAGCGGAAGGCCTACCCGTCGAGCAGCTAAGGCTTCGGGAGGTCACGTCCGAGGACGAGGCCCAGGAACTGGGCTTCAACGGCTCACCGTCATTCATCGCGGGAGGACGCGACCTGTTTCCTTCAGTCATTGCACCGGCCCTGAGCTGCCGCGTCTATCCCTCGGAGCACGGTCTTGCCGGGCTCCCGTCACCTGAATCTTTGCGCGGAGCCTTGCGTGGCACGTCTTCCAAAACATGAGTGGTCATGGTCCCTGAGGTCATCGGGTCCGTTCCGGCCAGGAACCGAGCGTTGCTGGCAGACGCCGCCAGCTGGTCAAAGAAGCGTGTTGGGATTCCGAGTCCTCCGTTGAGCCCGCCGATCCGGGAAGTCTTCAAATCGGCCCTATCCGCCTGGGCGTCAGGGACGAGTCTTCAATGATTGGAGCTGGGGCGATGTCACTGAGCCTCCCGTAGCTACAGCTAATCCGGGACTGGGACTGTGCGCCTCCGACTTCCCGCGTTCCTCATCCAGGAATTAGCCTCGCCATCGACACCAGCCACAAATTCCCAGTGCCTGGCATTCAGCGCTCCAAGCGGATTATCCGAAAATCTGGATAGTCACGGATAGCCACGGATAGACCGGGATAGCAGGCGGACCTGGCATCCGGAGGGCCACGACAATGCCGGACAGCGCGGTCAGGGCGGCGACGACGGCGACGGCCGCCGGGATGCCGTAGGCGTCAGCCAGGAGTCCGGAGAGCAGGGCGCCGACGGCGAACCCGCCGTCGCGCCACAGGCGGTATACCCCGACTGAGCGTGCGCGCCATGCGGGGTGTGCGACGTCGCCGATGGCGGCAAGCAGGGTGGGGTAGACCATGGCTGTTCCGGCGCCGAGCAGGACCGCGGCGGCCAGCCAGATCCCGAAACCGTTCCCGATGGCGACCATGCCCAGGGCAACGGCCTGGACGAGCATGCCGGCGACGATCAGCGGCTTGCGCCCGTATCTGTCGGACAGGGCACCGGTGACCAGCTGGCCTGCACCCCAGACGGCCGGGTAAACCGCGGCCAGGATGCCGATTTTCTCGATTGTCAGGCCGCCGGCGGCGAAGAGGATGGGGAACAGTCCCCAGGCCAGGCCGTCGTTGAGGTTGTTGACCATGCCGGCCTGGCTTACCGAGGAAAGGGATTTGTCGCGGAAGCTGGTCAGGGTGAAAATCTGCCGGCTGCCCAACTCCGCATGGGCATCTGCCTGTGTGTTGGTGTGGCTGGCGGCTTCAAGCCTGGCGTGGTGGCCGGTTTCCTTCACGGCCAGCACGGACAGTCCCAGTCCGAGGGCGATGTAGGCGGCGCCGAGCAGGAACGGTCCGGGCCGGAGCCCGTAGGTGGCGGCAATGTAACCAGTGGCGGCGGCGGTGCCGGCCACACCGAGGTAGCCGGCGGACTCGTTCAGGCCCATGGCCATGCCGCGTCGTGACGGGCCGACGAGGTCCATCTTCATGATCACCGTGGTGGACCAGGTCAGACCCTGGCTTATGCCCAGGACGACGTTGGCCGCCACGATCCATCCCCACGACGGCCCCAGGATCAGCATCACCGGGACGGGCAGGGCGATGAGCCAGCCCGCGACCAGTATGGGTTTGCGGCCGTACCGGTCCGAGAGGGTTCCGGCGAAGTAGTTGGTGGCGGCCTTGGCGAGGCCGAAGGCCAGGATGTAGGTCAGCGCGCTCGTGTAAAGGTCCAGGTGGAAAACCTGGTCCGCGAGCAGGGGCAGAACCGTGCGTTCCTGACCGAGCGTGCCCCCGACGAGGGCATTGACGGCAACCAGGAGCATGAACTGGGCGATGTTCTGCCGCAGCCCCAGTTCGATACCTTGGCCTGAGCGTTGGCTGTCTTTGCGGCTGGTTGCCTGCGCCCTCACCGGCTGGCTGCAACTTCCCGGGCTGCACCGGTCTCCTGACGGGCTGACGGGTGTCCTGATTCCAATTCCCGCCGACTGGCCTGCGCCCAGTCCGCCGGGCCCCCGGCCAGGATGCTGACGCCGGTGCGGCCCGCACGCTCAAGAACGCTTGCCGCGGACATCGCCCGTTCGCCATGCCCGCACATCACGAGGAGGGGCCCGGTCGGCAGATCCGGGATCCGTGCCGCCAGGGAACCAAGTTCAATGTTGCGGGCGCCGGGAACGTGGCCCGCGGTGTATTCGCCGCTCTGGCGAATATCTATCACCGATGTCGCCGTGTCGGCCCCGGAGATCATCCGTGCCGCGTCGATCAGGGACGCTGGGGCCGGTTCGCCCTGGTCCGTCCATGCCGCCATGCCGCCGTCCAGCTCCCCGGCGAGGGAATCAAAGCCGACCTTGGCGGCCGCCCAGACGATGTCGTCGGGGTCTTGGTCACGGCTTCGGACAATGATGACGGGCCGGCCCGGGTCGGCCAGCCAGCCCAGCCAGGTCGCGAAGACGGGCCGCAGTATGATGGACAGCGATCCGGGGATGTGTCCGGCGGCGAAGTCTGCGGGCTGGCGGACATCCACCACCTGGGCGCCTCGGGCCATCAGTGTCCGGACAGTGCCGGTGTCCACGGTTGTCAGGACGGGGGTGTTGCCGATGACCGCCGGTCCGGACCGGTTGACCTCGCCCAGCCGCAGGAAGTAATCCGGGAACGTCCCCAGGGACCCAAGGAGGGCCTCAACGAATGCGTCCTCGCCGGCGACCTGGAGCAGCGGGTTGCTGGCCCGTTCCCGCCCGATCGTTGTGGTCCGTTCCCCTCCGGCGGCGGCGGAGCAGAATGATCCGGCGCCGTGGGTGGGCCATACCGGTGTCTCGTCGGGCAGTTCCATCAGGCGCTGGAGCGAGTGGAACTGAGCCCGGGCCAGAGGCAGCGTCATGTCCGGACCCAGCAGGTCGGTGCGGCCGGCGGTGCCGACCATCAGGGACCCGCCCGTGAAAACGCCCGCGACCTGGCCTCTATCGATGAGCAGGTAGGAAAGGTGCTCCGGCGAGTGGCCGGGGGTGGCCAGCGCCCTCAGCGACAGCCCGCCCAGATCAACCTCATCACCGTCCTGCAGGCCCTGGAGGGCGAAGCCGCGGGAGCCGGCCTCGGGGGCCAGCACCGCGGCGCCTTCGGTCTCGGCAAGTTCCCGCACGCCTGAAATGAAGTCGGCATGCAGATGCGTTTCGGCCGCATAAGTGATGGTCAGGCCCAGGCGCCGTGCCTGCGCACGGACTTCGCGCAGGTCACGCTCGGGGTCCACCACCAAGGCCCGGCCGGCGCCCAGGTCGAGAAGGTAGGTCGAGTTGCCCAGCCCCTCATCAATAACCGGGATCAGATCCAGTTTCGCCATGTGCGGGTACTCCTCTGTGATAAGGCCAGTCCTGGCCGTTGAAATCTGAACGTTACGACTTGCCCGCAGGGGTCTTTGACGCATCTGTCTCGACCGGCAGGCCAGCCGCTTCCCACTCGGGATACCCGTCCTCGAGCCTGACCGCGGGGATGCCGTGCCGGCGCAACGTCCTAACGGCCTCGTCGGCGAACACAC
>DATCNU010000058.1:0-7084 GCA_036565085.1 Arthrobacter sp.
AGACCCACAGCGCCGATGGTACTGCACCCGGGAGGGTGTGGGAGAGTAGGTCACCGCCGGACAACCATTAAGGCTCAGGCCCCGACAACAACGTCGGGGCCTGACCCATTTAACAACCCACACCCCAACCCGGACCCTCCCTCACTTCCCGCACAACACGTGAGGAAGCACCCACCCGAACCTTGTAAGAGGTGAGGAAGCATCCACCCGAAACCTTGCGAGAGGTGAGGGGGCGTCCGCTCTGGGCTCAATTCCCTGACAAATCCCGGAAAAACTGGTGATTTAAGTCAAAAAAACGCGGAAACACGCGGAATTTGCGGACCTCAACGGCCCAAGCTGGTAAGTTTTCGAACAGTGGCTTGTACGCATGCCGCGTTCAGGCTCCAGAAATCGTGACCGTCCAGGAGGACATAAATGGCTAAGAACCGTAGTGAACTTGTTTCAGAGGTAGCGGGCAAGGCCGGCACCAGCCAGGCAGCCGTCAACTCGGTCCTCGATGCACTGTTCGAGGTTTTCGAGACTTCTGTCGCCTCCGGCGAGAAGATCACCATCCCGGGCTGGCTTGCAGTCGAGCGCACCGACCGTGCAGCACGCACCGGACGCAACCCGCAGACCGGCGAGACTATCCAGATCGCAGCAGGCCACAGCGTCAAGCTGACCGCCGGCTCCAAGCTGAAGGCTGCTGTCGCCAAGAAGAAGTAATTCTCTCCTTCGACAGCATCCGTGGAGCGGCAGCCTGAGGGCTGCCGCTCCACTGCTTTAAGCCGATTCGCCGCGCAGCCACCCGTAGCGGACAATGGATAGGTGCCTTCAGCAGCAAAATCCCGTTCCACAGCAGCCCGGAGCGCCCCGGACACGGGAGCGCCGGGCGCGGCTCCCGGTGCCTTGGGGATTTCCCGGCCGTGGCAGGTGGCCGGGCTCGCGGCCCTGTTCCTCGGCCTCACGGCCGCCCTGCTGTTCTCCGGGGCAGCGGCAGCCCATCAGGTCTCGGATCCGGGCGCACTGGTCCGCTGGGGCCTCCCCATCAGCAAGGCCATCCACAACGTCTCCATCGCTACAGTCATCGGTGGCCTGATCTTCGCCGTCGCCATCCTGCCCAGAAGCGCCGGCCCCCGCTCCCGGATCAGCGACTCCGGCGCCCCCGAACATCCCGCCTTCTCCCGCGCCCTCGCCGTTGCGGCGGCGGCCGGCGCCGCCTGGACGTTGTCCGCAGTCGCCGTCCTGGTCTTCAGCTATGCGGACGTCGCGGGCCAGGGGATATCCGGGGACACCGAATTCACCCGGGCACTGGTGTACTTCATGACGGACATCGACACCGGGCGTGCGTGGCTCACGGTGACCATCCTCGCGGCAGTAGTGACCACGGCGCTGTTCGGCGTAAGGTCGCAGGGCGGCCTCGCGCTCACGCTGGTCCTGGCCATGGTGGGACTGGTGCCCACGGCGCTGATCGGCCACTCGTCCAGTTCCTCGGACCATGAAGGTGCCATCAACTCCCTGGGCCTGCATCTTGTGGGTGTCAGCACCTGGGTTGGCGGCATCGTTGTGCTGGCCCTGTTGTCCGGGATTCTGACCGGGCCAAAGCCCGGAGGCGGCGCCGATATCACCGAGCCGACTCTGCGGCGGTTCTCGTCCCTCGCGGGCTTCGCCTTTGTCCTGGTCTTTGCTTCAGGCGTGATCAACGCGAGTATCCGGGTCACCAGCTGGGGCGACCTGTTCGGCTCCGCCTACGGCCAGCTGATCCTGGCAAAATCCGCTGCCGCGCTGGTCCTCGGCGGTATCGGCCTGATGCACCGGAAATGGGTGATCCCCCAGCTGGGCCGCAAGGGCTCCACACTGTCGTCGCGGCGGGTTCTCTGGCAGCTGGTCCTGGCTGAACTCCTCATCATGGGAGCTACCTCCGGCATTGCCGTCGCGCTCAGCCGCTCGGCGCCGCCGCAGCCCACCACGTTTGCCCCGGGCGCATCTCCGGCGTTCATCCTTTCCGGCTACGAGCTGCCCCCGGCGCTGACACCCGGCCGTTGGCTTACAGAGTGGCGCCCGGACTGGCTCTGGGTTGCCGTGGCTCTCTTCAGCCTGGTTGCCTACTTCCTGGGCGTCGCGAAGGTGCGGCGCCGGGGCGACAAATGGCAGTGGTTCCGGTCGGTGAACTGGCTTATCGGCCTGCTGGTGCTGACCTACGTCACGTCCGGGCCGCCGTCGGTCTATGGCCGGGTACTTTTCTCCGCGCACATGGTTGACCACATGGCGCTGACCATGGTGGCGCCCATCTTCCTGGTGCTCGGCGCTCCCGTGACGCTGGCCCTGCGCGCGCTGCCGGCCCGTGGCGACGGCTCCCGGGGCCTGCGCGAATGGCTGCTGGTGTTCGTGCACAGCAGGTTCTCGCAGCTGGTCACCCACCCCATTTTCGCGGCCGGCAACTTCGCAGGTTCCATCGTGATGTTCTACTATTCGGACGCGTTCGATTACGCGATGCGCGACCATGTGGGCCATGAACTGATGAACCTGCACTTCGCGCTGACGGGCTACATTTTTGTACTGAGCATGATCGGCACGGATCCGCTGCCGCGCCGGGCCCCGTACCCGATGCGGCTGCTCCTCCTCCTCGCCACCATGGCGTTCCACGCGTTCTTCGGCATATCGATCATGGGCGGCACCGGGCTGCTTGCCGCGGACTACTTCGGTAACCTCGGACGCGCGTGGGGACAGTCTGCGCTGCTGGACCAGCAGACCGGCGGGGCTGTCGCCTGGGGCATCGGTGAGGTCCCGACGCTGCTGGTGGCCATCGGCGTCGCGGTGATGTGGTCCCGGTCCGATGAACGTGAGACCCGGCGCACAGACCGCGCGGCGGACAGGAATAACGACGCCGATCTGACTGCTTACAACGATATGTTTGCCAAATTGGCTGAACGCGACGCCAGGCAGGCCGAACGCAATTCGAAGCTGGAAGGACGCTCATGAGCGACACCGTACGCACCCACCTCCGGGTCCGTGCCTCCGAACTGGTGGGCCGCAACTGGCTCAACACCGGCGGCAAGACGCTCGACCTGGCAGCCCTGCGTGGCAAGATCGTGCTGCTGGACTTCTGGACTTTCTGCTGCATCAACTGCCTGCACGTCCTTGAAGAGCTGCGGCCGCTCGAGGAACAGTACTCGGACGTGCTGGTAACGGTTGGCGTTCACTCGCCTAAATTCGAGCACGAGGCCGATCCTGTGGCGCTTGCCGCCGCCGTGGAGCGCTACGAGATCCACCACCCCGTCCTGGACGATCCCGAGCTGGACACCTGGAAGGCTTACACGGCCCGCGCCTGGCCGACCCTGGTGGTCATCGACCCCGAGGGCTACATCGTGGCGCACCTTTCCGGCGAAGGCCACGCCGATGGCCTGGCCGTGCTGATCCCGGAACTGATTGCAGAGCACGAAGCAAAGGGGACCCTGCACCGCGGTTCCGGTCCGTACGTCGCACCGGAAGCCACGTCTGGCACGCTGCGGTTCCCGGGCAAGGCGCTGTACCTTCCGGACGGGCGCGGCTCAGCCGCAGCTGCGGATGCCGGCCGGCACGGCTCCTGGCTCGTGACGGACACCGGCCATCACCGGCTGGTGGAACTGGCCACCGACTTCCGGACCGTCCTGGGGACTTTTGGTGCCGGTACGAAGGGATACGCTGACGGCCCCGCCACCGGTGACGCGGCCACGGCCCGGTTCAACGAGCCGCAGGGCCTGGTCCTTCTACCGGAGGATGTGGCAGCCAAGGCGGGCTACGACGTCGTGATCGCAGACTCTGTCAACCACCGCCTCCGCGGACTCTCGCTCGCGGACGGGACAGCCACTACCCTGGCCGGCAGCGGAGTCCAGCGGCTGCTGGAAGCGGGGCCCGCCCGTGTGGATGAGGATGCCGCCGGCTTCACGGGCCGCCTGAGCGGACACCCTCTGGAGGTTTCCCTCAGCTCGCCCTGGGACGTGGTGTGGTCGAGGAAACTCAACGCCGTGATGATCGCCATGGCGGGCGTGCACCAGATCTTCAGTTTTGACCCGCTGACCGGTGCCGTTGCGATTGCTGCCGGCAACGGCCTGGAAGGACTCCTGGACGGTGCGGCGCACGAGGCCTGGTTCGCCCAGCCCTCCGGCCTTGCCGAGGACGCCGACGGCAACATCTGGGTAGCGGACTCCGAAACGTCTGCGCTCCGCAAACTGGTGATCGACGACGACGGCACAGTCACCGTGGGCTCCGCCGTGGGCAAGGGCTTGTTCGATTTCGGCTTCCGCGACGGCGAGGCTCCCGAGGCCAGGCTCCAGCACCCGCTGGGCGTCACGGTCCTGCCCGATGGTTCTGTGGCCATCGCCGACACCTACAACGGTGCCGTGCGGCGCTATGACCCGGTAGCCGGAAAGGTCTTCACCCTGGCCCGCGGGCTGTCCGAACCTTCAGATGTCATTGTGGACCACACAGAGGCGGCCGGTTCCGAACCGCTGCTGGTCGTGGTGGAGACTAACCAGCACCGGCTCGTGTACGTACCCATCCCCAAGGAAGCGCAGCAGGTGGACGAGGGCGCCGTCCAGACCCACCGGCCCAAGAGCCCGGTTGCGCCAGGACTGCTGGAGCTGTCCGTGCGCTTCACGGCGCCCACGGGCCAGAAGCTGGACGACCGCTGGGGCGACCCCACGCAGCTGAAGATCTCCTCGACACCGCCCGGGCTGCTCGTGGCCGGCGGCGGGACCTCGGTGGGGCTGCTCCGGACCCTGGAGTTGGCCGGCGACATCAGCGAAGGGGTCCTGCACATTACCGCCCGGGCCGCTGCCTGCGACGGGCCAGAGACCGAGGACGGCGAGATCCCCGACCACGCCGCCTGCCACCTCTACCAGCAGGACTGGGGAATCCCGCTCCTTCTGACGGCCGACGGCGACACGGAGCTGGTCCTGGACCTGCGCGGAATGGACTGATCACCGCCGTCGTGCTTCCGGGGCCGGGAGGCCGCCGCTAGTAGGTCAGGAGCGGGGTGACTTTGATGGTGTCGCCGGAGACGTCCAGGCGGGTGGTGAAGCTGAAATCCACCTCTGCGTTCAACGGGAACCAAGCTCCCGTGAAGGAGTTCTGCTGCAGCGCCTCCACCTTCGCCTTGCCGTCCAGCGGTGACACCACCCAGCGGCCGTCAAACGGTTCGATTGATACCTCGGGATAGCCCGTGACAGTCCACTTGATGCTGCCGTCCTTCACCACGTTGTTGCTGGCGAAGTAGAACGGGCAGTCGGGCTGGAGCTTCTGCTGCTTCACGGCCTCGGCCGCACAGCTGTCGAGGAACTCCCTGACCTTCGCCCCGACGTCATCTTTCAGGGCCTTCGTCGCCTGGGTCAGCAGGTTCAGGGGAGCCACCGCGGCGTCCCGGGACGTTACGGTGGCGCGGGTGGCGGGGGCGGCGAAATACTCGCCGTTGAGCGACGCCTCATACTCCCCCGGGTAGAACACGGCAAAGGAGTTCCGGCCGTTGGGCATGTTCACTGCCACGCCATTGACCGTTGCCTCGCTGGCGTTCACCACGGTGATGTCCACCGTCGGCAGCCGCGACGGCACAAACGCCCAGGTGTTGAAGAACAGCCATTCCGTGCCGGTCCTCTCCAGGAGGAACTCCGTGCGAAGCCGGCTGCCGTCAATGGTGTACTCCATGGGCACCATCACCTGGTTTCCGGAGCGTTCCTCGGCCGCACCGAAGCTCACATTCGCAAAGCGCGAAGCGGCCGTCTTCAACGCCGTACCGTCAAGCATGGCGGCGTTGCCTGCGGGAACCGAAGCCCGGAGGATACCCAGGGCCTTTCCGCCGTCGCCGTCGTGCAACGCGTCCAGATATTCGCGGACGGGCTGCTGCGGGCTGGCAACCGTGTTGTTCACCAGGTTCACCGCGAAGACGGCTCCGGCCACGGCGAGCATGAGGCCCAGCAGCCATCCGGCTGCCATCCTCACCAACGCTTGACTCATCTGCACGTCCCTTACGTTACCTGCAAGGACGGCGAATCCTGATGTTGGCTCCAGCCCGAACGACGCCGGGCGGCGGCTTTCGGAACGTACGACGCCGGCAGTTCGGGCCCGTGCACCGCCGGGTTTTGGGTGGCCGTTCCAGCTGGAAAAACAGGTAGTGCCACACGCATTGTCCGGAATACAGGTACCCGCGGCAAAAAGACGAGTGGTGACTACGCGTGTGCGCGATGCCTGCCCGCACCTACGGTGAGACCACGTTGCGTCCAGGGTTGGCCGCATTGCCATGAGGGAGGCCTTTCATGAAGTATTCAGCGGGTAGTCAGTCAGTCGGGCCGGGGAACAAATCTTTCCGGCATCCAGGGTTCAGGGCGATGGCGGCTTTTGCCGCCGGAAGCCTCCTCCTGGCCAGCGCAGGGGTGGCCTACGCGGACACCGTCAGCAACAACCTTGATCTCAGCGTGGATGCTGTTGCCGAGATCATGCCCCTGAATGCGGGAGGTGCCCATGGGACCACGACACTGGCTGTGACCCCGACCAACAGTGACGGCAAGAATGGCTGCAACCTGACTGGATCAACTACCCTGACGTTGGGTTTCGTCTCCAGTAACCCGGGGGTTGCCACCGTTTCCCCCTCGAGTGCCACGTTTACCTCATGCGGCGCCACCCAAGCACTCACGCTGACGCCTGTTGCCGTCGGGTCCGCCAGCGTTACTGCCCGCATCCTGAGCAACAACACCGGCGGTTCCTTCGATCTTGCACCGGCAGCGTTCACCGTCAACGTTTCCGCCCCGGCACCATCCAACACGGCACCCCAGCTAACGGTCGCTGGTGTGACCACCGGCGCCTCCTACGCCAAGGGATCCGTGCCCGCTGCAATCTGTAACGTGACCGACGCGGAAGACGGCCCCAGTTCCTTCGCCGCAACCCTCGGCGCCATCACCGGTGCTGACGCTGCCACGGGAATCGGATCCCAGGAGGCCAGCTGTTTCTATACGGACGGGGGAGGGCTCACCGCTGCAAGCTCGGTGACGTACAGCATCGTTGACGCCACCGCCCCACACGTAAGCTACACGCTCAACCCGGTAGCTGCCGACGGCTTCGACGGATGGTATCGGAG
>DATCNU010000059.1:0-2879 GCA_036565085.1 Arthrobacter sp.
CGGCCGGTCCATCCGGCACCTGATCGACCAGCTGGCCGATCTCCAGGAGCGCGGCATCGGTTTCCGGTCCCTGCAGGAGGCAATCGACACCACATCCTCAGGCGGACGTCTCGTCTTCCACGTGTTCGCAGCCCTTGCCGAATTTGAGCGGGATCTGATCCGTGAACGGACCAACGCAGGGCTTCAGGCAGCGCGGGCTCGCGGGCGCGTTGGAGGCCGGCCTCCGCTGCTGACCAAGGACAAGCTCCGGACCGCCCGCCGGATGTATGAGCAGAAGGATATGACGGTCGAGAAAATCGGCGAGGTTCTGGGCGTCAGCCGGACCACCGTTTACCGGGCACTCCGGCGCGAGCCGGCCCCTGCTGCGCCGCGGCGGCGTTCAACAGCCACACAGAAAACAGTCCGGTGACGGCCGGAGGCAGCGGCACCCTCGCCGGGGACACTGCCTCCATGCCTGATCAGACAGCGTTGGTGCGCTGGCAGATCCTGCGCCGGCATATCGAAGAGGGTGTGCCGCTGACGACCCTCGCGGCACACGAAGGCATCGGGCTTCGGACACTGCAGCGCTGGCACGCGGCCCACAAACGCGACGGCATCGACGGACTGGCCACAGCCAACCGCGGGACCACCCGACGCAGGAGCACCCCCGAGCTGGTCGCACTCATTGAAGGCCTGGCCCTGGTGAAACCGCCTCTGCCTATAGCTGCCATCGCCCGCAAAGCCAACCGCGTCGCCGCCGGCCACGACTGGCCGCCCCTCTCCTACAGCACGGTCCGCTCCATCACCACGGGCCTTGACCCCGGCATGAGAATGCTCGCCCAGAAGGGAACGGCCGCCTACCGGGACACCTACGAACTGGCCTGGCGACACCGGGCCGAACGCCCCAATGCCATCTGGCAGACAGACCACACCGAACTGGACATCCTTGTCTTGGACGCAAACCTGAAACCCGGGCGTCCGTGGCTGACCACGATCATGGACGACTACTCCCGCGCGATCTGCGGCTACATGCTCTTCCTTGGAGCACCGTCCGCCCTGAACACCGCGCTGGCACTGCGGCAGGGAATCTGGCCCAAGAACGGGGCCGGGTGGCCGATGTGCGGGATCCCCGACATCCTCTACGTCGACCACGGCTCAGACTTCACCAGCAACCACCTGGCCCAAACCGCGAAGGACCTGCACTTCGAAATCACCTACTCAACGGTCGCAAGACCCCAAGGGCGGGGAAAGATCGAACGGTTCTACGGCACCATTAATACGGAACTGCTGGCCGAACTGCCCGGACGCCTGGCCCGCGGGCACCCGCAACCGGCGCCGGTACTGACACTCAAGGAGCTGGACACGGCGATCAGCCGTTTCATCTCGGAGGACTACCACCAGCGCGAGCACTCCGAGATCAGGACAACACCGCATGATGCCTGGGTAGGCGACGGCTGGCTGCCCCGGCTTCCGGCATCCATGGACGAACTGAACCTGCTCCTGTTGACCGTGGCCAAACCCCGCATCGTCCACCGCGACGGCTTGCACTTCCAAGGACTCAGATACGTCTCGCCCCTGCTGGCCGCCTACGTCCGCGAACCCGTCGTCGTTCGCTACGACCCGCGGGATGTGACCGAGATCCGCGTCTTCCACAAGAACCAGTTCATCTGCAAGGCCGTGGACCCCGACCATGAAACCTCGACGCTGACCCTTAAGGACATCCAGGCTGCACGATCGGCGCGCCGCCGGGAGCTGCGCGGACAAATCAACCAGCGCATCGCCGTCGTGGCCCGGCACCTGCCGGACCTGGCATCAGCGAAACCGGCTCCCGCCCCGGTCCCTGACGATCAACCCACAAAGCGCCCGAAGCTCCGTACCTACCTGGAGGACGACCGATGACAACACAAAGCTTCATTGCCACCAAAGAGCACCGCCGGTTCGCCGAGTTCGCCGACGCAGTGCGCCGCCAGCACACCATCGGCATCTGCTACGGCCAGGCCGGCATCGGAAAGACCCTCTCCGCCAAGCGCTACGCCAACTGGCACAAGGCCGAGAACCTCATAGAACAATGGGGTCCCCGGGACGACTCCGACTACCAGATCTACGCGGCCCTGGCCCGGGCACGCACAGTCTTCTACACCCCTGCCGTTCTCACCTCACCCAAACAGATCCACGCCGAACTCGAGCACATCAGCACCCGCGTATCGATCTGCGTGGACCAGCACCTGGAAAAAATCGGCAAGAAAACAGGACCGCACACCCGCACCGGTAAGCATGTTGAGCTCCTCATCATTGACGAATCCGAGCGCCTCAACGCCACTTCCCTGGAGCTGCTGCGCGACCGCTACGACCGCGACAACATAGCCCTGATCCTCATCGGCATGCCCGGGATTGAAAAATGGTTCAGCCGCTATGCACAGCTCTACAGCAGGGTCGGCTTCGCCCACGAATACCGCCCACTCGCACAGGAAGAACTGAATTTCGTCCTGGAGCGCCGATGGCACAAACTCGGCCAAACCCTGGACCCGGAAGACTTCACCGATGCCCAGGCCATCGCCGCCGTTGCCCGGATCACCCGAGGCAACTTCCGCCTCATCGACCGGCTCTTCACCCAAATCGAGCGAGTCATGAAAATCAACGAACTCAGCACCATCACCGACGACGTCATTGAAGCTGCACGCTCCACCCTCGTCATCGGAATCAGTTAGAACCGCCAAACCGAGCTGTGAAAAAACCGCCATTCCGAGCTAACAGTCACAGCCGCAAAGCGACGTCATTCTGCGGGAACCCGCCGTTGTGACGAAAAGCCCCGGCCCCCGGGCGGCGGTTCTCATAAATAGTTCTTGAAACTTTTTGTACAGTCGAGCGAGGAGCCCGAATCGAGTTTTGACAAGAGAACC
>DATCNU010000060.1:0-4104 GCA_036565085.1 Arthrobacter sp.
GTGGATGATCCACCGGCCCTGCCGCTGTTACGATGGCTGCCAGATTCCGCAGCCGCTCCCGAAAGGCTTCAATGACTGTTGTACCCCTGCCGCTTGAGCAGAACCAGCACGGCGACACCCTGGTCCACGGATCCGACGGCGGTTCGGTCGTTCGGCGGTCGGTGCTGCCTGGCGGCGTTCGCGTGCTCACCGAGGCGATGCCCGGGCAGCGCTCGGCGACCATCGGCTTCTGGGTGGGCGTGGGGTCCCGCGACGAGGCGCCCGGGCAGCACGGGTCCACGCACTTCCTTGAACACCTCCTGTTCAAGGGCACCAGGCGCCGCACTGCGTTGGAAATCGCATCGGCCTTCGATGAAGTGGGCGGGGAATCCAATGCGGCCACGGCCAAGGAGAGCACCTGCTACTTCGCCCGGGTATTGGACTCGGACCTGCCCATGGCCATCGACGTCATAGCCGACATGATCACTGGCGCTGTCCTGGATCCGACGGAAATGGAGCAGGAACGGGACGTCATCCTGGAGGAAATCGCGATGGACAGCGATGACCCCACAGATGTGGCACATGAAAACTTTGTGGCGGCCGTGCTGGGCACCCACCCGCTGGGCCGTCCTATCGGCGGGACACCGGCCGCCATCAAGGCCGTGGCCAGGGACTCCGTCTGGGAGCACTACCGCCGTTACTACCGCCCGGACGAGCTCGTCATCACCGCCGCCGGAGGACTGGATCACGACGTCGTCTGTCGCCTTGTGGTGGACGCCCTGCACGCGGCCGGCTGGTCCCTTGAGTCCGACGCCGCTCCGGTGGAGCGCCGTTCCACCGACCGTGCCGAGATCACCGGCACCGCGGGCCTGCATGTGGTGAAGCGTGCAGTGGAGCAGGCCAACATCATCATGGGCTGCCCCACGATCGTGGCCACGGATGAGCGCCGCTACGTCATGAGCGTGCTTAACGCAGTGCTTGGCGGAGGTATGTCCTCACGCCTGTTCCAGGAAATCCGCGAGAAGCGCGGACTCGTGTACTCCACGTATTCCTTCGCCTCCTCCTACGCTGACGCCGGCTATTTCGGCATGTACGCAGGATGCACGCCTTCGAAGGTCCGCCAGGTGCTGGACCTCCTGGGGCTTGAGCTGGACAAGCTGGCGGAGGGCGGGATCTCCGACGATGAGCTCCGCAAGGCCGTGGGCCAGCTCTGCGGCGGCATCGTGCTGGCATTGGAGGACACCGGTTCCCGGATGTCCCGGCTGGGCCGCGCCGAACTGGTATCAGGGGAGTACCAGGACATCGACGAGACCCTCCGGCTGATCAAGTCGGTCACGGCGCAGGAGGTCCAGGACCTGGCCCTGGAGCTGGCCGCGGCGCCGCGCACGGTCACCGTCGTGGGGCCGTTCGAGGAAACCGAGACGTTCGGTCTCTGACCCGGATGCCGAAAACCCGGATGCCGAACCAAGGGAGTGCGTAGCCGCCATGAACAGTCCACAGCCTGGCACCGTTCACGCAGCGCTGGAGAACTTCCTGGGACGCTGGCGGGGTATCACGCGCCTCGCGGCGTCAGCGTGGGGGCCTGAGCGTACCGCAGCCGCAGAAGTCAGCTACACGCGGGCGGCCGGCGGGTACGCCGTCATCCAAAGCTACCGGCATACGGAAGCGGACGGGAAGCACTTTGAAGGCCACGGAGTCTTCACTATCGATCCGGACCATGACGACATTCTCTGGTACCACGTGGACAGCATGGGTGTGTCGCCGGGCGCGCCGGCGCGCTGCAGCTGGGTGGACGGCGTCCTGCGGGTGGAGCGCCACAGCGACCGGGGGACCGCCCGCCATACCTTCCGGGTGGATGGCGATGTGCTGACCCATACGGCCGAACTGCGCCTTGGCGAGGACCAGGGCTTCGTCCCGTTCATGACCTCGGTATGCCGCCGGTCCTGAGTTGCGCTCAGACCCTGCAGAAGGCGGGGACTGTTCGGGCGGGCCGACACCTGGAGGCCGGTCTTGGGGCGCGTCAGCCGTCCGACTCGACGATCCGCGTCTGCGGCGCACCGTTCAGGGCGGGCGAAGCTGCCGGTGAGTTCCACACTTTGTCCTCCAGATTCGCCAGCAGTTGCTCTGCCTCGCGCCGGTCGTTGAAATCCAGTTCCACCACCACATAGTGGGGATCGTCTACGGGCCTCCTGATCCGGTGGGCAACCACCCCGGAGGCGGCGCGGTTGACCGGATCCCGATCGAACGCTGCCTTCCACATGCCAAAGTCCTTGATTCCGTGCTCGATTTGCAGGGTATACATTCAGTTTCTCCTGAGCTGGGCCGGTTCTTGTCCGGCACATGGTGTTGGGGGTGCCTGTGCTTGGTACTGCTTAAAGTAGGCTCGGGCCGGTGCGCACGGTATCCCAGAAATCTGGGACGCTGGCCCGAACGTGCTGCCGCATGCCGCCTCTCCAGCGGGGCATACTGGGTGGATGACCACCGGCTGGGCGTTGAACAGGAGCTTGGAGCGGCTCCAGCTTGTTGCCGATGCGTCCTTGGATCATCGATCCCTGCGGACCGGTGTGCTCGCTGAACTGGGCCGCGTCCTGCCGTTTGATGCTTTCGTCTGGCCATTATGTGATCCCGCGACAGCAACCGGCATCTCACCGCGCGCGCATGTTCCGTGCCCGGAGGAACTGCCGCTCCTGATCCGGCTCAAGTATTTGACCCGCAAAGGCAGATGGACCCAGCTCGCTGGAACCGCATCCCCCGTGATGTCACTGCTACGGGGGACAGGCGGCGACCCATCACGAAGCATGCTTTGGGACGGCGTGCTGAAGCGTTACGGGGTCAAAGATGTGCTCTCCACGGTGTTCGACGACAAGCATGGATGCTGGGGATGGCTTGATTTGTGGCGCGTTGGTGAGCAGGGCGGATTCACGTCCGGTGAAGCAGCATATTTGGCAGCGGCGGTGCGTGTAGTGACGCCTGCTGTGCGGCGGTCGGTAGCCAGGCAATTTGGACTGGAAGTACCCGAACTGTCCCTTCGTCCGGATGATAAACCGGATATTCAGCCGGATATTCAGTCCAGAGGATCCTCCCGGAACGGTGGGAAGAGAAGTAGCCTGCCTGAGCAAGCCGTACTCACGCTGGACGCCGACATGGCGGTGGTGGGACAGACCGCTTCGGCAGGGCACTGGCTGGAACTGCTGCAGCCCGGTCCCCGCCCATATCACGGGGTGCCGGCAGAGGTCCTGAACGTAGCCGCGCAACTGCTGGCCCGCGAGGCGGGTGTGGATGATCATCCGGCTTCGGCGAGGGTACATATCGGGTCGGGTATCGGGTCGGGCCGGTGGGCGATTCTCAGAGCCAGCCGGATGGGGTCGGCAAGTCCAGGTGCCACCCCACCCCTGGCTGTGACAATTCAAGAATGCCCTGCCGAGTCGAGGCTGGATATTTTCGCGAGGAGCTTCGGACTGACGCACAGGCAGCGCGAGTTGCTGGAGCTTGCTGCGACCGGTGCGGACACTGCCGCCATGGCCGTCGCACTGGGCATAGGCGCCTACACCGTCCAGGACCAGTTCAAGCAGGTCTTCGACAACTGCGGTGTCCATAGCCGTGCCTCCCTGCTGGCAATGGCGTTGGGAACCGGGTAGCACCTACCCGGGCCGAGACCTCAACCGAAGCTGCCCGGGAGTATGTGGCGTCGCAGTCCTGCCCGGATTGAAACCCGCCCGGTCGGGCGGTGGGTGTTGGGGTAGCTCTTGGTCCGAGGTATGGGTATCGTCCAGCACATCGGGCAGGATCTGGTCGGGCCAGTGGGGTGGTTCGTGGTCTGGTTGTTCGCTAGGGTAGTGGCGGCCGGTGGGTGAGGTCCAGCCGGGTGGTTTGGTGTTGGTGGCTTGTGTGGGTTGCCAGGCGGTGTTGTGTTTGAGTTCACAGTGTTTGGGGCAGGGTTGGGTGAGGTTGGTGATGCCGGTGGTGCCGCCATCCGCCCAGGGCAGGAGGTGGTCGGCGTCGTTGTCCAGGGAGTGGTTGGTGCAGCCGGGGAAGGGGCATTTGCCGTCTCTGAGCCGGAGCCATTGGCGCATGGTCTTGGGGATGCGGTAGCTGGTGCGGCCGATTTCCAGCGGGGCGCCGTCG
>DATCNU010000061.1:0-1725 GCA_036565085.1 Arthrobacter sp.
GGGCATCGGCATTCGGCGAGGACTTGAACGGTTCTATCTGGTAGAGGAACGAGAAGAGCCACAGCCAGGACTGCCCGGGCGTGTCGCCGGTCTCGTTCATCACGCCCCATTGGTCCCCGGTGAGGTGTTGGCTTGACGCAAGATCCGGGAAATAGCTGCCGTCTCCCAGAAACAGGAGGCTGCGGGTGTAGTCCATGTTGTAGAAAAATCCGCCACCCTGCAGCACTCCGTCCAGATTGCCTTGGCGTGCCATGTCGAGCAAAGCGCCGGTCAGCGCAGGGACGGGGCCATAATCGCCTTCGGCCACCTTGGCCGGATCGTTGTCGGGCGCTGCGGCGAGGGCATCGGAATAGGCGGCTGACCAGTCAGCCCGTTGCTGATCCGTCGCTGCCGTCCAATCGGCAACGGCGGCTGGCGGCGACGGCAGCGTCTCAAGGGGGGCAATCACCAAATCATTGGCGGTATCGACCGGGAGGCGGACGCCGGAGAGACTTTGGAGGTCGACAGGACCGATCTTTTGCGACGCGTCCGGAGTCGAATTGTACGGCGGCCCGTACCCTGCAGTGTCGCTGGTCCCGCCAAGTTCCTCTGAGGCGGTGGCGACGAAATCCGCCGGGGCGGCACTTGCCCACCCTTTGAGACTGACGCTGGGCTCATCAGGTGACCCGAAGATGGCGGACACCCCGAGCACAAGCAGGCCCACCACGACTACGCCTATGGTCAGTTCCTTGACCAGGTCGTACTCACGAACGCTGCCTGTCCAGGGCCGACTGGCAATGTTTTCCGCCTTGCGCCAGGAGGTGCTGCTGCTTTCCCGGGTCATCGCACTGCGTCCTTGGCTGAGGTGGACTCCGGAGGTCCGGCCTGCCCCGGGCGGTTGTGCAACAGCTGGGCGTCGCCGTCTGCCGCCTCCAGCGGCGGAGCGACACCGTGAACCCGGACAAGCAGGACGTGCAGGACCACCACGGCGCCCACGGCCAGGGGAAGCAGGGTGATGTGCCAAACAAAGATCTGTCCGAGGTTGGCCACGTTGAACCAGGCGCCTACTCCGACGGCGTTCAACGCGTCCTTGGCTTCGAAGGCGATCCACTGGGAATCGAAGTTCGTCTGAAGCAGGTACCCGGTGAAGGCAGCCACGATGGAAACGACGAAGGAGAGCATCCCGGTGATCCAGGTCAGGACGCGGCCCCCGCGCCAGGCAGCCATCCAGAACTTAAGCCACAGGTGCACCACCATGAACATGAAGAAGAGTTCCACGCTCCACAAGTGGGTGCTGTTGACGAAACTGCCCAACGAGGACACGTGATACCACTGGGGTCCGTTCAATCCCAGCACGACCCCGGAAATGATAATCCACAGCAGCGAAGCGATGGCCCCCATGCCGAACACATAGGCCCACGACATCACATAGCTTGGCTGGTCCTCCGGCAGCAGCTTGTCCGGCGGAAGCTTTCCCAGCATCCACCGACGGGCCCTCCCGGTCCACGTGCGGGCGTCGGTTTCCTCCGCGGGCAAACCGTGCGCCGGCGTGGCACGGGCAGTCATTTGCGCCGCTTTCCGCCGGGAAAGGGAAGGATCAGGGCCAGGACGAACAGGATGATCATCACCACGATGACAATCAGGTTTCCCGACTGGATGGTGAAGCCATCCCAGCCAAAATATGTTCCGGCGCCTACCGTGCCAATGCCTGCGACTAGCCATTCGGTCATGGGCTGCTCGATTCTC
>DATCNU010000062.1:0-4835 GCA_036565085.1 Arthrobacter sp.
ACCTGCCGTCCGGACGTACTCCAAGGCCGTGTGCGGGACACAGTCAGGGTACATGAAGCACCGTGTCGTGGGGGAAGATCCGTGCACGGACTGCCGGGACGCCGTCGCTTCCTATAACCGGGATTACCGGAAGCGGGTGAAGGCCCGGCAGATCACCAAGGGTTGGACGGCGGCGAAGTGCGGGACCCGGGCAGGGCATCATGCGCACCACCGCCACGCCGTGCCCCTGTGTGAGCCGTGCCGGAAAGCTAACGCCGACTACTGCCGGGCCCGCCGCGACGCGAAGAAGGCCGCCTGATGGCTGACAAGAGAGCGTTTGCACAGTTCGACGTGGGCTACCTGGACAACCCGAAGATCATGGATCTTCTGGATGCGAGTGCCATTGCGGTTTTGATGCATGCCGCATCCGTTCTGTATTGCGCACAGCATTTGACGGACGGTGAAGTGACGGCTGGAGCGATGAGTCGCAAGGTTGGAGGTTCAACTTCTGATGTAAGCCTGCTTACTAATGCCGGACTGTGGCATTTGCCCGGGCATGAGTGCGAATTCTGCCCCCAGCCGGCGGCCGGGAAAGTCTACGTCCACGACTACACGGAGCATAACCGCACGTCAGATGGCGTAAAGAGGTCATCTGAGGCCGGGAGGAAGGGCGCGGCAGCCAGGTGGCAGAAGGAAAATAACACCGCTGTAAGTCGTGCGGATCGCATGCGACTCGTATCCGAACCGCATTGCGATTCACCCGAAATCGCAATGGCTAGAGAGAAAGAAAGAGAGAAAGAAAGAGAGAAAGAAAGAAAGAACTTAAAGACTCCGCCAAAGGCGTCGATTGAGTTCGATAAGTTCTGGATCTCATACCCCCGCAAAGTCGGCAAAGAAGCAGCCCGGAAGGCGTTCATCAAGGCCATGACAAAGACCACTGCAGCGAAGATCATGTCCGGCGTCGAGGATCTGCGTATCCGTGTCGCCGGCAAGGACCAGCAGTTCACCCCGCACCCGGCCACCTGGCTCAATGAGGGCCGGTGGGATGACGAAGTGTCAGCCGCTGCAGCCGTTGTCCCGGCTCAGTATGGGTGGGCGAACCGATGAACCCGGACTACGGCGCAGAGCATTACCTGATCGGCGCTTGCCTCCTGTCGGCGGACACTATCCGGTTCGCTGAGGCCATCGTGTCCCATGCCGATTTTTACCAGCCGCAGCTCGGGGACGCCTTCACGGTGATGTCTGAGATGCGGAACGCGGGGGACCCTATCGAGCCGTACACAGTGTCGGTTCGACTGAAGCAGCGCGGGACGCTCGGGATGGACTTTGAAACCCTCTTCAGGTACATGGAGGCGACACGGTCTGAGCACAGTGTGGAGTTCTACGCCAAGCAGGTGCGGGAAGATGCCGTCAAGCGGGCTCTGATGTACGCAGGGCAGCGTCTCATGCAGCAGGCGGGCACGGATGGCGTCCCGCCCGCCAAGGCGCTCAGTGACGCCATGGAGGGGCTGCGGTCGATCCGGGAGAACACGCCCGGGCAGGGCATCACGTCCAAGAAGCTCTCCGAGATCCTGGCCGTCACCGAGGATCACGACTGGGTTGTCCCGGGCCTGTTTGAGCGCGGGGACCGGATGATCATCACCGGCTTTGAGGGGTTCGGTAAGTCCACCTGGATCAGGCAGATGGCCATCCAGTTCGCGGCCGGCATCAACCCCATCACCATGGATCATATCGAGCCGCTGCGGGTGCAGGTCGTGGACGTCGAAAACACTGAAGGGCAGTGGAGGAAGGAAGTCCGCGGCATGACGGCTGTTGCGAAACGGTACGGGGTGGCGGACCCGGAGAACCTGGACCTCGCCTGCCATGGCCGGATCGACCTGACCAAAGACGCGGCGCTGGGGGCTGTGCACCGGCTGTTGGACCAGAACCGGCCCGACGTGCTGTTTATCGGCCCGATCTACAAGATGGTCCCGAACGGCATCAACAACGACGACGACGCCGCACCGCTGATCACGGCGCTGGACTCGCTGCGTGACCGTGGCGTGGTGCTCGTCATGGAAGGCCACTCCCCCAAGGGTGGCGGCCAGCAGTCCCGCGACCTGTCCCCGCGTGGTTCGGCTGCACTGATGGGCTGGCCCGAGTTCGGGTTTGGGCTGGGTCCGGAGTCTGAGGGCAGTGACGCGGCGTCGATCCAGCGGTGGCGTGGCGACCGCAACCGGGGCACGGACTGGCCGAAACGGCTGGAGCGTGGCGGGCCCTTCCCCTGGACGGCTGACAACGTGCACCCATCCACCCGGCAAAAGTACTACGGCTGGGAAAAATCGAAGGTGAGCTTCTGATGAGCGCCGTCCGGATCGTGGCAGACGGAACCCCGGCGCCGCAGGGCAGCAAGAGGCATGTGGGCGGCGGCCGGATGGTGGAGGTGTCAAAGAATCTTCCGGCGTGGCGTGCGGCGGTGGAGGCTGCGGCCCGTCTTGCTGCTGGCCCTGCGTGGGTTCCGTGGGACGGGCCGGTGTCCGTGTCGGGCACGGTGGCCATCCTCCGGCCGGGGTCCACGAAGTTCAAGGACTTCCCAGCCGGCGCCCCGGACCTCGACAAGATCCAGAGAGCCATCGGGGATGCGCTGGAAAAGTCCCGGCTGATCACCAATGACAGCAGAATTTGTCATTGGAACATCCGCAAAGTCTGGGCTATTGGAGTGCCCGGGATGGATATTGAGGTTCGGCAAATTGAGTCCTAAATCCCAAGAATCTAGAGGTTTCCATGGGATAATAAAGACGGCCCCGGAGGTGCGGAAACACCACCCGGAGCCTGACCCGATCATCTGGTACTAGCAGAGAGGGGCTACCTGACATGGTACCCAAAACTTGCGTCCAAGCGGAATGCCACCAGCCGCAAGAGCGCCGCAACGGCAGGTGTGACTCGCACTACCGGAAGTGGCTCAGGGAAACCCCTAGAGAACAGCGGCGGCGGCCCACCGTAGAAGAACGATTCTGGGCGATGGTCACAAAGACTCCTACCTGCTGGGCTTGGTCCGGCGAGATAAACCCCGGCGGGTATGCCATCATCACCATCCGCAGTGTCGGGAGACTGGCGCATCGCTACATCTTTGAGAGCATCCATGGGCTACTGCCTGCGGACATCCAGGTTGACCACAAGTGTCACAACCACTCCTGCGTGAACCCTGAGCACCTCCGCCGTGCAACCAACAAGCAAAACCAAGAGAACCGCGAAGGCGCTCAAGCGAACAACGCCACCTCCGGAATCCGCGGTGTCAGTTGGAACAAGCGGATTGAAAAATGGCATGCGTATGTGGGCCACCATGGGAAGCGAATCCACTTAGGGTTCTTCGAGGACCCTCAAGAGGCGGAGGCTGCCGCAGTCGCCAAGCGGCTGGAGTTGTACACGCACAATCTGATGGACATCCGGGAGATCGGTGGGTAACTTTCTACCCGAAACGCCGGAAAAGTTAGTAACAGTGTGCAACTTTATGCTAGGCTAGGTGCATCATAAAGAAGCCGCCCGGACTGGTCAAAAGTCCGGGCGGCGTATCGGAAAGGTTAAGTTTCCAATGGTCTCAACCATAGCCCGACGCCGCTCCCCCTGGCGCACCACCCGCCGCCTCACCGACTGGGCTCTGCGCTACGCCATCCCCGGCCGGCACCACAGCCTGGACTCAGCACTCATCCCCCTGATGACTCTCCGAGAGGTCCGGGCATGAACGCGGAGGAAGCGATGGACAGGATCGGCACCGTTCTCGAAGCCCTCTACGCCGGGAATCTCACCACCAGCGACGCGCTCAACCAGGTAGCCCAAATCCGGGGCGCCTACCTGATGGGGACGGACCAGTGAGGGGCTGGTTCAGACGCCGACGCCCAGCACCCGCCCCGCCAAGGATAGCTATCGAGGATATCCGGGTCATCGCCCATTGCGGGCTCACCCTTGACGAGTGGGACGCGATGTCATCGCTCGCCAAGGTGGACAAGCGTGAGGGTTACTACCAGGCGCAGGGGTTGGGGGCATGACCGCCCGCACGGAGTATGGCGCGCAACTGGCCACCTCCGCCCCCGTCGTGTACGTGAAGGACTTCACCCTGGCCGTGGTGACTACCTGGATTGACACGATGTCCGCGGTGACACCTATCCGGCTCGTGACCCGCATCTGGGACGGCGACACGCACGGCCGCTGGGAGATCGCACCATGAGTATTTGCAAGCGCTGCGGATACTTCGGCGGCTACCACAATGCATACTGTCCAGCCCCGCACGCGGCAGACATGTACATCACCGTCCGGACCAATAACACCACCATCCAGAAAGCAGAAACCAAATGACGATCACCACCGAACGCCTCGAACAGTTCAACGCCGGCACCATCACCCTCGACCACGGCTCCCACAACGAATTCGAGGAAGGCCACTGCAGCATGGAAGTGGTCAGTTGGTTGGCCGGCGAGGGATTCACCGACGCCCCGGCATGTGCGTCCCCGGTCCTGACCCGGTACACGATCCGGTTGAATGACCGGTGGGGTCCGGAGCGGCGCCAAACCCTGGCCCCCTATCTGCCCCGCATGGTCGGCACCGGTAATGACGGTCTGGATGAGGAACGCCAGCGGATCGCCACCCGTTACTTGGTGACGCATTTATTGGGGCCGTGGTTGCGGCTCGCGGGTATGCACGATGACGCAGACCTTCTGGCGTCGTTTGTGGCGTTGCCGGTGGCTGAGTTGGTGTTGAAGCTTCGGGATATCAGGTCACGGGCGTGGAAGAAGCGTGACGAGAGCCGGGCCGTGCTGCGGCGCAAGGTTGAGGCGAAGGTCCGCGAACGATACGCGGAGCAGGGTAAACCTGCCGTTGCC
>DATCNU010000063.1:0-2470 GCA_036565085.1 Arthrobacter sp.
GCCGACGCCGTGGCCCGGGTGGAAAAGATCATCCAGGGCAACCCGCTGGACACCAACACGCAGCTCGGCGCCCAGGCCTCCAACGACCAGCTGGAAAAGATCCTCTCCTACATCGACATCGGCAAGCAGGAAGGCGCCAAGCTGCTCACCGGCGGTGCCCGGGCCCAGCTGCCCGGCGACCTGGCCGGCGGCTACTACGTCCAGCCCACCGTTTTTGAGGGCCACAACAAGATGCGGATCTTCCAGGAGGAAATCTTCGGTCCCGTCGTCTCAGTGGCAAAGTTCAGCGACTACAACGACGCCATGGGCATCGCCAACGACACCCTCTACGGCCTGGGGGCCGGCGTCTGGTCCCGCAACGGCAACGTGGCTTACCGCGCGGGCCGCGAGATCCAGGCCGGCCGCGTGTGGGTCAACAACTACCACGCCTACCCTGCCGGCGCCGCGTTCGGCGGGTACAAGTCCTCGGGCATCGGACGTGAAAACCATTCCATGATGCTGGACCACTACCAGCAGACCAAGAACCTCCTGGTCAGCTACAACGAGAACAAGCTCGGCTTCTTCTAAGCCGCCCTTAGCCCGGGCGGGGACGGATTAGCACTGATCCGTCCCCGCCTGCACCTCCCTGGCCACCCCTCAGGAAGGCAGCACCACCTCCACCGCACCATCGCTCCATCAACGCAAGGATTTCGCCAATGACGACGACGACGATGCAAGCAGCAGTAGTAACCGAATTCGGCAAGGATCTCCAGATCCAGACCCTCCCCATTCCCACCCCGGGCCGGGGCGAGGCGCTGGTCAAGGTCCTCACCACCGGCGTCTGCCACACAGACCTCCACGCGGCGGAGGGCGACTGGCCGGTCAAGCCGACACCGCCGTTCATCCCCGGCCACGAAGGAGTAGGCGAAGTGGTTGCCTTGGGCGAAGGCGTCACTGACCTGGCCGTCGGAGACCTCGTCGGCAACGCCTGGCTCTGGTCAGCCTGCGGCGACTGCCAGTACTGCCGCACCGGCTGGGAGACCCTGTGTGAAGCGCAGAAGAACGCCGGGTACAGCGTGGACGGTTCCTTCGGGGAGTACATGCTTGTGGACACGCGCTTTGCCGCCCGCATCCCGGCCGGCTCGGACCCCGTTGAAATCGCCCCGGTGCTTTGCGCCGGCGTCACGGTCTACAAGGGCCTGAAAATGACCGAAGCCAGGCCCGGACAGTGGGTCACCATTTCCGGTATCGGCGGACTCGGGCACATTGCCGTCCAGTACGCAGTGGCGATGGGCCTGCGGGTAGCCGCTGTGGATATCGCGGACGACAAACTCGCCCTGGCCAAGAAGCACGGTGCCGAGCTCACCGTCAACGCGCTGCACGAAGATCCCGTCGAAGTCATCCAACGTGAAACCGGAGGTTGCCATGGAGTCCTGGTCACCGCAGTACACCCGTCTGCTTTTGGCCAGGCGATCGGCATGGCCCGTCGGGGCGGGACGATTGTGTTCAACGGCCTGCCGCCGGGCGACTTCCCGGCACCGATCTTCGAGATTGTGCTCAAGGGCCTGACCGTCCGCGGCTCGATCGTGGGGACCCGGCAGGACCTGGAGGAAGCACTCGAGTTCTACGCCGAGGGCAAGATCCATCCCACGGTGTCCACCCGGGAGCTCTCCGAGGTCAACGCCGTTCTTGACGAGATGAAACACGCCAAGATCGACGGCCGCGTCGTCATCAAGTACTGATGATGGAGGCGGGGCTTGACGCGGCGGTGACGCTGCCCGGGGAGGACATCTCCCGCGTGGCGCTTACGGCCGAGGCCCTGGGACTGCTCAGGAAGCTGTGGGGCCAGCACGGACCCCTCATGTTCCACCAGTCCGGCGGCTGCTGCGACGGGTCCTCGCCTATGTGTTATCCGGCCGGGGAGTTCATCACCGCGGAAGCGGACGTCCTCCTGGGGCTGTTCGACATCGCCGACGGCCCGGAGCCGCAGCCCCTCGAGTTCTGGATGTCCAAGGAGCAGTTCAACTACTGGAGCCACACCCATCTTACCGTGGACGTGGTCCAGGGCCGGGGGAGCGGGTTCTCGGTTGAGGCGCCGGAAGGCAAACGGTTCCTGATCCGGTCAAAGCTGATGGACTGGCCCGTCTAGGTAGCCCACCAGCACGTCATCCAGCACCGAACCACCAGCGCGAACGGACACTTGAGGCCCTCCCGGCGAGGGCCCCAAGTGTCCGTTCGCGCTTAACCGGGGCGGGCCCGGCATCTCATGATGCGGGACAGGTGTGAACGTCCAGTGGGTGGACACGTATCGTTGATGGGTCTGTTTCCAACACAAATCAGGATTGTGGAACTCCTTATGAACCTTCTCCGGACCAAATCCATCGAGCAGTCCATCGCCGACGCCGATGAACCCGGACGCCAGCTCAAGCGGTCGCTCAGCAGCTGGGACCTGATGATCATGGGTGTCGCCGTCGCTGTCGGCGCCGGCATT
>DATCNU010000064.1:0-17647 GCA_036565085.1 Arthrobacter sp.
TTCCATGCAATGTCGTTGTCCGGCGAGGCAAGGACGCGCGCGAAACCACCGTCGAAGCCATAGACCCACAAACCATGGTCCAGCTCAGTGACAGTCCGGTCGTCCGGGAAGTCGCCGACGACGCTGATGCCCGACTCCGCAAAGCTCTCGCCGGGCTCGGCGATTCAAAAGACATATCCAACTGACCAAAGTGTAGGCACTTGCAAAGTGCAGAGAAGCAACGGTGGTTCGCCGGGAGTTTGTGAAGACCCTGCTCGCGAAGAAGCAGGCCCCCAAGGGGTGGCAGTACTTCGCCGTCCACGCCATCACCCACCACTGCGAAACGGCCAGCGGATATGAAGGCGCCGTTGCCGCTGAGGTGGCCGGGGCAAAGGTGGGGGAGGCATCGGAGAGGTGGGGATGGAACCCCCTGCGGGATCACGTGGCCAAGTCCACGGCGCGGCCCGAGGTGTCCCTGATCGCTTTGGTCTGCGCCGGGTATGAGAAGACCATTGCCAAGGACTCGTGGCGGTCACCGAGCGTCCGCCACATCGACTACCTGACCCAGCTCATTACCTGGGGATATGTTGACCGCGAGTGAGGTCGAGCAGATCATCCTCGACAGCGTCACGCCCGCACAGGAGGACGCGGCCGAGTAAGACACCTTGCCGGGCGGAACCCCCACCGCCCGGCAAGGCCCCGGCCCACTCACCACGAGCGGGGCCGGAACCTCCCAGAAGTCGGGCGGTCCGCCGCGCCGGTGCGAACCACAGCAGCCACTCACCAGCGGCGGACCGACGTTGTACGCGACTACCGGGAAACAACCAATGTGCCACGTCTTTGAAACCAGTACGAGGCCCGCACGGCATTACCAGGGATAAACGATCTTCACCCATCAGCTGCACACGTTCGACACTATTTTCAGCTAAGCTGAATCACAGATTTCCTTTGCCGAGGAGCGGAGGAGGGCCGGCCGACAAGCCGGCCCTTCTCCGTTTAACCGTGCACGCCCCGCGGGAACCGGCCACCGCCACGGCCCGCGTCTACGGCAAGGTTTAGAACAACACCACAGACACAGCAAAGGCTCCGCACCCAACTGGTGCGGAGCCTTAACCATGTGTGCTCCCGGCTGAAAAGACCCGGCCACGTTCCGGTGGTGACCGTGTCCTGTTCCCGGGCGTCCGCCGAACAGCGCGCCGGACGGGCAGCCAGGCAGGGGCCCGGGAGGGTGGTTCGCTGCTACGACCAGAAGACCTTTGGTGCCGCACCGGCTCATCGAACCCCGGAGATCGCGGTGGCAGACCTGACGGGTGCCGCCCTGGTGCTGGCCTGTTGGGGATCTTCCGGCGGCCGGGTACTTGCACTTCCGGGCGTCCCGTCACAGCCGGCGATGGATGAGGCCGTCGAGGTGCTGCGGGAGCTCGGCGTGGTGGAAGCGGACGGCCTCGCCACGGATCTGGGCAAGGTCCTGGCCCGGATTCCCGCCGACCCGCGGCTGGCCCGCGCCCTGCTGGACGGCGGCGCCGCCGTGGGCCACCGCACCGCGGCGGAGGCCGTCGCCCTAGTTTCCGGGGACCAGCGTGCCCCCGGCGCTGATCTCACGCGTCTTTTGACCATACTGCGGACTGACAAGGAACCAGCGGCCAGGCGCTGGGCGGAGGATGTCCGGCGGATGGAAGCGATCGCACGCCAGGAGAAGTCCGGCGTCGTGCCCTCCTCACTGGCTGCGCCGGTGAGCGCCGCGGAGGCCGTCGGTTTCGTCGTCGCCCTCGCGTTCCCCGACCGTGTGGCGCGCCGCGTCCCGGGTGAGGGGCCGGAGCGTTACCTGCTGACGTCCGGCACGCGGGCGGGGCTGCCGGCCGGCAGCCCCCTGTCCTGGCACGAGTGGGTGGCCGTGGCCGAGGTGTCGCGCGCCCAGGGAGCGACGCGGCCGGGAACCGGCGCCGTCATCCGGTCCGCGGCGCCGCTGACGGCGGACACCGCGGAGGCCGCAGCGCGCCATCTCCTGAACGAAACGGTGGAGGCGCGGTTTAGCCAAGGCCGGGTCAGGGCCCGGCGGGAACGCCGGCTGGGAGCGATCGTGCTCTCTTCCACGCCGGTACGGCCTTCCGCGGACGAGGGACGCGCAGCGGTGGCCCGCGCGCTGGAGCAGGAAGGCTGGGGACGATCGGATGGTCGACGGCGTCGGACGCATTTGGGCCCGACATCATCTGGCCCACGACTTTGTCGTCGAAGCCACAGCGCATTGCCGGCGCGACCTCATCGTCGGCGTGTGGGATTGCACGCATACGGGCGGTTGCTTCCTCCATGGGGGCTGGCTCGGGCCTGGCTGTCAGCCCAGAGTGGACCTCCTGACCACCAGCTCCGGTGGAAACACCACTTGGCTGGGTTCAAATCCGGCCTCCGAGCTGGCCTCCCGCAGCAGCAAGCCCAGAGCGGTGGAACCAATAAGGGCGCTTGGCTGCCGGATGGAAGACAGCGGGACCACAGCGGCGACTGCGAACTCGATATCGTCGTAGCCGATCAGGGCGATGTCCTGCGGCACCTGCACATCGCCCATCAGCATCAGGCCCTGGAGGACACCCACCGCGAGCAGATCGTTGGCCGCGAAGATCGCATCCGGACGCTCGGCCGCGGGCCGGCCCCGGATAGCCTCTCCCGCGGCCCTTCCCGAGAGCACAGTCAGAGATTCTGTCTCGAAGACCTCCAAGGCTGCATTGCCCGCCGCATCAATGGCCTTGCGCGCCCCGGACAGGCGGTCGGCCACCTGGCGGATGCCTGCCGGGCCGCCCACAAACGCGATGCGCCGACGGCCCAGCGACAACAAGTGGCCTATGGCCATTTCACCGCCCGCCAGGTCATCCACAGCGACGGAGGAAAAGCTCGGGTTGTCAGTCTGCCGGTCCACGAGAACCGTGGGGATGCCTCTCCGGCGCAGTTGCTCCAGCCGTGGGATCACGTTGCCGACCGGGGAGAGGAGCACTCCGCGGACGCGTTGCTGTTCAAAGAGATCCAGGTAGGCCGCTTCCCGTCCCGCGTCCTCGTTGCTGTTGCCCACCAGGACTGTAAAGTGCTCCGCGGCGGCGCGGTCCTCGGCACCTCTGGCCAAATCGGTGAAAAAGGGGTTCGCGGCATCCAGGACCACCAGACCGATGCTGTGGCTCATGCCGGCGCGCAACTGGCGTGCGGCGTCATTTCGGACAAAGCCGAGTTTGTCTATGGATGCCTGGACCCGGGCCATGACTTCGGCAGACACCTTTTCCGGCCGGTTGAGCACGTTGGAGACCGTCCCGACGGATACACCGGCCAATGCCGCGACATCCTTGACGCTGGGTGAAACCATTTCCTGAGCTCCTGAAAGTCGGCGTCGCCGCTGTCTGGAAGGCCATGCAGGGCGTACGCAAAATACCTTCCCCACGATACCCGCCGAATGCCCAATTTGAATCCTTTCAATGAAACGAATCAAAGGGAGGTGAGCCAGCGGTTCGACACCTCTATTGACGCCATGCTTGGGCGCCGCCTATGATTCAAATCACAGCTCGTAATGAAACGATTCATTATGTGTTCACTCAGCCCCAAAGGTGCGGTCAACTAATGCAGCAGACATACAGCTCCCGGTCCGGCCCCTCAGGCGAAGGACCAGGGCCGGTACTCTCCCTTTCCCACGCCGCCAAGACCTTCGGTCCGGTGGTCGCCCTGGCAGACGGAACCGTCGAAATCCAAGCCGGCGAAATCCACGCACTGGTCGGAGAGAACGGCGCAGGCAAGTCCACCCTGGTCAAGATCCTCGCAGGCCTGCACCACCCGGATTCGGGCGACTTCAGGGTCGGAGGCGACAGCGTCCAGTTCCGCAACGTGGCCGAGAGCAAGGCCGCCGGAATCTCTGTCATCTATCAGGAGCCCACGCTCTTTCCGGACCTGAGTGTCGCGGAGAACATCTTCATCGGCCGCCAGCCCAAGGGCCGATTCGGATTGATCAGCAGGGCAACCATGGTCCAGGAGGCAAGCAAGCTCTTCGAGCGGCTCGGCGTCCCCATCGATCCGACGCGCATTGCCGAGGGCCTGTCCATCGCGGACCAGCAGATCATCGAAATCGCCAAGGCTATTTCACTGGACGCAAAAGTGCTGGTGATGGATGAGCCCACGGCCGCTCTCAGCGGTGTGGAGGTGGACCGGCTGTTCGCCGTTGCCCGCAGCCTCCGGGATAAGGGAACCGGCATCCTGTTCATTTCGCACCGCTTCGACGAGGTCTTTGATTTGTGCGACCGGATCACCGTGATGCGGGACGGCCGGTACATCTCCACACACCGGACCGCCGAAGTGACCGTCGAGAAGATAGTCCGCGAGATGGTCGGGCGGGACATCGGAGCCCTGTTCCCCAAGACGCTCGCGGAGATCGGGGATTTGGTTCTGAAGGTGGACGGGCTCAGCCGGGCCGGGGTTTTCCGCGACATAACCTTCGAGGTCCGCGCAGGGGAGATTGTCGCACTGGCCGGTCTGGTGGGCGCCGGACGCACCGAGGTGGCCCGTGCCGTCTTCGGGATCGACCCCTACGACGCCGGCGAAATCAACTTCGAGGGCCGCAAGCTCAAGCCACAGGATCCACAGGCTGCAATTTCGGCGGGCATGGGCTTTGTGCCGGAGGACCGCCGCAAGCAGGGCCTGGTCATGAACCTGTCCGTGGCCCGCAACGTCACTCTCACGCTGCGCAACAAGTTTGCGACGGCGGGCCTGATCAACGGCGCCGCCGAACGCCGTGCGGCCCAGGACTGGAGCAAGCGGCTCCAGATCAAGACCGGCTCGCAGGAGCACGCCGTCTCCACTCTTTCTGGAGGCAACCAGCAGAAGGTGGTGCTCGCCAAATGGCTGGCCACCGACCCTCGGCTGCTGATCATCGACGAACCCACCCGCGGCATCGACGTCGGCACCAAGAGCGAGGTCCACAGGCTTATCTCCGACCTCGCCGGCCGGGGGATCGCGATCCTGATGATCTCCTCCGAACTGCCCGAAGTCCTCGGCATGGCAGACCGGGTTCTGGTCATGCGCGAGGGCCGGATCACCGCCGAACTTAACCGCGCCGATGCGAACCCCGAATCCGTCATGCACGCAGCAACTTCTTCCGCAGGAGGAACCCCGTGAGCTCAGCTCTGGACCACAAGAAAGCAGGAACGACGGCACCCGCCGCCGGCAGCAGCTGGCGTGCCGTAGCCTCGGTGCTGCGGCTGCGCGAACTGCCCGTGCTAATCGCACTGGCCCTCCTGGTGCTCGTCACCTACCTGATCAATCCGCTGTTTCTCTCCCCGCAGGGCGTGAAAGACCTCCTGCTGAACGCCACCATCATCATGATCCTGGCGGCGGGGCAGACCCTGCTGATCATCACCAGGAACATCGACCTCTCCGTCGGTTCCATGCTTGGCCTGGTCGCCTTCGGCACCGGGTCCATATTCTCGGCGATGCCCGATCTGCCGATCATCGCGGTCTTCGCGATCGGAATGGCATTCGGGGCACTGCTCGGTGCCTTCAACGGCCTCCTGGTGACCGTTGCCAAAGTGCCCGCCCTGGTCATCACCCTCGGGACCCTCTACGTGTTCCGGGGCCTTAACAATGCCTGGGCCGGCGGCAAACAGTTCTTCGCCGGTGACCGGCCGGACGCCTTCGGCGCCCTCTCGGTGAACACGGTGCTGGGGTTCCCCATCATCACGTTGCTGGCCATCGTCGTCGTCATCGCCGTGGCCGTCTACATGTCCGGCACCCGTCCGGGCCGGGACCTGTACGCCATCGGCTCGGACCCGGATGCGGCCACGGCCTTTGGCATTAAGGTGTCCAAGCGCGTGTTCCTGGCCTTCCTGGCCAACGGGGCACTGGCCGGACTGGCCGGCGTGCTCTACGCCAGCCGCTTCAACTCCGTCGGCGCCACCACAGGTACCGGCATGGAACTGACCGTGGTTGCGGCCGCCGTCGTCGGGGGCGTGGCCATCTTCGGCGGCAGCGGATCCGTGGCGGGGGCAGCCCTCGGCGCCCTTCTCCTGACAACCATCACCAGCTCTCTGACCGCACTGCGGGTCGACAAGTTCTGGCAACAGGCCATAGTAGGCGTACTGATCCTCACCGCCATCATCATCGACCGCGTGGCAAGCCTGCGCACAGCCAAGAAACTGCGGATAAGCGAGGCCCGGAATGTCTGAAACCACGTCGTCCACCAGCAGTGCATCAGCCCCTGTGGCTGACAGCACCAAACCCCTGGCCAGCGAACCCAAAGGCAAGACCGGCAGCGCGAGGATCCTGGCGGGCCGGGACGCCATCACCATCTACGCCCTCGTGGCGTTCCTGATCTACGCCGCCGTCGCCATCCCGCGCTTCGCCTCGCCGGTCACCACCGGGTTCCTGCTCCTGGACGTCATCCCGGTTCTGCTGATCGCCATGCCGATGACGCTGATTATCATCACCGGGGAAATAGACCTTTCCGTCGCCAGCACCGCCGGCCTGACCAGCGCCTTGATGGGCGTACTCTGGGCCGGCGGCATGGACATCTGGCTGGTCCTGGTGATCAGCCTGCTGGTCGGAGTAGCGGCCGGCATGTTCAACGGTTTCCTGATCGCCGTCCTGGGACTGCCTTCACTGGCGGTCACCATCGGCACCCTGGCACTCTTCCGCGGCCTGGCCCTGGTGATCATCGGAGACAACGCGGTGGCCAACTTCCCGAAGGCGCTGACCGCCTTCTTCACGTCCAAACTGGGCGGCACCGGCATCCCGACGGTCATGATCGGCGTCGTCCTGGTGATGATCTTCTTCGGGGTGCTGCTGCACTTCACGCCCTTCGGACGCGGCCTTTTCGCGATGGGATACAGCAAGGAAGCCGCCAGCTTCGTGGGCATCAAAGTGGCCCGCAGCAAATTCTGGCTCTACGCGGGATCCGGCGCCGTGTCAGCACTGGCCGGCATCTACTGGACGCTGCGCTACACCAGCGCCCGCAGCGACAACGCCTCCGGCCTGGAACTGGCCGTCATCGCCGCTGTACTGCTGGGCGGCGTGTCGATCTTCGGCGGCAAAGGGTCCATCCCCGGCGTCATCGCCGGGGTTCTGCTGATCGGGACACTCAACTACGCACTTCGGCTGGGACGGGTGTCCGACGTCGTCCTCATCACGGTGACCGGTCTGCTCCTCATCCTCTCCGTGGTGGCGCCGAGCATCGGCTCCGCCGTCAAACAATGGCGGCACACCCGGCGAGTCCGCCGGAGCTTCAGCCAGAAAACAACCTGAACAACTTCCCACCAGCACAACTCCAACCGTGTCCACAAGGAATCGGTTGTATCCACCGCACGAGGAAAAAGGAAGAACAATGATGTTGAACCGCAAGAAAACAGGCCCGACCGGGCGTCTGGCCTCACTGGTCGCCATTACCGCCGTGGCCGCGCTGGCCCTGACAGCCTGCAACAGCGGCTCGGGATCTGCCGGTGGCAGCAGCCCCGCAACGGGAGGGGACAAGAAAATCACCTTCATCCCCAAGCAGCTCAACAACCCGTACACGGACGTTGTCCTGGGCGGCGGCAAGAAAGGTGCCACGGAGGCAGGCTTCGCCTCCTCCCAGGTGGTCGGCCCGCTGGAAGCCTCCGCGTCCAGCCAGGTCTCCTTCATCAACGCCGAGACGCAGGCCGGCACGAATGTCATTGTGATAGCCGCAAACGACCCCGATGCCGTCTGCACGGCCATGGGAGAAGCACGTTCCGCCGGTGCGAAAATTGTCGCCTTCGACTCGGACGCCAACCCCGACTGCCGCGACGTGTTCATCAGCCAGGTGGTGGCCAAGGACGTGGCCCTGATCCAAACCAAGCTGATTTCCGAGCAGATTGGCGGCAGCGGTGAAATCGCCATCCTGTCGGCCACCGCAAACGCCACGAATCAGAACGCGTGGATCAAGTTCATGGAGGATGAGCTGGCATCCAACCCGGCGTACAAGGACATCAAACTCGTGGCCAAGGTCTACGGCGATGACAACGACACCAAGTCCTTCCAGGAAGCGCAGGGACTCATGCAGGCCCACCCGAACCTGAAGGGCATCATCTCGCCGACCACAGTGGGCATCGCAGCCACCGCCCGGTACCTCTCCACATCCGCCTACAAGGGCAAAGTTGCCCTCACCGGGCTGGGCCTGCCCAATGAAATGCGCCCCTTCGTCAAAGACGGAACCGTCAAGGAGTTCGCACTCTGGGACCCGGCCCAGCTCGGCTACGTAGCAGCCTTCGCCGGCAAAGCCCTCATGGACGGAAAAATGACCGGCGCCGAAGGCGACACCTTCACCGCCGGAGAACTCGGCGAACGCAAAGTCGAACAGGGCGGACTGGTCATCGTCGGGCCACCGACCGTCTTCAACACCGCCAACATAGACAAATACAACTTCTGACCCATACCAGGCAGCCGGGCAGGCCGCTGACAGCCCGCCCGGCACCTCATCCCTTCCACCCCTCCGTTACAGAGCCCCAGAGTTCCCTTTTTTCATGCCGGAAGGCGCCCCCTATCATGAACCAGAAACAATCGGCCGCCCGGCTGCTGAAGCCGCACCGGCGTCGACCCACCCGCATCGGATTGGTCTCAGGCGGGCTGGGCGCCTACTGGCCCCAGTTTCCGGAACTGCTGCCTCAGCTGCAGGACTCCGTCCGTTACGTCACTGGCCGTTTCCAGGGTCTCGACGCCGAGGTCATCGACACCGGCTTCATTTCCGACGCACAGGAAGCAGCCGTTGCCGGTGAAAAGCTGCGCGTCGCTGACTGCGATCTGATCGTCATCTTCCTGACCACCTACCTGACCTCTTCCATGGTGCTGCCCATCGCCCAACGGGCCAAGACCCCCGTCCTGGTGATCGACCTGCAGCCCACCGAAGCGATGGACCACGCCAACTTCGACACAGGCAAGTGGCTCGCGTACTGCGGCCAATGCCCGGTGCCCGAGGTCGCCAACGTCTTCCGCCGTGCCGGGATCGACTTCCGCTCCGTCTCCGGACACCTCAAGCAGGAATCCGCCTGGGAACGGATCAGCCAGTGGGTCCACGCAGCCGGCGTCCGCGCCCGGTTGCGCAACGCCCGGCACGGACTCATGGGCCATCTCTACCCGGGCATGCTGGATGTCGCCACCGACCTGACCACCGTCTCGACCACCTTCGGCTCCCATGTGGAGGTGCTGGAATTCGACGACTTACGTGAACGTGTGAACGCGGTGACCGACACACAGGTAGCCGAACGGCTCGAACTTGCCCGCGACCTTTTTGTGCTGGACGATTCCGTGAACGACGACGACTTTGCCTGGGGTGCCAAAGTATCGGTGGGCCTGGACCGCCTGGTGGAGGACTTCGATCTTGACTCCGTGGCCTACTACCACCGCGGACTGGCCGGGGAACAGCACGAACGGCTGGGAGCCGGGATGATCCTTGGCTCCTCCATCCTCACGGCCCGGGGAATCCCCATGGCAGGCGAATTCGAGCTGCGGGCTTCAATCGCCATGCTCGCCGCGCAGGCCATCGGCGCCGGTGGCTCGTTCACCGAAATCCAGGCCCTGAACTTCTTCGATAATGTGGTGGAAATGGGCCACGACGGACCGGCGCATCTGGCCGTGTCGGCGCAGGAGCCGCTGCTGCGCGGACTGGGCGTCTACCACGGCAAACGCGGCTGGGGCGTCTCGGTCGAATTCGATGTGCGGCACGGACCCGTCACCACCTTCGGCCTCGGGCAGGACCCTGACGGCAGCTACGTCTTCATCACCTCTGAAGGTGAAGTGGTTCCCGGCCCGCTGCTGGCAATCGGCAACACCACCTCCCGCGTGGATTTCGGCGGGGACCCGGGACTCTGGGTGGACCAATGGAGCCAGACCGGCATCGGCCACCACTGGGCTCTTTGCGTCGGACACCGTGCGGCCGACATCAAGGCAGCAGCGTCCCTGCTGGGCATCGGACACCGGCACGTGGTGCTCTCATGAGCGTCCAGCGTGTCTGCTTCCAGCTCCAGCTCAAACCGGACCTCATCAAGGAATACACACGCCGCCACGCCGCCGTGTGGCTGGAGATGCTTCAGGCCCTGAAGTCCTCCGGCTGGAACAACTACTCACTCTTCCTCCGCGCTGACGGGCTACTGATCGGCTACCTCGAAACTGAAAACCTCTCGGAAGCCCAGACCCGGATGGCGGCCACGGAGGTCAACGCCCGCTGGCAGGCCGAAATGTCCGGCTTCTTCGAAGACCTGGACGGAGCCCCCGATGAGGGCTTCCTCCAACTGACTGAAGTATTCAACCTCGAGGACCAACTGGCCGCCTCCGCGCCAGCCCTCACCCACTCCAAATCCAAAGGAGACTGACGTGTCCATCCCCACCGACGTTTTGACCACGCTCGAACATCAGAGCATCGAACTGCCCTCCTGGGCCTTCGGCAACTCCGGCACCCGCTTCAAGGTTTTCGCGACACCGGGAACCCCGCGCACCATCGAAGAGAAACTCGCCGACGCCGCCCAGGTCAACGCGCTCACGGGCCTCGCCCCCTCCGTGGCCCTGCACATCCCCTGGGACAAAACGGACGACTACGCCGCACTGGCTAACTATGCCGCGGGTCTCGGCGTGAAACTGGGAACGGTCAACAGCAACACCTTCCAGGACGAGGACTACAAATTCGGCAGCCTCACGCACAGCGACCCCGCCGTGCGCCAGAAGGCCGTGGACCACATGTACGAGTGCCTTGAGGTGATGAACCAGACCGGCTCGCAGGATCTGAAGATCTGGCTGGCCGACGGCACGAACTACCCGGGACAAGGCAACATGCGCTCCCGCCAGGACTGGCTGGCTGAATCCCTGCGCAAGGTCTACGACCGGCTCGGCGAGGACCAGCGGATGGTGCTGGAGTACAAGTTCTTCGAGCCGGCCTTCTACCACACGGACATTCCGGACTGGGGCACTTCCTATGTGCACTGCCTTGCACTGGGTGAGAAGGCCAAGGTGTGCCTGGATACCGGACACCACGCCCCGGGCACCAACATCGAGTTCATCGTGGCGCAGCTCCTGCGCCTGGGAAAGCTCGGCTCCTTCGACTTCAATTCCCGTTTCTACGCCGACGATGACCTGATTGTCGGCGCAGCGGATCCGTTCCAGTTGTTCCGGATCATGGCGGAAGTGGTCCGCGGAGGCGGACTGGAGCCCGCCGTCGGTGTGGCGTTCATGCTGGACCAGTGCCACAACATCGAGGGGAAAATCCCGGGCCAGATCCGCTCCGTGCTCAATGTGCAGGAAATGACGGCACGCGCGCTGCTGGTGGACACCGCAGCCCTGGACGCAGCGCAGAACTCGGGCGATGTGCTGGCCGCGAATGCGGTGCTGATGGACGCGTTCTACACCGATGTCCGCCCGGGGCTGGCCGAATGGCGGGAATCACGCGGCCTGCCCGCGGACCCGATGGCCGCCTTCGCCGCCAGTGGATACCAGGAAAAAATCAATACCGACCGCGTAGGCGGCCATCAGGCCGGATGGGGAGCTTAAGACCATGACGAATTCAACAGTTGAACAACTGCTAACCCGTTCCAACCGCCTCGGTGCGGACAAGCGGAACACCAATTTTGCCGGCGGCAATACCTCCGCGAAGGGCACAGACAGGGATCCCGTCACGGGGGAGGAGGTCCAGCTGCTGTGGGTGAAGGGCTCCGGCGGCGACCTGGGCACGCTGACGGATTCCGGACTCGCTGTCCTGCGCCTGGACCGTCTGCTGGCGCTGAAGAACGTCTACCCCGGCGTCGAGCGTGAAGACGAGATGGTGGCAGCCTTCGATTACTGCCTGCACGGCAAGGGCGGCGCCGCGCCGTCCATCGATACCGCCATGCACGGCCTCGTGGACGCAGCCCATGTGGACCACCTGCACCCGGACTCGGGCATTGCGATCGCCACGGCTGCAGACGGGGAATCGCTCACCACCAGGATCTTCGGGAACAAGGTTGTCTGGGTTCCGTGGCGCCGTCCCGGCTTCCAGCTCGGCCTGGACATCGCCGCGATCAAGGACGCCAACCCGCAGGCCATCGGCACCATCCTGGGCGGCCATGGCACCACCGCCTGGGGCGCCACCAGCGAGGAAGCCGAAGCCAACTCGCTGTGGATCATCGAGCAGGCCGAAAAGTACATCGCCGAGCACGGCCGCCCGGAGCCCTTCGGCGCGAAACTGCCGGGCTATTCCGCCCTGCCGGAGGCCGAGCGGCGCGCGAAGGCCGCCGCGCTGGGGCCGGTGATCCGCGGCCTGGCGTCCACGGACAAACCGGTCGTGGGGAATTTCACTGATGATGCAGCAGTCCTGGACTTCCTGGAAGGCGCCGAGCACCCGCGCCTCGGCGCTCTGGGCACCTCCTGCCCGGACCACTTCCTGCGGACCAAGGTCAAGCCGCTGGTCCTGGACCTGTCCGCGGACGGCACTGTCGGAGACTCCATCGTCCGGCTGAAGGAACTCCACGCCGCCTACCGCGAGGATTACCGGGCCTACTACGACCGCCATGCAGACGCCGATTCCCCGGCTCTGCGCGGCGCGGACCCGGCCATCGTCCTGGTCCCGGGCGTGGGCATGTTCTCCTACGGCAAGGACAAGCAGACCGCCCGGGTTGCCGGCGAATATTACCTTAACGCCATCAACGTGATGCGCGGCGCCGAGGCCATCTCCACGTACGCCCCGATCGAGGAATCCGAGAAATTCCGGATCGAATACTGGGCGCTGGAGGAAGCCAAGCTGGCCCGGCTGCCCAAGCCCAAATCCCACGCCACCCGCATCGCCCTGGTGACCGGAGCGGCGTCGGGCATCGGCAAGGCCATCGCCACCCGGCTCGCCGCCGAAGGCGCGTGCGTCGTCATCGCGGACCTGAACGTCGACAACGCCCGGGCCGTCGCCGAGGAACTCGGCGGCCCCGATGTGGCCATCGGAATCCAGGCCGATGTCACCGACGAAGCCCAGGTCGTGGCCGCGGTGGATGCCGCGGTGCTGGCCTTCGGCGGCCTCGACCTCGTGGTCAACAACGCCGGGCTCTCCATCTCCAAACCGCTCCTGGAGACCACCGAGAAAGACTGGGACCTGCAGCACAACGTCATGGCCAAGGGCTCTTTCCTGGTGTCCAAGGCCGCCGCGAAGGTCCTGATCGATCAGGGCATGGGAGGGGACATCGTCTACATCTCCTCCAAAAACTCCGTGTTCGCCGGGCCGAACAACATCGCCTACTCCGCCACCAAGGCGGACCAGGCCCACCAGGTCAGGCTGCTCGCAGCCGAACTGGGCGAGCACGGCATCCGCGTCAACGGCATCAACCCCGACGGCGTGGTCCGCGGCTCCGGGATCTTCGCCGGCGGCTGGGGAGCCAAGCGCGCCGCCGTGTACGGCGTGGACGAGCAGGACCTGGGCAAGTACTACGCCCAGCGCACCCTGCTCAAGCGCGAGGTGCTCCCTGAAAATGTGGCCAACGCCGCCGCGGTGCTCACCAGCAGCGAGCTGTCCCACACCACCGGCCTGCACATTCCCGTGGACGCCGGCGTCGCCACCGCCTTCCTCCGATGACCACCGCACCACCAACGGCAGGCGCCGTCCCGGCAACCGCCGGGGCGGTGTTCGCCGCCGTCGACATCGGAGCCTCCTCCGGACGGGTGATCCTGGGAAGAATCCCCGCTGACGCCGGGAACCGCGGTATCTCATTGGAAACAGCGCACCGGTTCCCCAACGGTGTGGCCGAGTCCGACGGCGGCCTGCGCTGGGATTTCGACGCCCTGTTCGCCGAGGTGCTCGCCGGACTCACAGCTGCCGCGACGACGGCCGCGGAGCGCGGGGAACCGATCACCAGCATCGGGATCGATACCTGGGCCGTGGACTACGGGCTCGTGACCGCCTCCGGTGAGCTGGTGGCGCAGCCCTACAGCTACCGGGATGACCGCAGCCGCGGCACCGTGGCGCAGGTCCACCGGCACCTGGATCCGGCACGTCTCTACGCCACGACAGGACTGCAGTTCCTGCAGTTCAACACGATCTACCAGCTGGCCAGTGAACCTGACCTCAAGGGCGTCCAGGCACTGCTTATTCCGGATCTGATCGCGTTCCTCCTCACCGGCATCCGCCGCACCGAGGCGACCAACGCCTCCACCACGGGGCTGTTTGATGCCGTCGCGGGGGAGTGGGCCAGCGAGTTCCTGTCCGCCCTGCACCTGCCCCAGAACCTGTTCCCGCCGCTGATCCAGGCCGGCGAAACCATCGGCACCCTGCTGCCGGCCATTGCCGCGCGGACCGGGCTGCCGGCGGCGACGAAAGTGGTGGCCGTCGGCTCGCACGACACCGCCTCGGCCGTCGTCGCCGTGCCCGCGGAGACGGAGAGGTTCGCCTACATCTCCTCCGGCACCTGGTCACTGGTAGGCGTCGAACTGAAGCACCCCGTCCTGACCGAGGCCAGCCGGCTGGCAAACTTCACCAATGAACGCGGCGTGGACGGAACCATCCGCTACCTGCGCAACATGGGCGGGCTTTGGCTGCTCAGCGAATGCCAGCGCACCTGGGCCGCCGAAGGCTACCGGCCCGGGCTGGAAGAACTCCTGGAAGCCGCCGCCGCTCTCCCGGCAGGGGGACCCCTGGCCAACGCGGATGACCCCTGCTTCATCGCCCCGGACAACATGCCGGAGCGGATCCGGTCCGCGGTGCGGAACGCCGGATTCGTCCTGACCGATGGTCCCGCGGCGATCGTCCGCTGCATCCTGGACAGCCTCGCCGCCGGATACGCACGGACCATCGCCGACGCCGAACGCCTCGCGGACGTGCCCGTGGACGTCGTGCATATTGTGGGCGGCGGGTCCCAGAACCGGCTCCTGTGCCAGCTCACCGCCGACGCCACCGGAAAGCGCGTCATCGCCGGACCGGTGGAAGCAACGGCGCTGGGAAACGTCCTCGTGCAGGCCCGCGCCGCGAACACGGTCACGGGAACTCTGGCGGACCTGCGCCGGATCCTCGCTGCGGCCCAATCCACCACCATGACATATCTGCCCACGACCGACGTCCGGGCGCAGATACTGCCGGACCGCGTAGCTCCCCGGAGGACCTCATGAGAATAGCGCTCTTCGCCACCTGCATTGTTGACGCGATGTTCCCGGGCACGGCCCGTGCCACCGTGGCCATTCTCGAGCGCCTGGGCCACGAGGTCATCTTTCCCTCCGGGCAGGCATGTTGCGGACAAATGCACGTGAACAGCGGCTACTTCAAGGAGGCGCTTCCTGTAATAGCCAACCACGTCACGGCTTTCGAACAGGACGAGTACGACGTCGCCGTCGCACCGTCCGGTTCGTGTGTCGCCTCAGTGAAGCACCAGCACCCGATGATCGCACGCCGCTGCGGCGATGCTGCCCTGGAGGCCCGGGCCACCGCCGTTGGTGCCAAGACCTACGAGTTCTCGGAACTGCTGGTTGATGTCCTCGGCGTTACCGATGCCGCGGCCCAGCTGGGCTCCTACTTCCCGCACCGGATCACCTACCACCCCAGCTGCCACGGCATGCGGCTCCTCAAGCTCGGGGACCGCCAGCTGGACCTGCTGCGCAGCGTTGACGGCATTGAGCTCGTGGAGTTGGCCGAGGCGGACCAATGCTGCGGCTTCGGCGGTACCTTCTCCATGAAAAATGCAGACGTGTCTTCGGCCATGCTCACGGACAAAGCCCAAAACATCGAAGCCACCGGCGCCGAACTCTGCAGCGGAGGAGACGCCTCCTGCCTCCTGCACATCGGCGGCGGACTCTCGCGCCGGGACAGCAGCGTGAGTACACTCCACTTCGCGGAGATCCTCGCCGGCACGGTGGAGAATCCCATATCGGTCACCGGGGACGTTCAATTGAGGAATGGGAAGACAGCACGATGAGCGAAACATTTCTGGGCATGCCGTCCCTGCCCGTCTTTGGCACCGGGAATCTGCACGCCACGGAATCCTTCCCTAAAGCCGCACACCGCGAACTAGACGACGCCCAGCTACGGGCGAACCTGGGCCACGCCACACACACAATCCGGGACAAACGCCTCAAAGTCGTCGCAGAACTGCCCGACTGGGAACAGTTACGCGACGCCGGCAGCGCAATAAAAGAGTCCGTGATGGCCCGGCTGCCCGGACTGCTGGAGCAATTCGAGCAGAACTTCACCGCCCGCGGGGGAGAGATCCACTGGGCGCGCGACGCGGACGAGGCGAACGCCATCGTTACAGAGCTGATCCGGGCGACCGGCGAGACAGAAGTGGTCAAGGTGAAATCCATGGCCACCCAGGAAATCGGGCTGAACGAGTACCTCGAAGAACACGGCATCGCGGCCTTCGAAACGGATCTGGCTGAACTGATCGTCCAGCTGGACCATGACAAGCCAAGTCACATCCTCGTTCCCGCGATCCACAAGAACCGCAGCCAGGTCCGGGAGATCTTTCTCCGCGAAATGCCTGGCGTGGACCCGGCGTTGACCGATGACCCCGCCCGGCTGGCGGAAGCCGCCCGCGCCCACCTGCGCCGCAAATTCCTCACCGCCAAAGTGGCCGTCTCCGGCGCAAACTTCGCCCTGGCTGACTCCGGCACGCTGGCCGTGGTCGAGTCCGAGGGCAACGGCCGGATGTGCCTGACCCTGCCGGAAACGCTGATCACCGTCATGGGCGTGGAGAAGCTGCTGCCCACCTGGGTGGACCTGGAAGTTTTCATGCAGTTGCTGCCGCGCTCGTCCACCGGCGAACGGATGAACCCTTACACCTCCTTCTGGACCGGAGTCACCGAGGATGACGGCCCACAACACGTGCATCTGGTCATGCTCGACAACGGCCGCAGTGCGGCTTTGGCGGACGAGATGGGCCGCTCCGCACTGCACTGCATCCGCTGCAGCGCGTGCATGAACGTCTGCCCGGTCTACGAGCGGACCGGCGGCCACGCGTACGGCTCCACCTACCCCGGCCCGATCGGCGCGATCCTTTCGCCGCTCATGACCGGCATCTCCGCCGCAGAGAACAACTCCCTGCCCTATGCCTCTTCCCTCTGCGGCGCCTGCTACGACGCCTGCCCGGTGAAGATCAACATCCCCGACATTCTGGTGCATCTGCGCGGCGAGGACGTGGACAGCAGGCGCGGGCAAAAGAAACTACCCAGCCAGATGGACATCGGAATGCAGGCTGCCTCCTGGGCACTGTCCTCGGGAAGGAACCTTGGCCTGGCGGAAAAGGCACTCCCGCTGGGCAGGCTGGCAGCGGGCCCCGACAAGAAAATCAAGAAGCTGCCGGGTATCGCCGCAGGCTGGACCCAAAGCCGCGACATCCCGGCGCCGCCTGCCGAATCCTTCCGCCAGTGGTGGAAGAAGGAGCACAACCCCAAGGAACAGCCATGAGCGCACGCGAAGAGATCCTGGACCGCATCAGGGCCGCCCTGCGGGACCGCCCGCACGTCCCCGACATCCCCCGCGCATACCGGCAGGTTTCAGGACTCGGCGAAGACGAACTGATCGAGCTTCTGGCTGACAGACTGCTGGATTACAAGGCCGAGGTCACCGTGGTGACCCCGGCCGAGGCCCCGAACACGATCGCGCGGCTGCTGGCGGGCGCCGCCAGCTATGTCGTGCCGCACGGGCTCGACAGCCGCTGGCTGCCTGAAGCGGACGGGGCAAGCCCCGCCACCGCAGATGGAAACACGGGTG
>DATCNU010000065.1:0-7199 GCA_036565085.1 Arthrobacter sp.
GCTCCCGCCCGCCGTCGTGCAGGGTGTCCCGGACATCCACAGCTCCCCGGTGCTGCAGACCATTGGCCACGACAACGGGCCGGGATTGTCGTAGCCGGGGTCTAATGCCCGGACCACCGAATTTGAGAAACCCCCCCGGCCCTGATCTGGGCCAAGGACCGGCAGTGGGCACGCCGCAGCCTGCCCGGGCAGAGAGAAGCAAGACCGATGCATGGTACAACGTCATGCCTGCCTCCGAATTGCCTGTCGGTGCGGTAATCGTCAACGACGCCGGGACCAGAGCCGAAGTCATGTCCCAGCGACGACTGGGGGACCAACTGTACCTGCGCCTCAGCGGTGAGGATGGTCGGCCGATCGTCATGACCGTCCCCGAAGCGAAGATGTTCAAGGTGGAGAAAGCGTCGCTGGCCGAAGCCGACGACGGAACGGGGCTGGCCCCGGTCATCTCGATCGCACCGCAGTCAGGCAAAGGATGGGCTCCTCGCCGGTCGGCAGAGAGCGTATCGGACATTCCGGTTGAGCTCCCGCCGCAATCGTCCAGAAGCCTGTCCTTTCACGGCTGGCCCCCACCGTTCGCGCAATCCCGAAACGTGCGATTACGAGAACACCAACAATTGAGAATCCATAATCGACAGCCGTCCCCTGCTGCGCTATGCCACGTCGGGTCCACCGAGGTCTGAGGCCTGGTGATTTATTGCTGTCATGTCAGGAACTTCATACTCAGGTCTTGCCGGGCTGTTACCAGTACCCGTCTCCGCCTTGAACTGTTTGTCAGGCAAAGCGTTGACAATGCCTTTCTGGTTTTGTTCTCCCGTGAGATGAAGCTGAAATTTTTCTCCATCTCGGATGATGCTGTCCACTCTGGCGCGAGAACCATCCCCGTTGACAAGTATCTGGCCCGGCTTCACCTGGTCAACGGCAACGACCTGATGATGCTTCAGGTGCACGGCAGCAACTGCCTGGGTGGATGCTGAAGGTTTGCTCCCGGCTGGCCCCGTTTCCGAATACGGAGCCGTCATGACATTGCTGGTGACGTTCTCCGTCATCGTGGCCATCAAGACCCGATTGGCCTCGTCATCAATGGGGTGGACCATCATCGCGTTAATTCCGTCGGCGTCCACGACGGGTACGTCGTACGGGTACAAATCGAAGCCCGCAATCAACACATCCTCGAACACGGGATCAGCAAGCACCGCCGCAAGATCGCCGCCGTGTTTGACGACGGCCTCAGCCATGATGTCGTCGGCAAGACCAGAATCAGCGAACGGTAAAGGCCCTTTCTCCAATGATTCCTCTGCGCTGAACGATGCGGAGTGCCTTGATGCCCGTTCAGCTCGTTCAGCGTTGGCCGCCGGTCCCTGGCTCTCAACGCCAAACGTGAGGAACTCTGTCATCAGCCGCTCGGCACCCTCACGGTGTGCCGTGATTCGATCTGTCGTTTCCTGGGCTAGTGAGGCGGCCTTTTCAGCACAGATCTCGCCAGAAACATTGGTACGCGTGGTGGACACCAATGCCTGGTTGTCAGGATCGTCCATGGGGAAAATGTGCTGGGAATGCTCCCCATCTTCGTCGAAGGAAAGCTGCTCGTAGGCGTTCAAATTAAGGCTGTCGACAATAAAGTCCTGAAAGTTAGGATCCGCCATGACGGAGACCAGGTCCCCTCCATGCTCGTTCACAAATTCGGCAGTGAAAGGCCGGATGAGGTTCGGTTCTTGGAAAGGTCCAGCAGCCTTGAACGCGGCTTCTTCGACGACGGCAAAGGCACCAACGATCTTTGCGGCCTCGACCGCTCGTTCACTGTTGTTCTCAGGGCGGTGCCCTTCAACACCAAATTTAAGGGAGTCAAGAATCCTCCGCTCACTGCTCTGAGGGTTCTCGGCGTCTTGGGGGCTTTCATCTGGCATGGTGTTTCCCTTCATTGATGTGTGCCTGTAGAAAGGGGCTCAGTGAACACCGCTGAACTTGCCCTCTCACAGCAGAGTTCTCCCTTGAGGCCCTCCCTTGCATGTCGTGGCACCCACACTGATGACGACGACGTGCTGCCACTGGACCCAGAGCAACCTCCGACGGCGGTTAAGGCAGAGGTCAGGACTGAACGTCCGGAGGCCACACGGGTCAGCGTTCTCGGGTTGAAGAAAGGCTCACTGATCGTCAACGACGCGGCGGGGACGTGGAAGGCGTAGAGCCGCCAAATTGGAGCTCGACGCCGCCGCGCCCCACGTGAGCATCATCGCCCCCTGCCCGCCGAAGGCCGGCGCCGCACCGGAAGGCCCAGCGTGGCTAGCCACTGCCGCCCATCGCTCCCTCGCCCGGATTCCGCGTAATCTGGCGTCCCGAAGGCTATCCCAAGTCGACCTCAAATCCCGCGTACGGTGCGGCTTCGGTTGCATCCAATAGCGTGGTGCAACTACCGCGTATGCCTTAGAGATCCCATGCGTGGTCAATTTCCGTTGGCCCCGGATCGGGTGCATCCGGCCAGCTGCCCATGCTGGTGTCTTGGGGAAGGCGACCCGACGCCTGCGGGGCCAGGACGGCTTCGGCATGGACGAACCTGGCCTCATCCGCTGCGAACGATATATCCGCCCACACATCCGTTTCGGTCACGGTTCCGGCGGTGGCGGGCGCCGCCCGGCGTGAACCCGCTGGCCGGTGCTTTCTGGCGTTGGCGTAGTAGCCGGACATGGTCTTGTCTGTTGATTTCGGAGGATCACCCCATGCCGACGCCGCGTCCTGCTGCCCGGAGACTTCCCGCCACGCCGTGACCGCCCGGACCAGCCGGGGAAAGTCTTCGACGCCAGGGTGGGCCTTCCGGAGGTCATCGACCCATGCGGGCGCGTCGTCGCCAGTGATGGGCGGTACCAGCTGGGTCAGACGTGCGGTGATCTTGCCTTCCAGCAGCTGCTGCAGGCGCCGGCCTTCGGCGCTGCCCGGGGCGAATCCGGTGGTGATGCTCCCGACGTCGGGGGCAGACCCGGCGGATTCTGCCACCTCCGCAGTGCAGGCCGCGATCAGATCCTGCACCGACGCCGTTTCAGGGCTTATGCCTGCGGGCAGGCACTCATGGGGCGAGGCATGGATGAGGGCCGTGAACAGCCGGTCGGCGATGATCTCTTCCTTTCGCCCGGGGCTGACGGATTCATCCAGCCAGGCCAGGACGTGGAAGGCCTGTTCAGCTGAGGCCACGTAGTCGTATTCGAAGACGAGCCGGGCGAAGTCGTTGGCGTGGCCGTGTTCGGCGTCGCGGGCTTCGTGGGCGGTGATTTCCTGTGCCTGGTTTCCGAGCACACCGTGCAGGATCGCTGCGGCATCGGCGGGGATGATCCTGCGGACCATGCCCCACTCATCCGGAGTGTCTTCGTCCGCCGGGTCCGGGACGTCCACGTAGCAGGTGTTCCCGTGCCGGCCGCGGGTCATGGCGACGTAGAACAGTTCCCGGGACTGCCCGGAGGCGACGACGGTGTGGGCGGTGTCCACGGTGACGCCCTGGGAGCGGTGGGCGGTGCAGGCGTAGCCGAGTTCGACCGAGGCTTCCAGATAGCTGGGATCCAGGACGACGACGGCGCCGGTGTCGGTCCTGGTCGCCGTCACGGATCCGTCCGGGTGGATGCTCGTGACGGCCAGGCGTGTGCCGTTCTTGATGAAGTGTCCGGCGTCATCGGTCAGGCGCCGGTTGTTTTGCCGGGCCAGGATCACATCCCCGACCCCGGCAATGCCGCTTCTGAGCCGGCTGCTGTGTTCCAGATCGACGCGGCCTTCGGCGGCGAGGTCCAGTTGCGCGCGGATGTTGAGTTCGTTGACTGTGTCGTTGTCTCCGGCAATCAGGAGACTGGCTGAGGTGCTGGTGCGGGTGTCTGCCATCCATGCCTGGTAGGCCCTGTCCGCGGCGCTGCCCCCACGGCATTCGTGGATCCTGCCGTGTTCGGCGTAGGTGGCCAGGACGTCGGTGTCGCCGGTGCGGAGCCGCAGGGAAGCTGCCCGTTCCCAGTCGGCTTTGAACCTCCACACACTGGTGAGAACGGGTGCGTCGGTGTTGCGTTCCATCCAGCCCAGGAAACCGCCGGCTTCGACGGCGTCCAGCTGGGCCGGGTCACCGACGAGGAGGAGCTTGGCCCCGGCAGCGGATGCCTGGCGGGCCAGCTCGGCGGCCGCGGCCGTGCCGACCATCGATGCCTCGTCAAGGATGACGAGCTGGCCGGGACGCATCTGGTACTTGGCCTGTTCCGCGTACTGGCTGGCCAGTGTGGAATGTGCGACGCGAAGCTGCGCCTGGACCCGGTCCTTCGCACCAGACCTGGCCGACGCGCCCTGTTCGGCCGCGCCCAGTCGGGAAACGGTCCGCTCGAGGTCCGCCACCCGTACGGCGCGGCGGGCGGCGCCCTCGCCGACGGATTCGTACAACCACTTGGCGACGTTGTCGGTGGCCGCGTTGACTTCCTCCCCGAGCACCGCGGCCGCGACCGCCGAAGGAGCCAGGCCGATCACGGTGCCCTCACCGCGGGCGGCCTCCCAGAGTTCCCGGACGGCGCGCATCGTCGTGGTTTTCCCCGTCCCTGCCGGGCCGATAATGGCGTCGATCGCTTTCCCGCTGGTCAGCACCGTCTGGGCTGCGGCTGCTTGGTCGGGGCTGAGTGCGCGGCCCTCGCGGGTTCTGGCCGCGCCCAGGGCTGCACGGGTTCCTGCGTCGTCCAGCGCCGGGGCTTCCGCACCGGTGCGGAAGATCAGGAACGCCTCATCGTCCATGATTTGGGCCGTGGTGAAACGCTTGGTTTCTTCGTGCTCAAAGGCACTTCGCCCACGGACGGTCAGGAATGGATCCGCCATCTCCGGTGTGCCCATCCGTTCCGGGCTCAGGGAAACGGCTTCAAGGGCGGCGGCTTCCACGACACGGTCCACAAGCTTCTCGCGGTCGGCCGCCGATCCCATCCTGACTCCGCGCAGTACCCGCTCCGTGGACGCGATCAGGTTCGCCCGGGTGAAGGTGGTGCGCCGGCTCCCGGTGTCATGGAGTGCGAAGCGTCCCAGTACCGCCACGACATCGGGCGCGATGTCCGCGTTGGCCACGACGGCGGCATCGTGGCCGATGGCGTCACGGATGATCTCGGACGGGGCGTAGCCGGCGGCTTCGGTCCGCTGGCGCCAGCCGATCATTTTCTCTGGCAACGATTCGGCCGAGGGCTTTTTCGTGGTCCGTGTCGCCAGCGTCGCTTCCTGGCGCAGTTTCAGCACCATGGCCTGGGGCGGGCGGCCGCCGTGGTGTTCGATCCACTGGGCGATCAGTTCATCGGTTCTGGCTTCGATCTCCACGGATCGGGCCGAGAATTCGGTGATCAGCCCGTCCGGGACACCGGCGAGCTCGGCCCGCGCGTTGCGGGGATCCGTCTCGGGTTCCCCCAGCTGCTCCAGCAGCGACTGGGCGTCGGTTCCTGCCAGTCCGGCTATCCCGGTGCGCAGCTGGGCCACGGCACCGGTCCGGCCGTAGATCCGGTCAAAGAGGATGCTGTTGTACTTCTCACTCACGGCGACCATGTTCCGGTGCAGTGTGTAGGAATCCAGCGTGACCCATTTTCCGTCACTGATTCGCTGGACCCGGTTGGCGATCACCGCGTGGGTGTGAAGCTGGGGATCTCCGGCACGGGAATCCCAGTGATCAAACAGTGACGCGATAGCCCCATCCACGGCCACCCAGGCGACACCGCCGTGACCGGCACGGGCCTGGATGACGTTCCGCTCGAGCCAGTCAATGCATTCCTCCACGGCCTGCCGGTGCGCTTCGTGGAGTTCTGCCTGCAGCTTCGGTTCCGCCAACGCCCACAACACGCTTACGGATTTGGGCACGCTGAATGTCAGGTCGAATCCGGCGACCGCTTCCCGCTCGCTCCTGGCCGCGTTGCCGATCGGTGTCTTCGCTCCCTCCGGTGAGGACGTCTTGGAGATGGGGCGGGCACCGAGCTCCTTGCCCGTGCCAGGGTGCTTGAAGTCTTCATAAATGCTTTTCGCCGCCCACTTCTGCACCTGCTGCCCGTTCACCAGGCCGACGCCGGACAGCCCCCGCCCGAACCAGCGTCCCGCCGGGGCCTGCGTCTCGGTGTAGTACGCGGTCAGATCCCGGGTCCCGATCTGGGCCGCGTCCCCGGCGGCCGCCGAATCAAGGTAGTAGTCGATGTTGATGCGCCCGATACTGACCGTCACTTCTGACCCGCTTTCGCTTTTGCCTGCTGTTGCTGGTTCCGCCACGAGACCCACTGGCTAAGGATCCGCTGCTCGGCCTCGGTGGCCGGTTTGCCTTTCGTGCTTTGGTAGAGCTTCTGGCAGAGCCGGTCCCACGCCCGGTACACCTCCGGCAGGCCGCGGGCCTGAGCGGAGACCTGATCGAACGATGAGCGGAGTTGTTCGTGGACGGCCATCAATTTCGCATAGGCGGTGTTGCCGTCCGCCAGCCTGGAACGCAACCCGGCCACCACACCGTCGTCCGCGGCCGCCGGCACCCGTTCACGGGCCGTCCGCTCAGCATCGGCCAGCCGCCGGCGCAGGTCCACGAGCTGGTCACGCATCGCGGATGTCTTCGCTGCCTGCTCGGCAACCACGGCGCCTGCCCGGCGCCGCTCCGTCGCCACCGCCGCTTCCGCCGCCCGTACCTTCGCCCGGTAGCTGTCCCGTGAATCCCGCGCCCGGTACATCAACACACTGGCCGCCCGGACCGTTTCCTCCAACTCCCCTACGCGCTTCGACAAAGCCAGCGCCATCTCGGCAGACACAGGATCAGCCACCGGCTGGCCCCGGCGCCGACGTTTCATCGCCGTTTCCTTGCACGCCTCGCTGCAGTAACGGGTGCGTTTGTCTCTGACCTGGGGCAGGTGGCCATGGCATTTTGAGCAGATCCCCACGGGTAAAACTGTTGGTTCCATACCACCCATTCGCCGGGCACAAGCACGGGCATGTGTGAGATCGGTGGACAAATGTCCACCGAGTGCACCTTGGTGCCAGAGGTGTGAGTCCTTTTTCGTACCTTGAGCCTCCTATGGAGGCTCTACTCCTCTGGGCTTCTCTCTGGGGGCTGCATTGATGTCTGGTCGGGGCTGGCTCTGGTATTGAGCCGTTGGTCCCTCTGTGGCCTTTGAGTGTGTCCTGGCAGGTTCAGTGCGGTCGGGGGCTTCCAACAGCACCCGAAGGCGACCGTCCATGATCCAGGATGTGCCCGG
>DATCNU010000066.1:0-10254 GCA_036565085.1 Arthrobacter sp.
GGTCAAGTCCTAGTACCTGCCCCCTCCGTTCCCCGCCACGCCGAAAGGCGGGGCGGGGAACTTGGCATTGGCAGCCGTTTGTTGGCAGCGCCACATTCTTGGCCACCGCCACATTCCCGAGCAACACCACATTCTTGAGCAACACCAACCGAAGGGTCTGGAATGACCGCCACCTCCCTGAGAAATCCCCAGGACACGGGCCGCGCCGGGGATAGGATCTTTTCCAGCGCCGCCCTGGCCGCCGGGTGCCTGATACTGGCCGTCCTGTTCGGCGTTGCCCTGTTCCTGGTGGTCCAGGCCATCCCGGCGCTGACCGCCCCCGCGGACAAGATCCAGGGTGGAGCGGGCTTCTTCCCCTACATCTGGCCCATCGTCATCGGCACCCTCATCGCTGCCGTCATCGCGCTGGTGATCGCCACGCCCGTCGCTATCGGGGTGGCACTGTTCATCTCGCACTTCGCGCCGCGGCAGCTGGCAGCAGGGCTGGGCTATGTGGTGGACCTCCTCGCCGCCATCCCGTCCGTGGTTTACGGCGCCTGGGGTGCCGCGTTCCTGGCCAGGGAAATCTCGCCGGCCTACGGCTGGCTGGCGGAGAACCTCGGCTGGCTGCCCATCTTCCAGGGCCCGGCTTCGGCCACCGGCAAGACCATCCTCACCGCCAGCATTGTGCTGTCGGTGATGGTCCTGCCCATCATCACCTCGCTCAGCCGGGAAATCTTCCTGCAGACGCCAAAGCTTCACGAGGAAGCCGCGCTCGCGCTGGGCGCCACCCGCTGGGAAATGATCAAGATGGCCGTCCTTCCGTTCGCCCGCCCCGGAATCATCAGCGCCGTCATGCTCGGACTGGGCCGCGCACTCGGCGAAACCATGGCGGTGGCCCTGGTCCTGTCTTCCGGCGTCCTCACCGCCAGCCTGATCCAGTCCGGCAACCAGACCATCGCCGCCGAGATCGCCCTCAACTTCCCCGAAGCCAGCGGCCTCAAGGTCAGCACGCTGATCGCCGCCGGCCTGGTCCTGTTTGTGATCACCCTTGCCGTGAACATGATCGCCCGCTGGATCATCACCCGGCATAAAGACTTCTCGGGAGCCAACTAAATGACCTCCACCCTGACTCCCGTACGCAGCAAGCGCTCAGCCCTCACCAAGGGCCAGCTGCCCAAGTACGCGCCGTACGCCGTCCTGGCCGCGGCCCTGATCATCGGCGCGGCCGTCCTGGCGCTGATCGGCTTCAACGCCTTCGGCTGGGGCATCCTCTCCGCCCTGCTCTTCGCCGCCGGGCTGGTGGGCTGGAGCGCCGCCGTCGAGGGGTCACGCAAAGCCAAGGACAAGCTGGCCACCTGCCTGGTGGTGGGCTCCTTCCTGGTCGCGATGCTCCCGCTCATCTCGGTGATCTGGACAGTGCTGGTTAATGGCGTCCCCGGAATCGTCACACCGGGATTCCTGACCAATTCCATGAATGGCGTCACCGGAGCGTACGACAACAAGGCGGCCGAAGGAGGGGCCCCGGTGCTGGGTGGCATCTACCACGCGCTGCTGGGCACGGTCCAAATCACCCTCCTGGCCACCGTCATCTCGGTCCCGGTGGGCCTGCTGACCGCCATCTACCTGGTGGAGTACGGCAACGACGGCAGGCTGGCACGCGCCATCACGTTCTTCGTGGACGTGATGACCGGCATCCCGTCCATCGTGGCCGGCCTTTTTGCCGCCGCCTTCTTCTTCGCCGTCGTGGGCCCCGGCACCAAAACCGGCGCCGTTGCCGCCGTCGCACTCTCTGTCCTGATGATCCCGGTCGTGGTCCGCTCCAGCGAGGAGATGCTGAAGATCGTGCCCAACGAGCTGCGCGAGGCGGCGTACGCCCTTGGCGTGCGCAAATGGCGCACCATCCTCAAAGTGGTGATTCCGACGGCGATCTCCGGCATCGCGTCCGGCGTCACCCTGGCCATCGCCCGCGTCATCGGGGAGACCGCGCCTATTCTGGTCACCGCCGGGTTCGCCACGAACATCAACAACAACGTGTTCGGCGGCTGGATGGCCTCGCTGCCCACGTTCATCTACACCCAGATCCTGAACCCCACCTCGCCGTCCAACCCGGGCCCGTCGTCGCAGCGGGCCTGGGGCGCGGCCCTGGTGCTGATCATCCTGGTGATGATCCTGAACCTCGGCGCCCGGCTTATCGCCAGGATCTTTGCCCCCAAATCGGGCCGCTAGTGCTTCCCTGCCGAAGCCGTCCCTGCCAAGCTAGTTCATACCCCCAGCAAGTGAAGGAACACCATGTCTAAGCGGATCGACGTCAAGGACCTGAACGTGTACTACGGCGATTTCCTGGCCGTGGAGGACGTCAGCATCAACATCGAGGCCAAGTCCGTCACCGCGTTCATTGGCCCGTCCGGCTGCGGAAAGTCCACTTTCCTGCGGACACTGAACCGCATGCACGAGGTCCTGCCCGGTGCCAGGGTGGAAGGCGAAGTGCTCCTGGACGGGGACAACCTGTACGGACCCGGCGTGGACCCGGTGACGGTGCGGTCCCAGATCGGCATGGTCTTCCAGCGGCCCAACCCGTTCCCCACCATGTCCATCCGCGACAACGTGCTGGCCGGCGTGAAGCTGAACAACAAGAAGATCTCCAAAGGTGAGGCCGACATCCTGGTGGAGCGTTCGCTACAGGGTGCCAACCTCTGGAATGAGGTCAAGGACCGGCTGGAGAAGCCCGGCTCAGGCCTGTCCGGCGGGCAGCAGCAGCGGCTTTGCATTGCCCGGGCCATCGCCGTGGAACCGCAGGTGATCCTCATGGATGAGCCGTGCTCCGCGCTGGACCCGATTTCCACCCTGGCCATCGAGGACCTCATCAACGAACTCAAGGACCAGTACACCGTGGTGATCGTGACCCACAATATGCAGCAGGCAGCCCGCGTCTCGGACAAAACCGCGTTCTTCAACATCGCGGGCACCGGAAAGCCCGGGAAGCTGATCGAATTCGGCAACACGCACACCATCTTCAGCAACCCGACCGTGAAGGCCACCGAAGACTACGTTTCAGGACGCTTCGGGTAACCCTCCCCACCGATCGGGGTCTACCGGCCGCCCAGCGGCGAGAGGGCCAGCGCCAGCACAAACGCCCCGGCCGCCGTCGCCGCGGGGGTCAGGACCCAGAGCCACACGATGCGGATCACCAGCTTCCGGTTGGTCACGGAGAAGTGCTGGTTTTCTCCGGCGCCCAGCACAGCGGACGTGACCGTGTGCGTGGTGGACAAAGGCCAGTGCAGCCCGATGGCCCCAACGAACAGCATGAGTGCGCTTAAGATCTGGGCCACGGATCCCCGAAGCGGGTCTATCCGGGTGATCTTGTAGCCGAGCGTGTGCGAGATCCGCCAGCCGCCGAAGAGTGTCCCAGTGGTCATCATCACGGCGGAGAGCAGGGCCACCCACAAGGGGAGGGTGGCGCCGTCGGAATAGCCTGCAGCCAGCAGCGCGAGGAGGAGCACGGCACTGACCCGCTGACCATCCTGCAGCCCGTGCCCGAAAGCCACGGCACCGGCCGCGATGGACTGGCTGCGCCGGAATCGCTGGTTAATGACGCTGGGCTGGGCGTAGCGTGCCGCCCACGTGGCCGGGAAAACCAGCAGGAACGCGCCGCTGTAGGCAACCAGGGGCGACAGCAGCAGCGGCAGGACCACCTGGAACAGCAGCGACTGGTCCACTCCGCCCACGCCGTCGCCGCCCACCGCCAGGCTGGCGAGGCCGGCACCGGCCAGGCCTCCCACCAGGGCATGCGTGGAAGACGCAGGGATGCCCCTCCACCACAGCAGGACACCCCAGACGAAGGCGCTCGCGAGGCCCGCCACCAGGATGCTGAGGCCGTCCGTCCCGCCCGGCAGGTTGATCCACGTCTGGCTGATGGCCACGGCCAGGCTGGCGCTGACCAGAGCGCCCAGGAAGTTGAAGAACGCGGCAAGAAGTACGGCGACACTTGGCGTGAGGGCGCGGGTGCGGACTGCCAGCGCAACCGAATTGGAAACGTCCCTGAAGCCGTTCAGGAACGCAAACGCCGCGGTCAGCAGGACCACGGCGCCGAAAATGACTGCGGTCACCTCAGGATTCCTTGACGATAATGCTGCCCACCTGCGTAGCGATGCGCCGCATGTCCTTGGTGACTTCCACCAACTGGTTGGCGATGTCCCGGTTGCGTGCGTACTGTGCCCACTTCAGGTCCGTGATCATGTCCGCCACCCAGACCCGGTGGGTCCGTTCCGCGCGCTTGGCCAGGCGCAGGATCTCGATCCAGTAGTCCTCAAGGTCGTCCAGGTTGTTGAGCCGGCGCATTGCGTCCACGGTGAGTTCGGCCTGGCGGCTGATGATCTCCAGCTGGTCCGCCGCGCGCTTGGACAGCCGCTCCAGTTTGTACAGGGCCACCAGTTCGGCTGCGGCATCCAGTTTCTCGAGGGCTTCGTTGAGGTAGCGGGACAGCGCGTACATGTCCTCGCGGGGGAGCGGGTTCACAAAGCTTGTGCGCATGTGGGTGAGCAGGGCAAAGTGCAGTTCGGCGGACTTGGCCTCGTGGTTGTGCATGTCCTCGACGAGCGTGCCGTGCTCCGCAGCAGGGACCCCCAGGATCTCCGAAAGGGTGGCGCTGGCCAGCACAACCTGCTGTGCCATCTCCGAAAGGAGGTTCAGCCCGGCGGGCTCCTGGGGGAAAAGGCGCAGCTTCACGTGGTTAACCGGTCTCGGGAGGATGTACTGGGCTGGGAGCCGCCGGCCCTGTGACTTGACGCCGGCCTGCAACTGACGCTTACTCTACCGGCCCGGAACGGACCTAAAAAATGGGCATAAAAATGGTGCCGAACCGGATACGCCTCTCGGCGGTAGGCCGCTCTAGGCGGCTAATTGTTGAAGCCCGGGGGTTTCGCAGCTCGGCACCAGTTTTAGTCTTCTACGTTGGCTGGCCCAAGTCAACATTGACAGATCGGGCCTGTTGGGTCAGTCCAACTCGCCAAGCCGCCATGCATTGGCCGCATGTTCCAGGTCCTCAGCCGTCTTCACCAGCTGGTGCGAGTTGCGGGTCAGCTTGCTCGCGTGGGCCTCGTTGGAATGTTCGGCACCGTCAGCGATCGTCGCCTGGCCGAGAGCCACCACCCGGCAGAAGGCCGCGGAACGCTCCAGCGCGACGTCGAACTCGCCGTCGAACGCCCCGGACAGGATGGCGTCCGCCATGGCGGTCATCTCCTCGGCGCCTGGCGGCTCCGCCGCGCCGGCCACCACGTTGGAAACCTGCGCAGTGTCCTTGCCGGCACGGAAATACACCGAAATCCGCTCAGGATCCTGGACTGTGGCCGCGCGCAGGGCATAAAGCCGCCAGAGCGCCCCGGGCAGGGACCGCGCGGGGCTCTCGGCCCACATCTCGGCGATCGCCTCCAGGCCCTGTTCGTCGGCCAGCCTGACCAGCCGCGCGGTGATGACGGGGTCGTCGCTGTCACGGCCATGGCGTACCAGCGCCTGGGCGGCCAGGTGGGCGGCCTCCGAGACGCGGGCTGGATCGGCGCCGCCCGCGAACGGTTCAAAATCGGCCGGGGCGAAAGGCTTCGGCTTGTGATGCCGGTTGGCTCCGCCGTAGTGGCTGGGTCCTGCTTGCTCGCTCATGGCACCCACGCTACTCCTGTGCTGCCGGGGAAATCGAGGGTGCGGTTCCGGCTGGCCGGCCGGCGCGGAGGCACTGGACAGCGGAACACGGAACGGACGACGGTGGAGCCAGCCCCGGTGCGATTGCGGGCCGCGGTCTGGGGTACAGTATTAACGTCCAGAAATGGACTGGGCTGATCGGTGTTTTTCACCGTCGGCTGGGGCCTTTAGCTCAGTTGGTAGAGCATCGGACTTTTAATCCGTGGGTCGTGGGTTCGAGCCCCACAGGGCCCACTCTTTTAGCGAAGAGTGGAAAACCCCGGCCTCCTGTCACCAGGAGGCCGGGGTTTTTTGTGTCCGGCCGGATGTGATCCGACCGGGGAAACAGACGCCGCGCAGGAGCCTTGGCCCATAAGATATGAAGCAGTATCCTCCCAGTGAAAGGCCCTTTTGTGGCGAACACCAACGGCCGCCGGCTACCGCGCCTCAATGACGTAGCCGCACTGGCCGGTGTGTCGCACCAGACCGTTTCCCGGGTTGTCAATAACCATCCCAACGTCAGCAAGGCGACGCGGGAGCGGGTGGAAGCAGTCATTTCCGAGCTCGGGTACCGCCGCAACACGGCTGCCCGGAGCCTCGTAACCCGGCGGTCACAAACAATCGGCGTTGTGGGCAGCGAGCTGTCCCAGTACGGCCCGGCCAACACGATCCTCGGCGTGGAGCAGGCGGCGAGGGACGCGGGATACTTCGTCAGCATCGCAGCCCTCAAGGCCGTGAACCGGGACACCATTTCCGATGCGCTGCGCCACTTCCAGGACCAGTCAGTGGACGGAGTGGTGGTGGTTGTTCCACACTCTCAAACGCTCAGCGCACTGGACGAGATGGCGTTGGACGTGCCCGTTGTGACAGTCGGCTCGCTGGGCAACGACAGGATCAGCGGCGCCATGGTCGACCAGAAGCGCGGCGCCGAACTTGCCGTCAGGCATCTGATTGAACTGGGACACCGGAGGATCGGCCATATCTCCGGGCCACTGGACTGGATCGACGGCGCTGCCAGGGCAGAAGGCTGGAGCCAGACCCTGCGCGCTGCCGGCCTGGATGACGACCTGCTCGTTCATGGTGACTGGAGCGCGGGCAGCGGCTACAACATCGGCCGCCAGCTGGCCCGGAAACGCTCCGCCACAGCAATCTTCGTCGGTAATGACCAGATGGCTCTTGGGCTGTTGAGGGCTTTCAGCGAGGCCGGAATCAGTGTTCCGGGTGACGTCTCGGTGGTCGGGTTCGATGACACACCGGAGGCGGCCTACTTCGTTCCGCCGCTGACGACGGTGCGCCAGGACTTCGAAGAACTCGGCAGGCGCTGTGTAGACGCGATGGTGGGGGAAATTGAGCAGGGAGCCGGGGTCAGCGGAATCGTGGTTACTCCGGAGTTGGTAGTGCGGGGAAGTACCGCGGCCCTCTAACCATGCGGTGTCCGGACGATTCCCAGGACGGGCAAGGCAGTTAGTCCTCCCGCCTTGACGCTGTTCATGTTAGCGTTCACAATTGGTGGTAGTCCTTTCCTTTCCAACGTAGGCAAAGAGGTCACAGCCTCTTCCCCTGGAGGCATCTTATGCAAAGCAGTGCACCTCAACTTTCCACCAGGCCTGACGCCGAAAACTATGTCATCGGGGTGGACTATGGAACCCTTTCAGGTCGCGCCGTGGTGGTACGGGTCCGGGACGGAAAGGAACTGGGCAGCGGCGTGTTCGACTATCCGCACGCCGTCGTGACGGACGTCCTTCCCGAGGACCTTGCCGGCGACGGCGCCGCGGGGCTCCCCGGGGAATGGGCACTCCAGGTGCCCAACGACTACCGTGACGTACTCCGGAACGCTGTGCCCGCCGCCGTCGCCGACGCCGGAATCGACCCCGCCGCGGTGGTCGGCATCGCCACGGACTTCACGGCCTGCACGATGGTCCCGGTCAAGTCCGACGGCACGCCGCTGAACGAACTGGACGGCTTCGCCAACCGGCCCCACGCCTACGTGAAGCTGTGGCGGCACCATGCGGCACAGCCCCAGGCGGACCGGATCAACCAGCTGGCCGCGGAGCGCGGAGAGGACTGGCTTCCGCGCTACGGCGGCCTCATCTCCTCCGAATGGGAGTTCGCCAAGGGCCTCCAGCTGCTCGAGGAGGATCCGGCGGCCTATGCCGAGATGGATCACTGGGTGGAAGCTGCCGACTGGATCGTCTGGCAGCTGTGCGGAAAGTACGTCCGGAATGCCTGCACGGCCGGTTACAAGGGCATCTACCAGGACGGCCGCTATCCCTCCGAGGACTTCCTCGCCGCGCTGAACCCGCAGTTCACCGGCTTTGTGGGCACCAAACTTGAGCACACCATCGGCCGGCTTGGAGACGCGGCCGGTTATCTCACGGCCGAAGCTGCCGCGTGGACCGGCCTGCCGGAAGGCATTGCGGTGGCGGTGGGGAACGTGGACGCCCACGTCACCGCCCCGGCAGCCAGGGCTGTGGACCCCGGCCAGCTGGTCGCCATCATGGGTACTTCCACATGCCACGTCATGAACGGCACCGAACTCCGCGAAGTACCCGGGATGTGCGGGGTAGTGGACGGGGGGATTGTGGACGGACTCTGGGGCTACGAAGCAGGGCAGTCCGGAGTCGGCGACATCTTCGGCTGGTTCACCAGGTACGGCGTCCCGCCGGAATACCACCAGGCCGCCGACGCGGCCGGGGTGGGCATCCACGAATACCTCACCGGGCTGGCATCCCGGCAGGCCATCGGGGAGCACGGACTGATCGCGCTGGACTGGCACTCCGGCAACCGCTCGGTGCTCGTGGACCACGAACTCTCCGGCATGGTGGTCGGCCAGACCCTGGCCACCCGGCCGGAGGACACCTACCGTGCCCTCCTCGAAGCGACAGCCTTCGGAACCCGGACCATTGTGGACGCCTTCCGCGATTCAGGAGTTCCGGTCAGGGAGTTCATCGTTGCCGGCGGCCTGCTGAAGAACAAGCTCCTGATGCAGATCTACGCGGACGTCACCGGCCTCCAGCTTTCGACCATCGGCTCCGCCCAGGGGCCTGCCCTTGGCTCCGCCATCCATGCCGCTGTGGCTGCCGGGAAGTACGCCGATATCCGGGAAGCTGCAGCGGCCATGGGCTCCGAACCCGGCGACGTGTACATTCCGATTCCGGAAAACGTTGCCGCCTACGGGGAGCTCTTCCAGGAATACCGGACGCTGCACGACTACTTCGGCCGCGGCACCAACGACGTGATGCACCGGCTGAAGGCCATCCAGCGCAACGCCGGCCGCTCTTCCATTGCAGCAGCAGCCTCTACGCCGACGCTGGCCGGAACCGTGGGAGCATCCGCATGAGCACCGCGCCTGAAGGAACCGTCGAAACCATCGCCCGCATCCGCCGTGAAGTATGTTCATTGCACGCCGAGCTGACCAGGTATGAACTGGTGGTCTGGACTGCAGGCAACGTCTCGGCCCGCATCCCCGGCCGCGAACTGATGGTCATCAAACCGTCCGGCATCTCCTATGACGACCTGACACCCGAGCAGATGGTGGTCACCGACCTCTACGGGGCGCCGGTAAATGGCGACACGGAAGGCGACTGGGGCAACCCGGCGCTGGCGCCGTCGTCGGACACGGCAGCACATGCATACGTCTACCGGCATATGCCGGAGGTCGGCGGGGTGGTACACACCCATTCCACGTATGCCACCGCCTGGGCGGCGCGCGGCGAATCCATCCCCTGCGTGCTGACCATGATGAGCGATGAATTCGGCGGTTCCATTCCCGTGGGGCCCTTCGCGCTGATCGGCGATGACTCGATCGGGCAGGGGATCGTGGAGACCCTGAAGGGCTCCAACTCGCCCGCCGTGCTGATGCAGAATCACGGCCCTTTCACCATCGGCAAGGACGCCAGGTCTGCGGTCAAGGCCGCCGTGATGTGCGAGGAGGTGGCCCGCACCGTCCACATCGCCCGCCAGCTGGGCGAACCGATTCCCATCGACCAGGGCCACATCGACTCCCTGTACGCCCGCTACCAGAACGTCTACGGCCAATAGTCCAAAGCCGTCAGCCCACCATTGAATTCACTTGCAGGAGAACGCATGAAAACCGCAGCAAACACCTCCCTTGACGGCTATGAAGTCTGGTTTCTGACCGGCAGCCAGCACCTCTACGGGGAGGACGTCCTGAAGCAGGTGGCCGCCCAGTCCCAGGAGATCGCCAACCGGCTCAACGCTTCCACCAGCGTTCCGGTGAAGATCGTCTGGAAGCCTGTCCTGACCGATTCGGACGCGATCCGACGGACGGCGCTGGAAGCCAACTCGGACGACTCCGTCATCGGCGTTACCGCATGGATGCACACCTTCTCGCCGGCCAAGATGTGGATCCAGGGCCTGGACCTGCTGCGCAAACCGCTCTTGCACCTTCACACGCAGGCCAATGTGGAACTGCCCTGGGCGGACATCGATTTCGACTTTATGAACCTCAACCAGGCTGCCCATGGCGACCGCGAGTTCGGGTACATCCAGTCCCGCCTGGGCATCGCCCGCAAGACCGTCGTCGGCCACGTCTCAAACCCTGAGGTGGCCCGCCAGGTAGGCGTCTGGCAGCGGGGGGGG
>DATCNU010000067.1:0-2168 GCA_036565085.1 Arthrobacter sp.
GCCATGGTCCAGCCAGCAAGCGGGCTCATCGTAGCCCGCGTATGCGGTGCCGCCCTGCTGGAGGGTGGCGCGCTGGGTGATGAACCCCTCCCCGACATCCGGGGCCGTGGAGTACTTCAGCATCGACAGTCCGGAATGGAGGTGTCCACGGGCGAAGGACTGCGGCACCCACAGCTTCCAGTGCAGGCCGCGGTGCTTGGTGACGCCGCGGTTGCGGGAGATGCCCATCAGGACCAGCGCCTCCTGCAGCAGGTTCTCCGAGCGCTGGCCGTCGAGGTACACGCTGACCCGCACCAGCCGGTCGGAGTACTGGACGCGCTGGCCCAGATGGTAGTCGCTCATGCTGCTTCCCGTGCGGGTTCGATTTGTGGCAGGACGGTCCCGGCCGCGAGGTCATTCAGGAGGCCACGGACGTAGGCGGTGGCGATCTTCTCCCGCCCGCCCGGGGCGTACGTGACGGTGAAGGATGACGGGGCCTTCCCCGGAACGCGGAGGATACCCGGGATGATCTCCCCCGTCTCGACGTCGGTCAGTTCGCCGCCGTCGCCTTCGATGGCAGACTTGATCTTGGCGGCCAGCCAGGATGCCCGGACTTTCTTGACTTCCCGCGCCGCCACGGCCGGGATGGTTTCGACGTCGATCCCGCCGTTCTCCTCCGCCCACTCAAACAGGGCCGCCTCATCCACGGTCTTATCCGCAGGCTTGCCTTGCGGGAGGGTGATCGCGCCGATCTTGGTGTTGTCTGGGAGTTTGATGTCGAACGACTTGGTCCCCTCCTCCTCATACCGGGTCAGGAGTTGCTCAAGGTGTTCGTCCCGGGCTTCCTTGAGGAAGTCGCCCAGCGCGTCCGCATACGCCTTGATGAGGGCTATGCGGAGGTTGTCTGTTTTGATGCTCACGATGGCTCCTTAGTTCGTTCGGGCGGCGAGGGCTTTACCCGCGGCCGTGATGGTTTCGATGACTTCAGCGGGGGCGCCCATGCCGTTGGCCTTCGCGATGAGGTCCAGGAGCATTTCGCGGTTGTTCTTTGCGCCGTTCACCAGAGCCACCCAGTTGGGCTGTTCGTGCCGGACCTGCGCTACGGCAGTAGCGGCTGCATCGTCAGCCGCCGCCCGGGTCGGCTCGTCCTGCTCCGGGTTTTCTTCCGGGGCGATCACCGGGGCGTCGTCGTCCACGCCTTCCTTCGCCGGGTCAGCGTCCGGCATGACCAACGTCCCGCCAACCAGTGGGCCCAACGAGCCTTTGTTGTACAGGGACAGTCCGAACTGGTCACCCAGGTTGATGGCCGCCCGCTTCAACGCCTGAGACTCGGCCGTCTTCATCGCGAAATCGTGGGCGTCACCAAGCTTGAACAGCGGGAAGTTCGGGGCATCCCCGGACGCGTACTCCGTGTACGTGGCCAGCGGTTCCCCGTCAGCGGCCCGGATGGTCAGGCGGTAGCCGGCGCGGTAGACGACGGTCACCGCATCGCTGCCCTTGTTGGACTTGCCATAGTTTTCGGCAACGAGGGTCATCTCGATTACGTCACCGGACCAGCGGCCGAAACCAAAGATCCGGTTCAGGTGGGCCCGGATATCGTAGGCCTCCATGTGCGTCTGACCCTGCGACTGGTGCACACGGCGTGCGTTCAGGGGTCGGAGGAGCTGGCCCATCTGGGTTTCTGTCAGATAGGTCATCGGGTCATCTCCAAATGCTGGTCGGGGACTTCGGTGTTGATGCCGTGGCCGGCTAGTTCGGCGTCGGTCGGTTCGGTGAAGGGGCAGGCGCAGTAGCAGATGTCCCATCGGCATTCCTCGCAGCGGTAACGGCCGCCGCAACAGCACTGGGTGTTAGTCATGGCGGGAGTCCTTCCGGTGGTTGTCGGCGTCGTCGCTTCGATCTGGCGCGTTGTGGTACGCGGCGTCATGCTCGGTGGCCCAGTCCTCAGCCTCGGACTCATAGTCGTCCGGCCCGGAGCCTTCGTTGCAGTAGGCGCAGTAGGCGACGTAGACGGCCCGGACTTCGGCGCTCATGATTCGCACTCCACACAGCCGGTCCCGGGGCGGCAGAGGAGGTGCGCGTCGTGGTGGCGGGCCGGGGCGATGGCGAGGCCGAACCCGATAAGAAGGAGCAGGCAGGGGAGGATCGTCCAGGTCATGCCGTCACCTCGGCCGTGATGTTGGCGACGT
>DATCNU010000068.1:0-9306 GCA_036565085.1 Arthrobacter sp.
GGATGACGGGAGTAGCGGCCGTGGTTCAGAACGGCCGTGGTGAACTCCTCGCCGCCAACCTGCTGGGACGGGCTCTGTACTCCGAGGTATTTAACTCAGCTGTGTCGTTTGGTCGGGACACTCCGGGGCGGCTGCCGAACCAGGCCCGCTACATCTTCCTCGATCCGCGCGCAGCCGACTTCTACCCCGACTGGAACGCGATCGCGGCCATCATGGTCGCGATGCTGCGCTTGGAATCTGGCCGGAATCCCCACGACCGGGCGCTGAACGAGCTGGTCGGGGAACTCACCACGCGCAGCGGCCTGTTCGCCGCGCTCTGGGCCGGGCACGACGTGCGGATCCACACCACGGGAACCAAGCGCTTCCACCATCCGGTGGCCGGCGACCTGTCCCTGCAGTACGAAACGCTGGCCCTCCCCGGCGACGAAGGACAGGTCATCTTCACCTTCACTGCCGAGCCGGGCTCCGCATCCGCAACCGCGCTGGCATTCCTCGCCAGCTGGGCGGCATCGCCACCCGAAGAAACCACCCAAACAGCCACCGCCGGCGATCCTGCCGGCGGATCCACCGCCCCCGTGCGCTCCCACGCGCAGCCAGGGCGCACCACAGGAAAGACAGAACCCTCCCATGACTGAACAAAACACCCCCACACCGAGCAGGCCAACAACACCACCGGCAAGAAGGTCTGGTTCATCACCGGCGCCGGCCGCGGCATGGGCACCGACATCGCGAAGGCAGCCCTCGCCGCCGGCCACGCCGTGGTCGCCACCGGCCGCAACCCCGAAAAGTTCACCCGGGCCGTCGGCGACAACGAGGACCTCCTCTCGGTCAAGCTCGACGTCACCGACCCCGCCGACGCGGCCGCCGCCATCCAGGCAGCCGTGGACCGGTTCGGCCGGATCGACGTCCTCGTGAACAACGCCGGCAACTTCTACGCCGGCTTCTTCGAGGAAATCACCCCCGAGGACTTCCGGGACCAGATCGAAACCACCATGTTCGGTCCCATGAACGTCACCCGCGCGGCCCTGCCGGTCCTGCGCGCCCAGCGCTCCGGCCTGGTGGTCACCATCTCCTCCACCGCCGGCCTCGCAGGCGGCGAGTTCCTGTCCGCCTACGCTGCGTCGAAGTTCGGTGTCGAAGGCTGGGCGGAATCCCTGGCCCCCGAGGTCGCACCGTTCGGCATCCGCTCCATGATCGTGGAGCCCGGGTTCTTCCGCACCGAGCTGCTCACCCCGGAATCCACCAGCTACGCCGATTCCACCATCGGGGACTACGCCGAGCGGACGGGGCAGACGGTCGCCGCCTGGCAGAGCATGGACGGGAAGCAGGGCGGGGACCCGGCCAAGCTCGCCGACGCTTTGATCCAGCTCGCCCAACTGGACGAACCTCCGCTGCGCTTCGCCGCCGGAGCCGACGCCGTGGGCGTCTTCGAGACCCGGGCCAAAGCCCTCCAGGCCCAGGCCGACGCCCACCGCGAACTCTCCAGCAACCTCGCCCACGCCGACGCCTGACAAAACGTAAACGGACGACGGCGGGAGGTCCCGCCGTCGTCCGCTTCTCGTGTGTACCCCTCACAGCTGTCTACTTCTGGAAGCTGACCAGCTTCTGCTCCTGCCTGCCCAGCTTCTCGATGGAGATTTCCATCGTGTCCCCTTCGCGCAGGTACGGGAATTTGCCGGACAGCGCCACCCCCTGGGGTGTTCCGGTGTTGATAATGTCGCCCGGATCCAGGACGAGGTACTGCGAAAGGTGCCAGACAATGTGCGCCACGGAGAAGATCATGTCCGCCGTATTGGAATCCTGCCTGGTCTCGCCGTTGACAGCTGATCTAAGGCGCAGCTGCTGTGGATCGCCCACTTCCTCGGCCGGGACCAGGACGGGACCCAAGGGGTTGAACGTGGCGCAGCACTTGCCTTTGGACCACTGGCCTCCTGAATGTTCCACCTGGTAAGCCCGCTCGGAGACGTCGTTGCTGATGGCGTAACCGGCAACATAGTCCAGCGCCTCCTCGGGGGAAGCGAGGTATGAGGCGCGCTTGCCGATGACGACCGCGAGTTCCACCTCCCAGTCAACCTTGTCTGCCGCCGGGGGGATCACCACATGGTCAAAAGCGCCGACCACGGTATTGGGGTGCTTGAAGAACAGAATAGGGACCGACGGCGGCGCGTCACCGGATTCGGCCGCGTGCGCGGCGTAGTTCTGGCCGATGCACAGTACGGCACCGGGCTTTGCGACGGGTGCGCCGACGCGCAGTGATGCGGCGGCTTCAAGTTCGGGGAGCCCGGATTTGACGGCCGCCCGGGCTTTGGCGATCCCGCCGCTGCCGAGGAATTCGCCGTCGATGTCAGCGGTTATCGAGCGCAGATCGAAGTACTTTCCGTCCTGAGTGGCTACCGGGATTTCTTGCCCGGGTTCGCCGAGGCGCATAAGTTCCATGAATTGTGTTCCTGTTCGCATTCTTCTTGTTTGTGGGGGTCCGTGCTTAGTGGCTCAGTGCGTGTAGGGACGCAGCTTCTCCAGCGCAGGATTCAGGTCGACGCCGAAGCCTGGGGTTTCGGGGACCTTGAGCTTGCCGTTGACGGGCACCGGTTCGCCGAGCAGCATCGGCGAGAACATGGGCACCACTTCCTCGGCGGTGGGGTGCATCATGAGGAACTCGGCGAACGGGCTGTTGGTCCGGGTGATGACGAAATGGTACGAGTACACAGACGATCCGTGCGGAATCACCAGGGCCCCGGCAGCGTCGGCCATGGCCGAGATCTTGGTCAGCTCAGTGATTCCTCCACACCATCCGACGTCGGGCTGGAGGATGTCTGCGCATTCCATGTCCAGCAACAGTTTGAAGCCCCAGCGGGTTGCCTCGTGTTCGCCGGTGGTGACCAGCATCTTGGGCGGGACCTGCTTCTTGAGCTTGGCGTAGCCCCAGTAGTCGTCCGGGGGGAGTGCTTCTTCGATCCATTTGAGGTTGTACTCCGCCGCGCCGTGGGCGAGCCGGGTGGCGTATTCGAGGTCAAGCGACATCCAGCAATCCAGCATGAGCCAGAAATCGTCACCTACCTTCTCTCGCATGTCCCGGATCATGTCGAGATTCTTGCGCAGGCCCTCCTCGCCCTCCGCTGGTCCGTGGTGCAGGGGCATCTTTCCGCCGATGAAACCAAGCTTCTTGGCGATGTCGGGGCGGGCGCCGGTGGCGTACATAGTCAGCTCGTCCCTGACCGGGCCGCCCAGCAGGGCGTAGACGGGTTCCTGCCGGATTTTGCCCAGGAGGTCGTAGAGCGCGAGGTCAACCGCACTGATGGCATTGAGCACCACACCCTTGCGACCGTAGAACAAGGTGGACTTGTACATCTGGTCCCAGATTTTTTCGATATCAGTGACGCGCGCACCCTCGACGAACCTGGCGAGGTGCTTCTCAACGATGAAAGCGCCGAGTTCCCCGGCCGTGGTGACGGCGAAGCCTACGGTGCCGTCGTCGGCCTCGATTTCCACGACTAGCGTGCCGAGGACGTTCAGGCCGAAGCTCTGGCGGGACTGGCGGTATTCCGGGTAGACGGACATTGGGGTGGCGATGTGGTCATCGATCCAGTGCCCGGCGTCCTGGTCGTGGTAATCGGCTCCGCCGCCGCGCAGCGTATAGGCGCGGACGTGGCGGATGCGGTTCTCGATGCTCATTGGCTGTTCCTTGCTGAATCGAGGCGGACCAGTACTTTGCCGGCAGTGCCGTCTGCCGCGGCGAGTCCGGCGAATGCCGCGTCGGCATCTTCCAGGGAAACTTCACGGCTGATCAGTTCTGCCAACACGGGGGAGCCTTGGTCCACCCAGGTGGCGGCGTCGCGGAAGTCCTGGTTGTTGTAGCAGAAGCTGCCGACGATCTCCCGTTCCTCCGTTGACACACGGTAAGCATTGAATGCCAACTCCGGAGAACCCATGCCGACCAGCGAGACGACGCCACCGAACTTTGTGGCGTCCAGGGCGCTGGCGATGGTGGGTTTGATGCCGACGGCGTCCACAGTTGTATCCGCCAGCGTCCCAAAGTGCGTCCTTACCTGCTCGTCCAGCTGACCGGCCGCGGGGTCGAGAGCGGTGGCGCCGAGACGCTCGCAGAGGGCCCGCCGGGCGGGATCCATTTCGGAGACAAGAACCTGGGCCGCACCCTCCTGGAGCGCAGCGAGGATGACGGACTGGCCAATCGGGCCGCCGCCGATCACCAGGACTTTTTGACCGTCCCGGATCCGGGCACGGCGGACAGCGTGGAAAGCGACTGCCAGAGGCTCGATCAGGGCACCGTAAACAATTGGTGTTCCGGCGGAAAGCACCACAACGTTCTGCGCGGGAACGGCCAGCTGTTCGGCAAAGGCGGACACGATCGCGGGGTTCACGCCGATGACTGTGCGATCCGGGCAATGCTGCTGTTGCCCGGCGTCGCATGCTTCACAGTTGTTGCAACTGATGAGCGGGTTGAAGGTTACTGGCTGCCCAATAGCGAAACCGAAGCTGTCCGTCCCGGACCCAAGGGAAGCGATGCGGCCCACAGTTTCGTGGCCCATGACCTGTCCCGGAACGCGGCGGCCGTTTTCACCCGTGTACCCATGGATGTCCGATCCGCAGATGCCGGTGGCGACGACGTCGATGAGCACTTCGCCGGGACCGGCGGCAGGCCCTTCGCGGTCTGCCACCACGAGCTGCCGGAAGTCTTTCAGTTCGAGTACTCGCATCAGTGCACCTTCGCGGTTATGGGTTGGGCCAGCGGGTTCGTGTCGGCGATCTTGCTGATTCGGTGGCTATTGAACAGCAGGACTGCTCCCACCAGTGCCGTGACGGCCAGGAGGAGGAGGCCGGCATTGGGGCCGAAGGCTGATTCGGCCCAGGTCTTGGCGATGGGTGCGACGAACCCGCCCAGGCTTCCGATGGAATTGATGAGTGCAATTCCGCCGGCAGCGGCGGCACCCACCAGCATCCCAGTGGGAAGCGTCCAGAACACTGGCTGCACGGAGATGAACCCTGCGGCACCGAGAGAAAGCGCCGCCAGCCCCATGACCGGGTTGTCCGTCAGGGCCGAGGCAAATATGCCGAGTGCCGCTGCAGCGAGTGACGCTGTGGCCACGAGCCGGCGCTTACCGGTCTTGTCGGCGAGGCGGCTCAGCAGGAACGTGGCGATGATGGCGATTCCCCACGGGACAGCGGTCATCAGTCCGACGCCCAGGCCCACTTTGGCTCCTACCAGCTTGGCGATCTGGGTGGGCAAGTAGAACGTGACCCCGTAGACACTCATCTGGATGGTGAAGTAGATGACGCAGAAGTAGAGGACTTTGGGGTTGGCCAGCGCACGCAGAGCACCCTTTGGCGAGTGGTCGGCCTTGACCTGATCCTCAGCATTCAGCGCGGCCATCAGTGTGGTCCGCTCGCTTTCGTTGAGCCACTTGGCATCAGCGGGTTTGTTGTCGAGGTAGGAGAATGCCCAGATGCCCACTGCCACAGTCAGCACGCCTGTTACGACGAACATGAGCTGCCAGCCCTGCAGGCCGCCTAGCCCGTCGAGGTCGAGGAGTATGCCCGAGAGTGGGCCGCCGAAGATGAAGGCGAGGGGCGCCCCGAAGTAAAAGAGCCCGTTGACGCGGCCCCGGAACTGGGTGGGGATCCAGTAGGTCAGGTACAGGATGACGCCGGGGAAGAATCCGGCCTCGGTGATTCCGAGGAGCACGCGGAGAATGTAGAAGGCCCACTCAGTCTGGGCGAACATCATGAGCGCTGAGACGATGCCCCAGCTGATCATGATCCGCGCCAGCCAGATTTTTGCTCCGAGCTTGCGCATGAGGATGTTGCTGGGGACTTCCAGGGCTGCGTAGCCGAGGAAGAAAATGCCCGCTCCCAGCGCGTAGGCGGCGTCAGAGAGGCCTGTGTCCGCCTGGTAGGCGGCCTTGGCGAATCCGAGGTTGGAGCGGTCTAGGAACGCCAGGATGTACATGAGCAGAAGGACTGGAATGAGCCGCCGTGTAACGCGGCGGACAATCGGCGCCAGCGCTTCACCGGTGGGAGCTGCCATTGGAAGTGACACACTAACTCCTCATTGAGTTCATGATTGTGAATTGAAGTTCACGAGTGTGAACAAGATGAGTATGGCACAGCTCACAGAAGGGTGCAAGCAATGGGGATGCGCTATCAAGACCGTACGGAAATGCCCTGCAGATTTGTGGACGGTCTTTCGGTGGGAACAACCAGATCCGGCTCCCGCACTCCCAGAAGGGCCCGGATTTCCTGGGCTGCTGCCGCCAGCGGTCTAAGAATGCTCCCGGGCCACTCGGCATCGGTTCTTGCGGTAGGCATTGTGATGGAGAGGGCGGCATACATTCCGCCGCCGGCCTTACTTGTCAGGGGAACGGCGACACAGCGGCACCCGTCCAGGTATTCCTCATCGTCAAGCGCAAACCCGCTCGCTCTTGCCTCGGCCACCAGCCGTGTGAGTGCACCGACGTCCGTCACGGTTTTTTCGGTGAGCCGCGGCAGTGCAACAGCCTCAAGGCGACTCCGGGCCTCGTCAGGCTCAAGCATACTGAGGAGGGCCTTGCCGATGCCGGTTGCGTGGGCCAGTAGTCTCATACCCACGGACGAGCCTAGGCGCATGCCTCCGGACGCTTGGCTGATCGCTATGTAGACGTTCTCCACGCCGTCCAGGAGTGCAAGCTGGACGGTTTCACCGAGTGACGTGGAGAGTCGGTCCATGACGGGTTTGGCCACATTGGCAAGGGTCTGGTGGCCGGTGTAAAGCTGCCCAACCTGCCAGGCCCGGAGGCCCAGGGAATACTGCTTGTTGGCGCTGTTGTGGTCCAGCCAGCCAGCGGCACACAGAGTATTCAGGAGCCCATGGGCGCTTGAACGCGGAAGGCCTAGTCCCTCAAGGATCTCGGTGAAGCTGGCGGAACCTCTGCCGGCGACGAATTCCACCACAGTCAGGGCGCGGTCAGCCGATTTGACCGTCGGGTTGCCGCGATCTTCACTCATGTCTGCTCCCGGGTCGAGGGCTCGAACTGTGCTCCGAGCATGTGCCAGTCTGTTCACATACCTGAATTGTAGACGGGTGGTGGCGCAGCGCCGCTCCGCGGAGGCTAGCCCTTTGTTGCTCCGGCCGTCAGTCCTGCGACGACATACTTTTGCGCGAAGAGGGCAACCATCATGACCGGGACGGTGACCAACCGGATCTGGACCGCAATGGGCCTTGACCCGGCCAACACGCTGCATGACGTGCGCTGGGGCGAGGAGTACGACGGCGAATTTGTCTGGGTCTTCGAGATCTCCGGATCTGTGCCGGCGTCCCATAACGGGGGCTATGACAAGTCGTACTCAATGCGCCAGCCGGCCATGTTCTTCCCCAAAGGTGGCGGCACGCTGTCCGGTGTCTCGAAGCCGGGGGAGATCGTCTGGTCCCGTGTGTTCATCATGGACGGCGAACTGCACCTGGACCTGGGACGCGGCCATGTGGTCCAGCTCCCGGCCGAGGAAACGCAGCGGCGCCTCAACGCAACCGACCCGCAGTGGCCCATCATGCATGCGGTGCTGAACGGCGTGAGCCGCGACCAGCTGATGGCCCGGCACAAGGCCAACCACGCGCAAGTGGTTTACGCTCCGGACGCCGAGACGGCCGACAAGGCACTGGCCGCAAAGGCGGCCTTCTTCGAGGAGCTCGGCGTGAAGGTCCACCTGTGCGGCGACGTGTCCCTTTGATGTAGGACTGCCTGCCGCCCAGGAGCCTCAGCAGCCTGTGAACTAACGCAAACGGACGACGGCGGGAGGTCCCGCCGTCGTCCGCTCAGTGCTTTGCTCCTACCGGGGCGGGGAAGTCCACGCTCGTGAACCTGACGATGCGGTTCCGTAAGCTGGATGCGGGGCGGATAACGCCCGCCCTGCAAGCGCGCCAGTGGAGTTTCATCCGTCCGCCAACCGCCTACTGGCTGGAGCTCACCGCCGGGACGCCGAGGATGCTGTCGAGTAGCCCGTTGCGGAATTTTCCCTCCGGATCGTGCGCCGATGCCAGCGTGCGGAAGTCCGCTAAGCGGGGGTAGAGGGACTCCCAGTCGTGACCGTCGGGCGTGAAAAGCTTGCCCCAGTGCGGCCTGGCCCCGAACGGCCGAAGCAGGTCCTCGAGCTGCGGAAGAACGGCTTCCACCTGCGGCTGCAGCGGCTTCCAGGTGAAGTGCAGGGCAACGCTCTGCTGCCGGTAGAAGGGGCTGAGCCAGAATTCGTCCGCGGCGCCGGTCCGGATTTCGGAGACAAACAGCAGGGGTGCAAGTTTGTCCGCCAGGCTCCGCACTCCCTCGATGGCAGCAGGTGCCTGCTCCAGCGGCAGGATGAATTCGCTTTGCAGTTCCTCACCGTTGCTGGGCGTGAACTCGTGGCGGAAGTGCGGTAGCCGGTCCAGCCATTGCCCGGGCTCATCCATCTGGACGGTGCAGTTCTCGGCCGACATCCCGGGCAGCGGGTGCCGCGGGCGGATGGCTGCCGTGGCACCGAACAATTCACCGAGGGGAGGCTCCGAGTCCAGCGCCTTGAGCCAGACCTGGCTGATGCTATCGCCCACGTAATCGGTGAAAAGACTCACGCTGTAGGCGCTGGACACAAGCTGCGTGAAATCCGCCAGTGCCCGTTCCCATGGGAGGTTTTCCAAGACACGCTGGCGCATGTTGAAGCTCGGCCGGACGGCAAGCTGGAGGCCGGTGACGATGCCCAGGGCGCCCAGGCCCACCACGCTGCCCAGGAATTCCTCGCCGTCCGCGCGGGACAGCGATACCTGCTCGCCGGAGGGCCGGACCAGATCAATGGCCTCCACCGCTCCGGCCAGGGAGGGGTTGTTCATGCCGGATCCATGCGTGCCCGTCTGGACTGCCCCTGCCACGGAAATGTGGGGGAGTGACGCCAGATTATGGATGGCCATGCCGGACTGCTGCAGCGTACGGCACAGAGCGCCGTAGCTCACTCCGCCGCTGACTCGGACGCTCTGCCGTTCCGAGTCCAGCTCGATTTGCTGCGGCAGTGCATCAAGCAGCACGTGCACGCCGTCTGTGTCCCCGATGCGGTTGAAGGAGTGCCGCGATCCCAGGGCCTTGACCCGGCCGGCGCGCGCCACCACCTGGGCGAGCTCAGCCACTGACTCCGGGCGCACGACGTCCGCTGATGAGTAGTTGAGATTTCCTGCCCAGTTCTTCATGTGCTCGGCTTTCGCGTGAAGGTAAGTTTCGCTCCACCAACTGTGAGCGCTAACAATTTCCCTGTCAAGACGCTTCCGCCGCCTCCCGCCGAGGCGGGAGGTAACAT
>DATCNU010000069.1:0-1845 GCA_036565085.1 Arthrobacter sp.
CACCGCGCCGTCGCCGGACACTCCCGACGACGGCCCGGCGTTTCGCCGCAGCCGGCCGACCGCTGCGGATGTCATCGCCAGCAGCCCAATGCCGGACTTCATCAGCTCGCCGGGCCTGTTCGTCCGCGAGCAGAAGCCCCGGCCGACGGGCGGCGTCCGCGGCGCCATCTACTCGCTGACCGGCGGGGCCTGGAACCTGGGTCCCGGGCCCAGGCAGCGCCAGGAAGACGAGCTGGGCCGCCGCATCTCGCGCCAGCTGCAGGGCAGCTACAACACGGCGGTGCTGAGCCTCAAAGGCGGCATCGGCAAGACCTCCACCACCGTGGGCGTGGGCCTGACCCTGGCTGAGTTCCGCGGTGACGCGCCGTGCGCCATCGACGCCAATCCGGACTCCGGGGACCTCGTGGAGCGCGCGCTGGGCGAAGGCATCTACCAGCAGGCCAGCCCGCGCACCATCACGGACCTGCTGAAGAACGTCGAATCCATCGACTCGCTCACCGCCCTGGCCCGATACATGCACCACGCGGGCCGGCTGCACCTGATCGCAGGCGAACAGGACCCGGAGGTCTCGGACTCGCTCACCGCGAAAGAGTACCTGCGGATCCGCAAGCTCATCGCCAACTACTACTCTGTGGCGCTGACTGACTGCGGCACCGGCGTGACCCACAACGCCATGAGCGGGATCCTGCAGTCCGCGGACAACCTGGTGATCGCTTCCGGCTACGCGGTGAGCGGCGCCAAGCGTGCCCGCAGCACCCTGCAGTGGCTGGCCCACCACGGCTATGAGGACCTGGCCCGCAATGCCATTGTGGTCATCACGGACAAGGACGAGGTCTCCTCCCGCGTGGACAAGGACGCCATCGAGGAGCACCTTTCCGGCATCTGCCGCGAGCTCATCGCCGTTCCCCACGACCGCGGCGTGGCCGACGGCGACCTGGTCACCCTGGACGTGCTTAAGCCGGAGACCCGGCGGGCCTATAAGGAGATCGCCGCGGCCATCGTGGACGGATACCGGTAGGGGTCCTGCTTGCGGGTTGTGCACCTTGACCAACGGCTGTGCGCCCTGACCAACGAGGGCCCGCTGCGGCGTGACCAACGGCAGTGCACCTGACCGACGGCTGTGCGCCTGACCGACGAGTGCCACTGCAGCCCAGTCGCAGCTATGTCGGTTGGCCCCTGGGGTTGGCCCGCGACGTCCGGTGGCATTAAATGTCAGACCCTCGCTGGATGATTTGAGTATGGGACTTAGAGCAGCAGAGGAAGCGTTGGAGGCCATCGGCTCTGCTTTCGCTGCGCTTGCTGACTATGTGCGCCGCGGGACCGGCGGTCGGGGGCCTGCCGGTTCTGATCCGCTTCGGGAGCAGGCGGATGCGTGCCTGGACGGGCTGGCCGAATCGGCCCGGGTCGAAGCGATGCTGGCCGCCGTGAAAGTTCACCTCACCGACGGCTACGCGGAGAAGGCCGCGGCCCTGGCTTCCCCGGCCGTGACGCCGCAGGAGCATACCGCGCAGGAGATGGCCGTGGTCGCGGAGGTCGCGTGCGTTCTGACTGTGAGTGAACGGGCGGCCGGTGCGTTGCTGGCGGAATCGCGGGAACTCAGCACGGCCTTGCCTTTGACGCTTGCCGCGTTGGGAGCCGGGAGCATTTCGTGGCAGCACGCCCGGATCTTGGTCGATGAAACCGCCAACCTTGGCCCTGCGGGTGCGGCGGCGTTGGAGGCGCATTTCCTGGACCCGGATGCAGCAAATCCGGCGCGGGGGTGCCCGGCCGGGGAGCTGGTCCCGTCCAGGTTCCGGCACAAGGCCCGGACCTGGCGGGAACGCCACCAGCCGGACAGCATCGAGA
>DATCNU010000070.1:0-2112 GCA_036565085.1 Arthrobacter sp.
GTGGAAGTGCAGCAGCAAGGGGTATTCGGACCGGGGAGTCGTCCAGTCCCACGGCTCCAGCGTCATGAAGTCGTTGTCCTGCGAGTAGACCTGCAGGTCGTCGTCGAAGGGCAGGTGGATGCGGTTGGCGGCCTGCTCCCAGAGCTGGCGTTCGGCGTCGTCGATCTCCGGGTGGTCCAGGGCTGCGGCGGCGCGCAGGTTAAACCGGGCCATCACGTTCGTGTAGAGGTTGTCGTTGACAACCGCCGTGTATTCGTCGGGTCCGGTGACGCCGTGGATGTGAAAGAGCCCGTCCTTGCCGAAGAAGCCCAGCGAGCTCCACATGCGGGCAGTTTCGATCAGCAGTTCGGCGCCCATACCGTCACGGAAGGCTTCGTTGCCGCTGGCCCACAGGTAGCGGTTGGTGGCAAAAGCGATGGCGGCCGCGATGTGGAACTGCGCCGTACCGGCGGCGTAGTACGCGCTGGCTTCCAGTCCGTTGATGGTCCGCCACGGGAACAGTGCCCCGCCGACGCTGAGCTCCTTGGCCCGGATCTTGGCGGCCGGCAGCATGTCGTGCCGGAACTCCAGGACCTGGCGGGCGCCGTCGGGGTTGGTGTACGTGAGGTAGGGCAGGAGGTAGACCTCCTGGTCCCAGAAGTAGTGCCCCTCGTAACCTGAGCCGGTGACGCCCTTGGCCGGGATGCCCGCGACGTCGGCCCGCGCCGTGGCCTGCGCCAGCTGGAACAGGTTCCAGCGGATGGCCTGCTGGAGTTCGGGCTGGCCACCCACCACGATGTCCGAAGTGGCCCAATAAGCGCGGTAGTGATCGCGGCTCTCGGCGAAGATATCCTCCACAGGCCGGAGACCGGCTTCGGCGGCCTCCGCCGCATCCCGCTCCGATTCCTGGACGCCGCGGCCCGCGGCATAGCTGACGCTCTTTTCCAGCCGGAACGGCTCCTCAGCACGGACTGCCAGGACATAACGGACGCTGCTGTCATCTTCGCCTGCCACGGTTTCGAACGGCTGGTGGCCGGCCGAGGTCCAGTGGTCCACAGCCAGTCCCACGCGCTGCCCGGATTCCGCTGCTTCCCAGGAGAGGCGGAGCGAGCCGTCGCCGCCGTCGATCCTTACCGGCAGCAATACCCTGCCCGCGTGGCGGCCGGCCCGGCGCGGATCATGCGCCGAGTGGTCCTCCACAGGCTGGTCCTGGCGGTTGATGACGGAGGACGTGACGTCGGCGGAAACCTCGCGGTCCGAAGCTACCTCCAGCGAAATGCCGAGGCTGCCGCGCGCGGCGAAGCCCACTGCACGCCGTTCGGTGGTGGTCACCGTGGCACCGGACCGGCACTGCCACGTGATGCGGCACTCGTAGATGCCGGTGGAGAAGTCAACGGCGCGCCGGTAGTCCAGCACTGCTGATTCCGCGAGGGTGAGGGCCTCGCCGTCGATCACTACCGTGAAGTTGTTCGCATCAGGGATGTAGATAATCCGCTGCCCGGTCCGGGCGAAGCCAAACGCGTTCTCCGCATGCTTGATGTCCCAGATCTCGTGCAGGCCGTTGATGAAGCTGCCCGGAAGATCGGCGTCCGCAGCCGCCCAGTGGGCACCGCGGATGCCCAGATGCCCGTTGCCCAGGGCAAAGAGCGTCTCGAGGGTGCCCGCGCTGCCCGGCTCGTGGCGTGTTTCCACAAGCTGCCACGGGGTGTTGGGGAACCGTTCACGGTCCGCGGTGATAAGAGCCATGGTGTTGGGGTCCTTTTGGCGTTGTGCGGGGCAGGGGAGGTGCGTCCGGGAAGTGCAGCCGGGGAGGCTGTTGGGGGATGGAGCTAGAGGAGGTCGTTGAGGTCGTTGACCACGCTGGTGGCCCCGGCGTCGAGCAGAGTCTGCCGGCCGGCGCCACGGTCGACGCCGATCACCGAGTGGAACTGCCCCGCGTGACCGGCCTGGACGCCCGAGACTGCGTCTTCCACCACCACGCATTCTTCGCTGGGCAGGCCCAGCAGTTGCGCGGCGTACTGGTAGGTGGCCGGGCTCGGTTTGCCGGGCAGTCCTTCGGCCGCAGCCACCACACCGTCAACCACTATTTCGAAGTGCCCGTTCAGGCCGGCGGCCTTCAGGACGGCCGGCGCG
>DATCNU010000071.1:0-19207 GCA_036565085.1 Arthrobacter sp.
CATGCCGGCCATCATTATCCTGTCCATCTGGCAGGCCGCCGGCTTCCACATGATCATCTGGCTCGCCGGCCTGCAGAGCATCTCCGGCGAGCTCTACGAGGCAGCCCAACTGGACGGGGCCAGCCGCTGGCACCAGTTCCGGTATGTGACCTGGCCCGGCCTCAAGCACACCCGCACCCTGATCCTTGTGACCATCACCATCCAGGCACTCGGGCTCTTCGACCAGGTCAGCGTCATGACCCAGGGCGGACCCCTCGACTCCACCACCACCATCATTTACGAGGCGGTGCGCTCCGGCTTCAAACAGCAGGAAACCTCCTACGCCTCGGCCATCTCCCTCGTATTCTTCGTCCTGGTTCTGCTGATCTCCGCAGTTCAGCGCTACCTGACCCGAGAGAAGGACTGACGTGAAAAACGCAATTCGTCTCAGCAGTGCCGGCGCGATGGCGGTACGGATCCTGTTCGCCGTCGTCGCCGCCTTCCCCATAGTGTTCATGCTGGTGTCCTCGCTCAAGCCGGACCAGCAGATCTTCGGCGACATGTCCTCGGTGGCCGCGTTCCTGCCCATCGGCAATATCTCCTTTGACAACTACGGTGCCGTGTTCGACCGGGTTCCAGCCGCCCGCTTCCTGGTCAACTCCATCGGGATCTCAGCGATCACAGTGGTGCTCGGCATCTTCATCAACAGCCTCTGCGCGTTTGCCCTCTCCCGCATGGAGGTCCGCGGCAAGCGCATCGTCTTCACCGCGATCCTGGCCACCCTGATCGTTCCCTTCCAAACCCTGGCGCTGCCGCTGGTCTGGTGGGTGAACCAGTTGCCGTACTTTGAGCTCAACGGCTTCAGCCTCGAAATCTCCAAGGGCTGGCTGGATACCTACCAGGTCCAGATCATCCCCTTCATCGCCAACGCATTCTCCATCTACCTCTACCACCAGTACTTCGAGTCCATCCCCAAGGAACTGGACGAGGCTGCGAGGATCGACGGAGCCGGCTGGTTCAAAATCTACCGCCAAGTGGTCATGCCCCTCGCGGGACCGGCCACCGCCACCGTGGCCATCCTGACCTTCCTCCCCGCGTGGAACTCCTACCTCTGGCCGCTCATGGTGGTCCAGTCCGAGGAGCTCCGCCCTGTCATGATCGGCATCCAGTACTTCTTCCAGCTCAACGTCTCCTGGGGCGAAGTAATGGCCTACGCCTCCCTCATCACCATCCCAGTGGTGGTTCTGTTCATCGCATTCCAGCGTTCCTTCATCAACAGCATCGCCTCCAGCGGCGTCAAGGGCTGAGCGGCCCCCTCACGCGAAAGCGCACAACACACCTCCATGAAAACCCTCACTGAACTCGACGGCCGGTACCGGCCGAAGTGGCACTACTCCGCGGAGCGAAACTGGCTCAACGACCCCAACGGACTGGTCTACTCCAACGGCACCTATCACCTCTTCTACCAGCACAACCCGTTCGGCGATTCCTGGGGCAATATGTCCTGGGGCCACGCCATCTCCATAGATCTGCAAACCTGGCAGGAACGGCCCGTGGCCATCCTCTGTGACGAGCAGGAGGCCATCTTTTCAGGCTCCGCTGTTGTCGACGTCCACAACACCAGCGGTTTCGGCACCGGGCGAGTGCCCCCGCTGGTGGCTGTCTACACCAGCGCCTACTCGTCCGGCTCGCTTGTTGGCCTGCAGGCCCAGTCCCTTGCCTACAGCACGGACGACGGCGCCACCTGGATCAAGTACGCCGGGAACCCAGTGCTTGACCGCGGTTCAGCAGACTTTCGCGACCCGAAGGTCTTCAGGTACGACGGCGACGCGGGCAGCTACTGGGTGATGGCCGCCGTCGAAGCAGCCAAGCGGGAAGTGGTCCTCTACAAGTCGGCGGACCTGAAGTCCTGGGAATACCTGAGTACGTTCGGTCCGGCGAACGCGACCGAAGGTGTGTGGGAGTGTCCGGACCTGTTCGAACTGCCGGTGGACGGCGACGCCTCCAAGACCCGGTGGGTCATGGTGGTAAGCCTCAGTCCCGGCGGTATCGCCGGCGGCTCCGGCACCCAGTACTTCATCGGAACGTTCGACGGCGTGGCGTTCCATTCCGGGACAACCGTCACCGAAGGCGGACAGGCCGACGGCAGCCGAATGGCCGACTACGGATGGCTCGACTGGGGCCGGGACTACTATGCCGCCGTGTCCTTCAGCAACATCCCCGACGGCCGGCGGCTCATGATTGGCTGGATGAGCAATTGGCAGTACGCCGCCGCGACACCTACCGGCGGCTGGCGCAGTGCGATGTCCCTTGCCCGGGAAGTCAGGCTGGTTTCCCGCGGCGGGCGCACCGTGCTGGTGCAGGAAGCGGTGGATCCATTCGAGAAGCACGGCGCCGAGCGGTTCGCCATGGACCGGCAGCCGCTGGCCCAAGGGGTGACCTGGCTTCCCACCGAGGCCCACGGCGACCCGCTGCGCATAGACGCTGAATTCGAGCCCGGCACGGCCGGCACGGTAGGTCTTGTGCTCCGGGCCGGCCCCGAAGCAGCCGGCGCAGGCGCCAACGGGTCCGGCTCCGCGGAGCGGGTTGTCCTGGCCTACGACTGCGCCAGAGGGGAACTCAGCCTGGACCGCACCGAATCCGGCAAGACGGAATTCCACGAGGCCTTCCCTTCGGTAGAACGGGTTGCCGTGCCCCTGGAGAACGGCCGGTTGAGGCTCCAGGTCTTCCTGGATCACTGCTCCATCGAGGTCTTCGCGCAGGACGGGACGGCTACGATCACCGATCTGGTCTTTCCAGCGAACTCACGTAACGCCGTCGGACTGCTGGTCGAAGGCGACGGCGCGACCCTGGCAGGGCTCGCCGTCGTGGGTTGATCACCGGGTTCGCGATGTATGGCGTTCACACAGTTTTAACCTCGCCGTTTCACGTTTCGTATTGCTCCCTGGCCGCTGGTCGTCCAGACTGGCTACAGATCCGCAGGAAGAAATGCTTCCGCCGATCCATCAGCCGCCGTTTCAATTCGGCCGGCCTCCGCCCCATTGAGAGAAATGCCGGGCACCCCCTCGCGAACCACACTTTCCGCCCTCGTCCGGGTGCGCCCGGGCCGGAGGCCTGTGGCCATTGCACTCCCGCCGCATTCCATCGAGAAAGAGACCGTCATGATCAAACGCCACTCGGACGTCGTTCTGGAAATCACCGCCCACGATCCGCAAACCCTCGAAAACGACCTGAATTCTGCCGTGGAGACCGCCCTTGAATACGCCATGAAGGAATGCCGTCACGGCATCCTGGTCACCAGGCACGGCTATACCAGCTATACGGTCGCCGTCAGCCGCGATGTCCCGTTTGGGCAGACCCATGAACGGGTGGAATAACAGGTCTGAAGTCCCAGTCGCTCGCGGGCCTCGGCACACCCGTTGACACCTCACCTCCGCAGGCATATTCTACAACCAAATGGTTGTAGATCAGATCAGCGAAGCCGGCGTCGACCGCCTGTTCCAGGCGCTCTCGGATTCCACCCGGCGGGACATCGTCCGGCGGGTGACAGCCGGGGATTACTCGGTGTCGGGCCTCGCTGCCCTCTACGCCATGAGCTTTGCCGCCGTCCAAAAGCACGTGGCGGTATTGGAGCGCGCTTCCCTGGTCACGAAGGAAAAGCGCGGAAGGGAGCAGATCGTGCGGGGCAATCAGGAAGGCCTGCGGCAAGCCCGGCGCCTGCTCGACGAGTACGAGGCGATGTGGCGGCAGCGGGCCGGGCGGATCGCAGACATTCTGGCTGAAGGATAGGAAAGGTTCCGCAATGACTGTTATCAGTTCCACCAAGAATCTCGAGGCTCTGAGTTTCACCCTGGTCGCCGAGTTCGATGCAGGCGCCGAGCGCGTCTGGCAGGTCTGGGAAGACCCGCGCCAGCTGGAGCGGTGGTGGGGCCCGCCCACCTGGCCGGCCACCTTCGAACAGTTCGACTTCCAGCCCGGCGGCAAGGCCGGCTACTACATGACGGGCCCCGAAGGCGAGAAGGCAGGCGGATGGTGGCGCTTCACCGCCATCCAGGCGCCGGCACGGCTGGAGTTCGACGACGGGTTCGCCGACGACGACGGTGCTCCCGTCGAAGCCATGGGGGCCACGCACGCCACCGTCACCCTTGAGGACCTCGGCGGCCGGACCCGGATGACCATCACGTCCTCCTTCGAGTCTGAGGAGCAGATGGAAAAGATGGTCGAGATGGGCATGGAAGTAGGCATGAAGGAGGCCGCCGGCCAGATCGACGCGATCCTCGCGGAGCATGCCCGGGCCTGACTGCGCCAGACACTCGCCAGCCTCGCCGCCGTCCCTGTCGAATACCGGCCGAAGGGGGCGTAGTGTGGGCGTCATGTCAACCTCCGGAGGATCTCCGGTCGTTGCCATGAAGCCAGGGGGAAGGCGGCATCGATTCACATGTGCATCAGTGAGGCGTGGGACCGGCTCGACGCCACGACACAGAAATGGCTGACTGAAAATCCGGGATGCCAGATCCTGCCGCGCACCATGTCGACCAGGGTGAGCGTCGCAGCGGGCAGAACCATCGAGTGCGACCGGCACGGACAGATCGTACTGTCCAAGGAAGACCGCGACTTCATCGCAGCCAAGGTTTAGGCCGTCCCGTCAGGTCCGCGGTCCGGGGCTGACAAGCCCGACGGCGTGGCTCACCGGACGTCGGGCTGTCGTCCTCTCACCGATGCCGGGGAAACCGGGACCTCAAGCTCCGGTGGACTTCGGCGGCCGATTCGGCCCCGGCTGCCGCCCTGCCTGCCAACCCGAGAGCTTGTGCCGTCCCTGAGCCAAGCCCGGCAGACGGATTCACCGTGAGCAGGTCAGCGGCCAGCAGTAATTCGATGGCGAGGATGTCCTCGAGGAGATCCAGGGCTTCCGCCGTCTTCCGGACGCTCAATGCCGCCCCCGTGGCGTGGTCCTCGACTCCGAGGTCCAGGACGGTCGAGTCCAGCGTGGCGGGCGCGGCGAGAAGCCTGAGGGCGGTGAAGCACGCCGACGCGGCGTACCGGAGTTGTACGCCAGGCATGGCAGCGGGCCCGGTCCATGACCGTGCCGTATGCCTCATCGCTTCCATGAGGTCCTCCCACAAATGGCTCATCCGGCGCTCGCTGAGCTGGCCGGCGTGGACTATCGCCACCCGCAGGGCGTCGAAGGCAATGGCCAGCACCATCGGATGGAAGTTTCCGTTGCTGAGCACTGCTCCGGTGTCAGCATCCACCAGGGGGTTGTCGCTTGCTGAGTTCAGTTCCACTTCGACGGCGCTCCGGGCCGTGGCCAGGAACTCGCGAAGCGCGCCGTGGACCTGCGGAACGACCCGGAACGAGAGGGGATCCTGGACCGAACGTGACGCACCAGCGTCCAGCAGCCGGCTCCCCTGAAGCACCTGCATCAGGTGATCGGCCGCCGCGATCTGCCCCGGATAGGGCTTGGCGCGGGCGACAGCGGGCGAAACCACCGAGGGATTGCCGCGGACAGCTTCAAGGGAAAGCGCGGCAGCTTCGTCGGCGGCGCCGGCGGTGCGTCCCGCCCGGGATAGCAGCAGTGCCCCGTGGCCGACGGAGACTCCGTTGTTGGAGATCAGCGCAAGACCGTCCTTGCCCTGGAGCCGGAGCGGCGGAATGCCTGCCCTGCGGAGGGCCTCTGCCCCGGAGAGAATGTCGCCCCGGTATTCCGCCTTGCCGGTACCGATGGCCACCTGGGCTATGCCCGCCATGTGGCCTATGTCCGCGGCCCCGATGGAACCTGTTTCAGGGAGGAGCGGGTGGACGCCGGCATTGAGCATGGAAACCAGTGTTTCCGCTGCGGCAGGGCTGGCGCCGGAGCCGCCCCTGGCCAGGCCGGCCACCCGCACCACCATGGCTGCCCGGACAATTTCCACGGCGAGCGGAGGTCCGAACGCGCCCCCGTGACTTGCCACGACGAACTGCTGCTGCCGTTCCATTTCATCGGCAGGAACCCGGGTGTCCTTGCCGTGCCCGACGCCGGTGTTCAGGCCGTAAATGGCGTTTCCGGCCGCCAGTGCCTGGTCCAGCATGGCCTGTCCGGCCGCCATCCTGGCCTGGGCCGCGGGCCCGATCACGACAGGGGCGCCGTCGACGACGGCTAAAAGTTCTTCGATCGACAATGGCAGGTCGCTGATGATGACTGGCTGCATGTTCGCCCTCCACAAATCAGTGTGGTCCCGTCGAAGCAGTGTGGGCAAGGCATCTGCGCCAGCAGCCAGCCCCGGGCTCCTGCCGTTCGTCTCGCCCGTCAGGAGAGGCGTGCCACGCTCCGGCGGGTGGCGCGCGGTACTCCGCCGTCGGAGAACAGCCCGGGAGTCGCGGCCTGAATTTGTTTGACGTCGTCAAAGACGCCGCGCAGGTGCAGGCGGAGGGAACTGTCGGCGTCCGCCAGGTCGTGGGCTTCGAGGGCATCCACCACCGCGGTGTGCTGTTGTATCAAGGTTGCAACTGGCCTCGTGTTGAGCAGGCTCAAGCGCCGTGCGCGGTCCAGATGGGCCTTGGCCGAGTTGACTGCCGCCCAGGCGGATTCGTGGCCTGCCAGCCGGAGAAGTTCCCGATGGAAATCCTCGTCCAGCCGGAAGAATTCCTCCACATCGCCGCTGGAGTCAGCTTTCGACTGGCCATGAAGAATCTCCCGAAGCCCTGCGATTCCCGCATCGTCCACGGAAACATCGCGCAGGGACGCGCATTCGATGGCCTCGCGGACAAACTGGGCTTCCGACACCCGGGCCAGGTCCACGAGCGAGACAAAGGAGCCGATCTGGGGAAAGACCTGAACCAGGCCCTCCTCACGCAGCAAAATAAGGCTTTCCCGGACTGGTGTGCGGCTGACGCCCAGCTCCTGGGCAAGCTCGTTCTCCGACAGCGCTTCCCCCGGGGGAAGCTGCAGGGAGATGATGCGCCGCCGGAGGGTTTCCAGGGTCTGATCCCGCACGGACAGCCGTTGTGGCTGCCCCTTGCCGCGTTTATCCGTTGCCATGCATCCAGTCTATTCTGTTGACACACTAGAATGGTAGTGCTTGTATGGTAGTGACCAAACGAGATGTCACCGGTCACTTCAGCAGAACATCCGGCATAATCACCCGTTCCACTCTCCCCTTCGTTTTCATCGCCTGCAAAGGAGCAAACTGATGACCGAGAGCATTGCGCCCCCCACCAGCCAGCCGGAGACCCGGACCACCCGGGACCTCGCCAAAGTCGCTGTTTCCGGCTGGCTTGGGACCGCCATGGAATTCATGGACTTCCAGCTGTACTCCCTGGCCGCAGCCATTGTCTTCAACAAGATCTTCTTCCCGGAGGTGAGCCCGGTGATGGGCCTCATCGCCGCCATGGCGACGTACGGTGTGGGCTACGTTGCCCGCCTCGTGGGGGCCATCTACTTCGGCCGCATGGGTGACCGGATCGGCCGCAAGAAGGTCCTCTTCATCACCATCGCCCTGATGGGTGCCTCAACGACGCTCATCGGCGTCCTGCCCACCTACGCCATGATCGGCATCTGGGCGCCGATCATGCTCGTGGCACTGCGCCTGATCCAGGGATTCGGTGCCGGGGCCGAAATCGCCGGAGCCACTGTGATGCTCACCGAATTTGCCTCCGCCCGCCGCCGCGGCGTGGTCGCCTCGCTGGTTTGCCTCGGCACCAACTCGGGCACGCTGGCGGCGTCCGCGCTCTGGGCCATCCTGGTCAGTGCACTCCCCGAGGACCAGCTGCTGAGCTGGGGCTGGCGAGTCCCGTTCCTGGCCAGCTTCGTACTGATGATCTTCGCCGTCTGGATCCGCCGCTCCCTGAAGGAAAGTCCGGTCTTCGAACAGCGGGCCGACGTGGTCGACGGCGTCGCGCTTTCCAGGCGTGAAATCGCCGAGGCTGTCGTCCCGGCCGGCGTCAGCACCATCGAAGCAGCCCTGCACCAGCGCAAGGGGAAGGCTTTCCTGATCGCCCTCGGCCTCCGCTTTGGACAGGCCGGAAATTCCGGGCTTGTGCAGACCTTCCTCATTGGCTATCTGGCCACCGTCCTGCTCGTGGACAAGAGCGTCGGCACCACGGCCATCGTCTACGGCTCGCTGCTCGGTTTCGTCACCATCCCCGTCATGGGCCTCCTGGGTGACCGCTTCGGCCGTCGGCCGCTTTACCTCATCCTGAGCGCACTCACGGCACTGTTCGCCATCCCCATGATGCTGATGGTCACCAGCGGCAACACCGCGGTCATCACCATCGCCATGGTTGTCGGCCTGAACCTGGGGGTGCTGAGCATGTTCGCCATGGAGAGCGTCACCATGGCCGAGTTCTTCGGGGCCCGCACCCGCTTCACCCAGCTTGCCCTGGCCAAGGAAATCGGCGGCATCCTGGCCACCGCGATCGGACCCCTGCTGGCGGCGACCCTCACGGCCATTACCGGGCACTGGTGGCCGCTTGCCGCGATGCTCATCGGCTACTCGCTGATCACACTCGTCTCCGCCGCCGCCGGACCCGAGGTCCGCGGCCGCGACATGGTCCTGCTCGAGGACGCGGTATGAGGGCAGTCGCCGTCCACGGCGCGGACGACCTGCGCATCGACGAACGTCCCGAGCCTGTTGCTGGCCCCGGCCAGGTAGTCATCGACGTCGAATGGGGCGGAATCTGCGGCTCTGACCTTTCGTACTGGCGCCACGGGGCCTCGGGGACTGCGGTGCTGAAGTCACCGCTCGTCCTCGGCCACGAGGTGGCCGGCCGGATTGCCCAGCTCGGCGCCGGAGTCCAAAATCTCGACGTCGGCCAACCGGTTACTGTGCATCCTGCCCAGCTGGTGGGGGATGGCGGCATGCCGGAACGGCTGGCAGGCCGCACCAACCTCTATCCGCACATCCGCTACTTCGGCTCTGCAGCGTTCGATCCCCACACCGATGGCGGGTTCAGCGAACGGAAGCTGGTGGGGGCGGCCCAGATCAGGCCACTGCCCGACGGCGTGGATACGCTGCGCGGCGCGCTCGCGGAACCACTCGCCGTCGCCATGCATGCCGTGGCACGGGCGGGATCCCTCGCCGGCAGGGACGTCCTTGTCAACGGTGCCGGCCCGATCGGCTCCCTGGTTGTCGCCGCAGCCAAATTTTCCGGAGCCAGGACAGTGGTCGCAGCGGACATCAACGACGCGTCGCTGCGGATTGCCAAGGCCATGGGGGCCGACGAAACAAGGAATGTGTCCGGCGGAGGCAACCTTCCCGAAGATATGGAGCTGGTGTTCGAGGCGTCCGGCATCCCGGGCGTCCTGGGCAGCGTCCTCGGGGCCACTGCCCGCGGCGGAACGCTGGTCCAGGTGGGCAACCTGCCCGGGACTCCGGCTCCCGCCGCGCTGGGGGACCTGGTGACCCGCGAGATCACCTGGATCGGCTCCTACCGCTTCGTGGACGAGATCAAAGACGCCCTCCGCGCCATGGCCGATGGCCTCGACGTCTCGCCCGTCATCACCCACAAGTTCACCATTGACCAGGCCGCAGAGGCGATGCGGGTCGCGGCGGATCCCGCGTCAGGCAGCAGCAAGGTTATGCTCCGGCTCGGCTAGCCTCCGCCTGGCCAGCAGTTCAAGACACTCACCATCTGAAGGACCAACCAGTGAAGATCACCGACGCACGGGTAGTGGTTTCGTCGCCCGGACGGAATTACGTCACGCTCGTTATTGAAACCGAGGACGGCATCACCGGCATCGGCGACGCCACCCTCAACGGCCGGGAACTGGCGGTGGCCGCCTACCTGTCAGAACATCTGTGCCCGTTGCTGATCGGCCGCGACGCGCGCCGGATCGAGGATGCCTGGCAGTACTTCTACAAGGGCGCCTACTGGCGCCGCGGCCCGGTGACCATGACGGCGATCGCCGCGATCGACGTCGCCCTGTGGGACATCAAGGGCAAGGCGGCCGGCATGCCGGTCTATGAGCTGCTGGGCGGTGCCGCCCGGGAGGGCGTTATGGTCTACGGGCACGCCAGCGGGTCAACCCTGGCGGACCTGAGCGCCGACTTCCAGCACCACCTGGACCTGGGCTACAAGGCCATCCGGGCGCAGGCGGCGGTTCCGGGACTGGAGAAGACGTACGGCATCGCACCGGTGGACGGCAGGACGTACGAGCCTGCCAGCGGCAACGTACCGCAGGAGGACTTGTGGGAGACCACGGCCTACCTGGACTTTGCGCCCAGGATGCTGGCGCACGTCCGCGAAGAGTTTGGCTACGGCGTCCACGTCCTGCACGATGTGCATCACCGGCTGACGCCGATTGAGGCCGGCCGGCTGGGCGCGTCGCTCGAACAGTACCGCCCGTTCTGGATCGAGGACCCCACACCCGCCGAGGACCAGTCGGCCTTCCGCCTGATCCGCCAGCACACCACCACACCTATCGCCGTGGGCGAGGTGTTCAACTCGATCTGGGACTGCCAGCAACTCATCACCGAGCGGCTCATCGACTACATCCGAACGTCGGTCTCCCACGCGGGCGGCATCACCCACCTCCGCCGCATCTTCGCCCTCGCCGACCTGTACGGCGTCCGGTCGGGCTCCCACGGTGCCGGGGATCTTTCGCCGGTCTCCTTCGCGGCCGCCCTGCACGTTGACATGAGCATTCCCAACTTCGGCGTCCAGGAGTACATGGGCCACCGCGACCCCGCCGCCGAGGTCTTCAGGACCTCCTACACGTTCGCCGACGGCTACATGCACCCCGGCGATGCTCCCGGCCTAGGCGTGGAGTTCAATGAGGAGGCGGCAGCGGGCTTTCCGTTCGACGCCAGGTACCTGCCCGTCAACCGCCGGCTCGACGGGTCGGTGCATGACTGGTGAAAGGTGCACGACTGGTGAAAGGTGCACGACTGGTGAACGACGCAACAGAGGGAAACCGGGACAGGCCGTTCGACGTCGTCGTCATGGGGGAGATCCTGGTTGAGGTGGCCACCGATGCCCCTTTCGGCCATGGCGTGCCGGCGCAGCTGGGGATCTCCGGCGACGCGCTGAACGTCGCGGCTGCCGCAACCGCAGCCGGGGCCCGTGTGGGCCTGCTGGCCGTACTGCCCGACGACGACCTCGGCCAGGCGATCGCCGCAAGGGTCGCCGGGCTCGGCATCTCCACCCGGCTGCTGAAGTTCAGGACCGGGCAGCAGGGCGTTTACCTGGTGCACTCCGATCCCGAGGGTCAGCGCGAGTTTTCCTACGCCCGGAGTGGGAGCGTAGGGTCAACGCTCTCAGCTGACGACGTTGATCCCGTGGTCTTCTCCACCGCCAAGGCCGTCATAGCCGGCGGCATCGCGTGTGCCGTGTCCATGACGTCGCGGGCCGCGGTCCTCAAGGCCGCTGAGCTTGCCCAACGCTTCGTTTTCGATCCCAACTTCCGGCCCCGGCTGACGTCCGCCGAGGACGCCGCCGCGGCACTCCTTCAGCTCGCACCGCGGAGCTACCTGGTTACCCCGTCCTTTCCCGGCGAAACAGCCGCACTCCTGGGCTGCTCCACGCCGTTGGAGGCCACGGTGAAGCTCCGTGGCCTCGGGGCGGCGAACGTTGCCGTGACGTGCGGAGCGGAAGGAATCCAGCTGGAAGGCGAAGGCCGGCACGGCACAGTCGAATCCTTGTGGATCGACTCGGTACCTGCCCCCGCAGTGGTGGACCAGACAGGGGCGGGCGACGCGTTCGTCGGCACCCTGACCGCCCGGATGGTGCTGGGCGACAGTTTTGCGACGGCGGCCCGGTACGGTGCAGCCGCGGCGTCCCTGGTGGTGGGCGGCAAGGGCGGCACAGGACTGGTCCCGACCTTTGAACAGACCAGCACGCACGCCTCCGCCCATGCCCAGGCCCAGGCCCAGGCACACTCCGAGGGAACAGGGAACGGGGAACTGCCATCACACGCCTAAGCGCCGCTTTGCTGGCCGCCAACGGCACCCATCGGGCGCTCTTGCCGCGGGATGCGCTGCGCCCCGGCATCGTGCACCTGGGCCTGGGCGCCTTCGCGAGGGCCCACACCGCCGTTCTTACCGAAAACGCCATGCTGGCCTCCGGCGATTCCGGTTGGGGGATCGCCGGGGTCACGCAACGCTCGGACACGGTAGCGCGGCAGCTTGCACCGCAGGACGGCCTCTTCACCGTAACGGAGAGGGGCAGCGGCGCGGCGCCGCTCCGCGTGGTCTCAAGCATCGTGGAGGCAATCTCAGGAAGGGACCGGCCCTGGGCGGTAACGGATCGGATCGCGGCCGAAGCAACGTCGGTGGTCACCCTCACCGTCACCGAGAAGGGGTACCGGATCGATCCGCTGACCGGCACCCTCGACACCGCCGATGAGCAGGTCAGGAGGGATTTGGCAGGCCAGGCGCCGGCGACGGCGATCGGGCAGGTCGCCAGGGGAATCCAGCAGCGTGCCCGCGCCGACGCCGGACCCCTTACCGTGGTCTCGTGCGACAACCTTCCCGGCAACGGCGAGCTCACCCGGAACCTTGTGCATGCCTTCGCCGCGGCCCTGCCCTCGGAAGAATCCGGCCCGCTGCTGTCATGGCTTGAGGCGAACGTCTCCTTCCCGGGCACGATGGTGGACCGGATGGTGCCCGCCACGACGGCCGGCGACCTTGACGCCGTCGAACGCCGGCTCGGCCTCCGGGACGAGGCCGCAGTGGTGGCCGAACCTTACCTGCAGTGGGTCATCGAAGACGCCTTTGCATCACGGCGCCCGCGCTGGGAGGACGCCGGAGCACTCTTCAGCAAGGACGTTGCCGCGTGGGAAGCCGCCAAGCTGCGCCTGCTCAACGCCAGCCACTCGATGCTCGCGTATCTGGGGCTGGCCACGGGCAGTACGACCATCAGTGACGCCATAGGGGAGGACGCCTTCCGCACTGCCTGCAGCCGCATGATGGCCGAGGACGCGCTGCCCACCATCAGCGTGCCGCCAGGATTGGACGCAGAAGAGTACTGCGCCCGGGTCCTCAGCCGGTTCGCCAATCCAGCCCTGGGACACTCCACCGCCAAAGTGGGCAGTGACGGCTCACAGAAAATCGGGCTGCGCCTGTTGACCACCATCCGGGACAACCTGGACGCCGGCAGGGAACCGCGCTGGGCCGCCCTGGCCGTGGCGGCATGGATGCACCATGTGGCGTCCACCCCGGCGGCGGCGCTGAACGATCCGCTCGCTGCGCACCTCAATGCCGCGCTTCCCGCCACCCGCACCTCAGCGACCGTCGTCCCGGCGCTGCTCGGCTGCCGCAGCATCTTCGACGGCGGACTGGCCGCCCACCGGGGTTTCGCCGACCTCCTGACGCACTGGTACCGCATCATTGACACCCACGGGCTGAAGGGCCTGAGAAATGAGATCAACCATGGCTGACGCCACCAGCGTCCTGCACGTTTCGCCTGTTATCCCGGTGGTGACCATTGATGACCCGCGGCACGCCGTTCCCATCGCCCGGGCACTGGCCGACGGCGGCATCCGCATCATTGAGCTCACCCTGCGGACCGAAAGCGCCCTCGCCTCCCTGGAACGCATTGCCAACGAGGTTCCGGACATCCTCGTTGGCGCAGGCACAGTCCTCACCGCCGGACAGGCCGATGCCGCGCTGACTGCAGGGGCGCAGTTCCTGGTCAGCCCGGGCGTGACGCCCTCACTGCTGGACCACATGCTGACGCTCGGCATTCCGGTGCTGCCGGGCGTGGCCACCGCAGGGGAGGTCATGCAGGTCTTGGAACGCGGACTCACTGCCATGAAATTCTTCCCTGCCGGACCTGCCGGTGGCCCGGCATACCTGGCGGCCATCGGCGCTCCCATTCCGCAGGTTCAGTTCTGCCCGACAGGTTGCGTAGGCCTCGACTCGGCGCCCGGCTACCTCGCCCTTCCGAATGTCTCCTGCGTGGGCGGAAGCTGGCTTACCCCCCGCGAGGCCATTGAAACGGAGGACTGGCAGCAGATCACGCGGCTGGCCCAGGGCGCTGCTGGGCTTGGGATGCACTGATCTTTGGGATGCGCTGATCGAAGGCGATAATGAAAGCCCGGATTGGAAGGCGCGGCCATGGAGATAGCAAAGCCCACAGAGGCTGACAAGGACCGGTTCAGGCAGCTCCTGGCGGGGCTGCCGGGCATTGACATCAAGCCGATGTTCGGAAATCTCGGCGCCTTCGTCAACGGAAACATGTTCGCGGGGCTGTTCGGTTCGACCCTCGGCGTGCGCCTGTCCGACGCAGACCGCGACGAACTCACCGCGAGCGGCAGGATCCGGCCCTTCGGGCCGGCCGGACACGCCATGGCCGGGTACGTGGGTCTGTCTGTGCAGGACTCTCCCGAGCAACTCCAGGCCTTGACCGGGAAGGCGCTGGCGTACGTCTCCGCGTTGCCCCCGAAAGCTCCCAAGGCGCCCAAGGCTCCCAAGGCTCCCAGGGGAGCAGCCGGGACAAGCTAGCTGACGGTCGCGGGCGCTCCCACCAACGGCAGGGTAAACGTGGCGGTAGTGCCCTGGCCCTCCGTGCTGATGAGGCTGATTGTTCCCCCGTGGCCCTCAACGATCGTCTTGCTCAGAGGCAGTCCCAGGCCGGCTCCGGGAATGGCCGTTTCACGGGACCTGGCGGAGCGGAAGAACTTGCTGAACGCCTGGTCCTGGTCCTCCGCGCTCATACCAATGCCCGGGTCCGTGATTGAGCAGACCAGGTCCATCCCGTCTTTGCGCGCTCTGGCCGTGATCGTTCCGCCACCCGGGGAGTACTTGATCGCGTTGGACAGGAGGTTGCCGAGGACCTGGCTAATCCGTGCGGGATCCATCGGGACGGTCAGCGGCTGCTCCACCTCCAGCACCAGCTCCAGGCCCTTGTCCGCAGCCTTGGCGCGCGTGGCTTCGACGGCGTCGTTAAGGAGGAGGGCGAAATCGGCTTCCCCAAGGCTCAGCTCCACGCGTCCGGCGGCCACGGCAATGAGATCGTTCACGAGGCCCAGCAGGTGCGTTGCGTTGCGGTGCACAATCCGCAGCTCAGGTTCGATCTCCTCGTGGCCCGGCTCGTCGAGCACGAGCTCGAGGTAGCCGAGGATGGAGGTCAGCGGGGTCCGCAGCTCGTGGGATACGGTGGCGACGAAGTTGTCCTTTACTGCCAGCGCGCTGATCAATGCCGTCACGTCCACAAAGGTGATGACGGCGCCCGTGGATGAACCATCTGTGGATCGCATCGGATAGGCGCTGACCGAGTAGGCGCGCGGTTCTTTCTCCATGCCTGCCCAGCACAACTCGTCCGTAAAGGTGTCACCCCGCCTGGCACGCGCAAGGGGCAGGTCCTCAGGCGGAATCGGAGTGGTCCGGTCCCCGTGGAACAGGGAGACGTGGCTGTTGCCGTCGGTCAGACCTGACAGGCCCGGATCGTTCCGCATCGCAGCGTTGGCCAGGACATTGTTGCCATCCCGGTCGATGAGCCACACGCCCACGCCCACAGCTGCCAGGACCGCATCCAGCAGCCGTTGACGGCGCATACTTTCGGTGAAGGCGTCGGCCAGGACACGGTCTTTGCGCAGCAGGGTGTCACGCTGCCGCTGGATTGCCCCGGAGGCAATATGGGCGGTCACGGCGATGGCAGACATGACAAGCGGTAGGAAAATCGTCCTGATCATGGATCCTTGAGCCGGATCCGAGCCAAGGGCGTAGGCCGGCACAACGGTGCTGAGAAGTGTCCCCAGCACTGCCAGGAGAACCCTGACGCGGTGGCGGCCCACGGACAGCCAGATCACCGGAAATACCAGCAGGAGGCTCAGGACGTTGAAGCTGGGGCCACCGAGTTCCCGTGTGAAGCCGATGCCTACGCAATCCAGGACGGGAATCACAGCGGACGCCCCGTGCGGCAGTTTTCCCCAGGGTGCCCCGACACACAGGCCGAAGATTGCAGCGTGCGCCAGCAGGGCCACCAGGAAGCCCTCGTCCGCCAGAGTTTCGGGGCTGAACAGCGCCGCCGCCGCAACGACCAGCCCAACGGTGACCGTGAGCGGCAGCTGGCTCAGCACTACCCGGCCGCGGGCGGCGAGACCGCCGAAGAAAACATCAATCCGTTCGATCAGCAGAGCGTCGGTTGCCGGACCGGGCAACCGACGCAATCGGCCGGCTATGTGATGCACGCCTTGCAGTATCCGAACCATCGCTCTGTCCCCCCGGCACAGTTTTTCTTGGAATCCTCCGGCTGCCTGAAGGTTTGTGGACCCAGCCTACAACGCAGCAACGGCAGGCTCTGGGAGCACCCGCAGGCTCATGAGCCTGCGGGGCCGCGCCGTGCATGGCACCGACCAAGCAGGGAAGGGAACTACTTCCCGTCCGCCTTGCCGAGCGCGGCTATATGGACTGCGACGCCCAGATCACGGATGCTGTCCTGCATTTCCTTGGGGAGCTGATCATCCGTGACCACCGCGTCCAGCTTGTCGAGTGGAGCTACCCGGAACTTGGAGACGGTGCCGAATTTGGTGCTGTCCGCCAGAAGGAAGCACGACGCCGATGCAGCCAGCGCGGCCAGTTTTACTTCGACTTTGTCCATCGATGGAGTGGTGACTCCGCGGGACATGTTCCAGGTTCCCGTGCTCAGGAAGAAGATGTCCAGATTGATGGACTTTACGGACTCCGCGGCGAGCCTGCCGCAGCTGGAGGCGCTGGAGGGATCCACCAGGCCGCCGGTGTGGATCGTCTCGATGTTCGGGTAGGCGAACAGGCTTGTCACCACGTAGAAGTCGTTAGTGACCACCGTGATGTCCTTGCGGTCGCTGAGGTAGGGCACCACCGACTGGCATGTGGTTCCGGCATCGAGGAAGATCACCATCCCGTCTTCCACGAACTTTGCCGCCAGCTCCGCGATGGCCTGCTTGCGCGGCAGCTCCAGTTGGGCGCGGAACTCACGCTCCCGTGGTGGTTCCTGGCTCGTCCAGTCGGCCAAACGGACGCCGCCCTGCACGGATACCACCTGGCCCAGATCCTCCAGGGCCGTGATGTCGCGCCGGACTGTCATATGCGAAACGCTCATATAGTCCGTGAGGCTGCGGATGCTCAGGATTCCTTCGCGCCGCAACAGGCGAAGGATCTCCTGGTGCCGCTGCTCGGGGATGAGCGGCCGGACGGTCGGTGTCACAGATGCCTCCTTGCAGACGTCGATGGATTCAGCTTAACAAACTTTCACAGGCTGTTCCCATTTGTGAATCCTTGGGGTAATCTCTTAAATGATGTTAAACAAATTTGAAGTCTTAGAAACCATTGTCCGAACCGGCGCAGTGCTTATCGCGAGGCTGGATTCTGCCGACGAGGCCTTCCGGGTGGCTGAGGCCGCCATTGACGGCGGCATCCGCGCGGTGGAAGTCCCGTTGACAGTACCCGGCGCCCTTGGGGTCATCGAACGGCTTGCTGACAAGTACAGCGATCAGGGAATCGTTGTAGGTGCAGGGACCGTTCTTGACGCCGAGGCGGCCTATGCGTCGATCTCTGCAGGCGCGCGGCTGCTTGTCAGCCCGCAGCTGAACCCAAACATGATTGCCACGGGCAACCGCTACCAGGTGGTCACGGCCAGTGGCGCCTTCACGCCTACGGAAGTCCTCAACACCCTCGAAGCGGGGGCCGACATCGTCAAGCTCTTCCCGGCTGAACTCGGAGGTCCAGCCTACGTCAAGACCATCCTGGCGCCCCTGCCGCAGGCGCCAATCATGCCCTCCGGCGGAGTCACTCCGGAGAACGTCCGCGCCTGGTTTGCTGCCGGCGTGACGGCTGTCGGAGTGGGCAGTTTCGTTACCAAGGCAGCACAGAATGACGGCGACTACAGGCTTGTTGCCCGTGCTGCGGAGAAATTCCTGGCGGCAATCAGCGACGCCCGGCACTAGCGCCAGGCATCAGATCCCCTAACAACCGGCAGGCACTGCCGTCCAGAACACAAAGGAGTGAGCTGCATGAGCCAAGCATCAGCAGAAACCCATACGCCCGTGGTGAAGCCTTCCAGGAGCGTCCGGATCAGGTGGTACCTGATCGCACTGCTCGTCGTCGGCGGCATCATCAATTACCTGGACCGTAACAACCTCAGCATCGCCAACACGACGATCGCCAAGGAATTCGGCCTGAACACCCTGCAGATGGGCCTGCTGCTGTCTGCCTTCTCCTGGCCCTACGCCATCGCAAACCTGCCGGCGGGCTACCTCGTGGACAGGTTCGGACCCAAGCGCATGTTCGCCTGGGCGGCGGGCCTGTGGTCGATTGTTTCCATGCTGTCATCGCTGGCCAATTCGTTTGGATTCCTCTACGCCGCACGGGTCGCCCTGGGTGTTTCGGAATCTCCCTTCTTCACCTCCGGGCTCAAAGTGGCGGACAAATGGTTCGACAAGAACGAGCGAGCCCTCCCCGTATCAATTGTTAACACCGGCTCGCAGATCGCCAACGCGATTGCACCGCCCTTGCTTACATTCCTGATGTTGACCATGACCTGGCGCGGCATGTTCGTGGTCATCGGCGCCCTTGGCGTGGTCATCGCGCTGGTATGGCTCCGCATTTACCGCGACCCCACCCTCAAGGAACAATTCATCATCAAGGGTGAAAAGTTCCAGGAGGAGCAGCAGCCCAAGGAGAAGCAGGCCGGCTGGGGCGAACTGCTCAAGCAGCAGAACACCTGGTTCATGGTCCTGGGTGCCTTCGGCATCTTCTACACCGTGTGGGTGTACCTCACCTGGCTCCCGAGCTACCTCCAGACCGCTCGCGGCTTCAGCCTGAGCCAGATCGGATGGCTTGCCGGACTGCCCTTCCTGTGCGGCATTATCGGTGTCCTGGCAGGCGGTATTCTCTCCGGCAAGCTGATCAAACGCGGCGTCCCCACCGTCACCGCCCGAAAGATTCCGATCGTTGGCGGCGCCTTGCTTGCCGCGGCAGCGGTCCTGCCGGTGGCTTATGTGGAGAATACGGCGCTGGCCATCGTGCTGCTGTCCGTGGGCTACTTCGCGGCGCAGGTGCCGATTGGTGTTCTGTGGACCCTGGCAGCCGACGTTGCCGAATCCAACCAGGTGGCATCGCTGGGCGCCATCCAGAACTTCGGTGGTTTCCTTGGCGCGGCGGTGGCACCGATCGTCACGGGTTACATCCTGAACGAGACGGGCGGCAACTACACGCTGGTGTTCCTGATCGGCGGAATCCTGCTGATCGTCGGTGCCCTGAGCTACGGCATCTTTGTCAAGGATCGCCGCCTGGCTGTGCGGGCCTAAGCCCCCAGCCACGCCGCCTGCCGT
>DATCNU010000072.1:0-4427 GCA_036565085.1 Arthrobacter sp.
AACCAGAGGATCAGGATGCTGCTGACGTCGTACACCGAGCCGAAGACGCTGCCGAGGAGTTCGTGGGCCAGGTAGGCAAGGGCGCGCCCATTGGCCTCACCGCCTGGCTGGAAGGCTTCGGCCGGAATCAGCACCGTGGTCACGAAGCTGCTGCCGAGCAGGTAGACGCTCATGATGAGGGCCGCGGTGGTGAGGAGTTTGCGGGTGTTTCTGATGCGGGTGGCCAGCTGTTCCTCGGGCGTGGAGCCCTTGGCTGCCACGAGCGGCATCATGCTGACGCCTGTCTCAAACCCCGACAATCCCAGCACCAGCAGCGGGAAGGCGAGAATGGCCGGCCCGGCGATGTTGCCGATGCCGCCTCCGAAGGAGGTGAGGGCTGTGGTCCAGTCGGACATGGCACCCGGGCGCGTGACGGCGTCGTAAATTCCCACCCCGATGATGATCGCATTCAGCACCAGGAAGACGGCCACCAGCGGGATGGCCACGGCCACCGCCTCGGAGAAGCCGAGCAGGAACACGCCGCCCAGGATCAGAAGGAGAGCCACGGTGATGGGGACGGCCTGGCCCTCGAGGAAGGGCGGCAGAAAGGGGTTCTCGAGCATGTGGACCGTGGCGTCCGCAGCGGAGAGCGTGATGGTGATGATCCAGGAGGTGGCCACGAACCCCAGCAGGACCAGCACGAAGATTTTGCCCTTCCAGAATGGCAGCAGGTTCTCCAGCATCGCCACGGACCCTTGGCCGTGCGGGCTTTCCTGGGCGACCCGCCGGTACATGGGCAGCATGCCCAGCAGCGTCAGGGCCACGATGAGCAGGGTGGCCAGGGGCGACAGTGCTCCGGCCGCCAACGCCGCGATGCCCGGCAGGTAGGACAGGGTGGAGAAGTAGTCCACACCCGTCAGGCACATGACCTTCCACCAGCTCTGCTGGTGTGCCCCTGTTTCCGGCGCCTCAGGCCCTACCGGCTGGTGCACCTTGTGCTCCAGCAGCCAGTTGGTCAGTGCATTCCCCGGCCTGGGGGCAAGTTCGGGATTGGGAACGCTGGCGGGAACGGAGGACCGTGTTGGTGCAGTCAATGGCGTTTCTTTCTGTTCCGCACAGATGGTGGCGCGGACGGCTTTCGAATAACCAACGGAGCCTAGCACCCGCCACGTGTACGCCGCACCTGGGCCCGGGATTCTTACGCCGTCGCCACTGCGGTTCCCTTCCCCGGGCGCCGGCGGGGCCTTGCAGCAGGGCAAGGATTGCCGTTAGCGTGATCCGGAGATACCTAAGGAGCAGCATGGGCCCGGAAGACCACGACCTGGCGCGGCTGCAGCATCCCCGCTTCGCCCGCGCCTATGCCCGCGCGGTCGGGGACATGAACCGCCGCGGCGGGACGGAACACCGGCGCAGCCTGCTCGCAGGACTGCGGGGAGCCGTCATTGAGATTGGTGCGGGCGACGGGTCGGCCTTCGCGCTCTACCCCGGGACGGTCACCCGGGTCCTTGCCCTGGAGCCTGATGATTACCTCAGGAAGCTGGCCGTGGAGAGCGCGGCCTCGGCACCGGTCCCCGTAACGGTGGTGGCAGCGGCGGCAGAGAAGATTCCGGCGGAGGATGCCAGCGCGGACGCCGTCGTCGCAAGCCTGGTCCTGTGCAGCGTGGCGGACCAGGCGCGGGTGCTTGCGGAAATACGGCGGGTGCTGCGCCCGGGCGGGACTCTGGCTTTCTATGAGCATGTCCGCTCGGCGAACTGGCTCCTCGGGAAGGCTGAGGACCTCCTCACGCCGGCCTGGAGCCGGATGGCCGGGGGCTGCCATCCCAACCGTGACACGCTGAACGCGATCGCCTCCGCGGGGTTTGCGGTCCGGGATAACCAGCGCATCGGCGTCGCCGCCCAGCCGTGGATGCCGCCGGTTGCCCACATCCTGGGCCACGCCACCCGCCCGCCGGGGTAGCCGCGGAAGTGAGTCTCCCGGCTGGCTTCCGCTCCCGGCGGCTGCCTGTCAGTCCCACAATGTGGCTACCAGGTCCAGCCGTGAATCCTCGCCCAGCAGAGATCTTGCTGCATCGGGAAGGGGAATCACGATGTGCCATTCGTGCCCGCCGGTGGTGTCCGGTTCCCAGGTCAGTGGATTGGCGAGTTCAGTCTGGTCAGCAATTCGGCCAGTCAGGGTGCTGTTCCACTGCCAGGTGAGCCGGTGCGCGCTTCCATTCCCGTCGAGCTGCACGTCGACTATCAGGGTGTCTTCCCAATCGCCTATTTGCTCCAAATGATCTCCGAAACCCAGGATCCCGCCTTCTTCCTTCAGCGACATGACTTTCAGGTCCAATGCATACCGGCACGTGCCTAGTGTCTTGGGCTGCAGGAAGATCGTCACGAGCGGCACCGGCGAAACAGGCGTCGAAAGCTCTTTGGCCTCGGCGTTCAGATCCACCGGACAGAAATGTTGTGAGGTCTGTTCATGCATCAGGACGGGAATTCCCTGAATGGCCACCCGCACTTGCGCTTGCCAGACGCGGTCAGCCTGGTCGGCAAAGTCGAGCCCGTGGAGCCCGACTTCCACCCGCAGTCCGCCAAAAAGAAACCGGCTCAGGTTCTGGTACATTTCCTCGGAATTAACCAGCCCGTACCGCCCTGAATGGGAGCGGTGCACATATGCCCGTGCGGAGCCGTAGACATAGGCGTTGCGGATGGCCACCAGGCCGTCACTCTGGACTCCCATCACGGCCGACGACAATCCCAGGGCGACGGCGTAGTCCGTAGCGTTGGTACCCACAATGCTCAGCACCCGGCCAGGCGAAAACTCACCGATCATCCGCCGCGGGTCCCACTGTCCGGTTTTCGGGTTGATTCCTGCGGCAGGGTCATGGTCATCCCGCATCATGTACTGCTGCATATGATCCGGAGTAAAGATCTGCGACCCCATGGGTCCGAATTTGTCCATGATCCAGGCGGTGACGGGGCCGCCCAGTTCGGGATTGATGCCGCCATGGGGCGTGCCGATGGTGCACAGCTTGGACACCACCTCGTTCGGTTGGTCCAACTCACGCTGCAACAGAGTCCGGCAGATGAGGCCGCCCATGGAATGGGCCACCAGGTACACCGGAGGCCCGCCCTGCGTCTTTGACCGCACCAAGGCAACGAAGTCCGCCAGGCCTTTGGCTGCCAGGCCAATGTCGTAGGGCTTGGGTGGCGGGCCGAAGGTATCCGAGTCCGCGTCGTAGAACCTGTAGATCCAGATTGAATCCGGCTCCAATTCCCCAGGGCTTGCGTTCATCAGGACCTGCTGCTGGCTTCCCGCGATCGAAATCTTGTAGTCCTGTTCCTTCATGAGCCTCAGCAGCGGCCCTTCGTACTGATAGAAGCGCGGTTGGCCTCCCGCGCCGATCCGGATGTGGGTGGATCCTTCGTTGAACCCGTAGAACGGATCATCCACTGCATCATCAATGGCGTTCTGGCCGCCGGCAAATCCGCGAACGTAGATAATCGGAAGTCGCTGACCCATGATCCCGCCTCCCTCCCCGGGCTGGCGGGACATGATGGCGTGCGCCGCTACCGAGGACCCTGGAAGCTCCCATTGTGCGCCCGTCGCCGCGCGGGTCACAAGAGGGAGCGGACGTCCGGGTGCCATCGCGCCTGCTGGGTACGGGCGCCCGTGCCCGTCAGGCGGGCATCGGCTCCGCACTCACGCCGCCGGCCGCCCCAGCGGCTTGCCCGCCACCTGCAGCTCCGGCCACCCGGACAATCACCAGCGCCTCCGGATCCAGGAGCCTGCGGGTGCCTGTCCGTGCGTCCAGGATCCAGAACAGATCCAGCTTGGGTACGACGTCGGTCACCCGCCCCTGGTGGAACAGCTTCCCGTTGTGCCACGCCTCGATGTAGTCGCCCGTTTGAAGCTGGACGGTACTTACCTCTTGAGTTTCCATGTGAGCCGCCTCCTGCCCGTAGTGTCCCCGTAAGGCCAGCATGCCCGGGCGAGGTTGCCGGGGTGTTTCGGCGGAGTGATTTTCGCGTGTCCGCGGGCCGTGGCCGCACGAGCACACGGGGTGTTTACAGAATTGATGCCAGGACCGGATGCCATGAAGGAATTGTCGGCAGCCTGGGTTTCGGCAGGGCAGGAGCGAAAGCCGCTGGGCCGAAGAGTGATTCCAGGCACGTGTCTGGATACGCCCGCGTCGACGGGGCACAACTGTGGACCGGTCGGGGGCGCCAATTCCGGCAGGGGGTCTGGATCACTCGAGTCTGCTTCACGGCCCCGTCCGTGGGAAGATGCCGTGACCGGCTGACGCAGACTGCGAATCGGTATGCATCACTGAAACGACAATCGAAGAGGTCATCGAATGAACTGGTGGGACGCGATAATCGCCGTCATCGGCGGCGTGGTCCTGATCTATGCCGTCCTGCTGGTCCTTCTGGCGCTCTACGCCCGTAAACACCCGGAGACG